>NZ_CP036261.1:4898568-5220723 GCF_007741475.1 Rosistilla ulvae | reverse complement strand
TGGAGCAAAAGATCTCATGACCAAAGTACTCCGAATCATCCGCTCAGCAGCTCTGTTGAGTATCGGCTTGTTCTCTGTTCCCTCCCCCGCCAACGCGCAAACGGACACGTACGAAAGCCCGCCGATCGATTACCACAAGGCTTCGGTCGACGATCGGATTACTCAGTTGTCGGCGAAGATCGAATCGGGCGAACTGCAGCTTCAGTTCGATCGGCAGCACGGCTATCTGGAGTCGGTGCTCGAAGCTTTAGATGTCCCGATCAGTTCGCAGACGCTCGTCTTTTCGAAGACCAGTTTGCAGCGTTCCCGCATTGCACCGCGGACTCCGAGAGCACTTTACTTTAACGACGACGTCTACGTCGGTTGGTGCGTGCGCGGCGATGTGTTGGAGATCGCGGCGACCGATCCACAGCAGGGTGCGACCTTCTACACGCTCGAGCAGACCGAATCGAAGCCGCCAAAATTTGTGCGCGATCGCGGCCAATGCCTCTCGTGTCACGCCAGCAGCCGCACCCAATATGTTCCTGGATATTTGGTCCGCAGCGTCTATCCCGATTCCGATGGCCAACCGATTTTGGGGAGCGGTACGTTCACGACCGACCAGACGAGCCCGTTGGAGGAGCGTTGGGGTGGATGGTATGTGACGGGGCAGCACGGCACGATGCGGCACATGGGGAACATGCTGTTCAGCGAAGCGGAGAGTCGCGAACCGGAGCTCGACCGAGGTGCAAATCTGCAGACCCTCGACACCTTGCTCTCGACCAACCGCTACCTGTCGCCGCACAGCGATATCGTCGCGCTGATGGTGCTGGAGCATCAAACGCAGATGCACAACGCGATCGCCGCGGCGAACTATGAAACGCGTCAGGCGTTGCATCAATCGTTTCAGATGAACAAGTTTCTGGAACGCGAAGAGGGACACATCAGCGAGAGCGCCAACCGGCGGATCGCCGCGTCGGCAGAGCGCGTGCTGCGCTACCTTTTGATGCGTGACGAATTCGAACTGAGCGATCGCGTTGCGGGCAGCAGCACGTTTGCCAACGATTTCATAGATCGTGGCATCAAGGATTCCAAGGGGCGTTCGCTCCGCGACCTCGACTTAAAACAACGGCTGTTCCAGTACCCGTGCAGCTACCTGATCTACTCTCCCGCCTTCGATGGACTGCCCGACGAAGTCCGTACCCGCGTGCTCGACAAACTGGCGGGCATTCTGCAAGGGACCGTCGAATCTCCCGAGGACGAACACCTGACGGCGGAGATGCGAAAACAGATCCTCGAGATCCTCCGCGACACGAAACCGGAATTCGCCCGTCGTTTGGCTGGATGAGGTCTCGCGATCGATGGGACAACGAAACGCCGTTTCGATATCGACCGCGCTATTAACATTCAGACAAAGCAGGTTTCCCGCATGATCCCCGACGCGACGATGGTCCGGTAGTACGGCTGGATCGCCTGAAGATTCCGAAGACGCCGGCCAAAGAACACAGGATCAAAGTCGACGGCTCTGGGACAGCAGCCGTTGCGGTTCCGTTGAGCGTGACGTTGTCGATCGCTCCCCGTCGTTGGGAGCCAGCGCCGTTTTCGGACGAACCGCTCGCGAATACGGGATCGAGGCGGAAGGTTACCGTGGATGACTGGGGAGCAAGGCCGGAAAGATCGAAATTGAGCGGCGAAGTCGTATTTTGCGCTCCAGTTCCTGAGATGCTTGGGCCCGCCCCGGATCCTATGGTCGTGGAAAATCCATCGGTGCTCCAGTAGAGGTTGTAGTCGAAGGCTGTTGTGTTACCGAGAGTGTCTGCGACAAAGGCATCAAAATGAAGCGATTCAAACGAGACAGCCGATGTGCCTACAGCAAGGTCAATGTCGAACTCGAAGTAGGTAGTGCTTGGTTCTCTTTCACCAATCGCTGACCACACCAAGGCAGGGCTGACTGCACCTGCGGGTGTGCTCATGAATCCGAAGCTTCCGCTATGTGGTCCTGTGGCCTGGCTTGTAATGGAGGAAGCTATCGTAAGTGCGTTGGTGTCGGTGCTGTTGCGCGAACTGTCATTGAAATTGTAGTGGGCAATGATGTCGCAGAGCGCTGCAGAACTTTGCAGCGTCAAGATCGCAATGGAAAGCAGCAATGGCTTCATCGTCAACCTCACAAGTAAGAGTTTGGGAGTTAACAAACGCGCGTCGATTGTTGGTGAGTGCGCTTTGATCGGTTCAAGCTGGCCAACGATCGGTAACCAAAAAACGCAGGGGGCTTGGTAATCCGGAGTGAAGTTAAGCGAATCGGGACCAGTGTCGTTAGGTCAGAAGATCGCTGGATACGATTCGTTCATGACTTGCGTTGATTCTAGTTGTTTTTGGGGGTGCGTCGCGGTGTGTGAGGTGCCTCTTTGGGGAAATTTCATGAGAGTGTCGCTTGCGAAATCGTATCAGCGAACATCTGCACACGTAGCAATTTGGAGGACGATCGGTCGGTTCTATCCGTGATGTTTTGGCCATTGTCCAAATGGACACAAGGCTGTGTTCCCCGCCTGCAACGAAAAGCGTAGGTCCCGTTCCACGATTATCCTCCTTCCCGCGGTCATGAACCTTTGGCCAACGCATCGATAATCGAAGCATGCCGCGTTGGCGGACCGGTGCAGCGAATGGTGAATTCCAATCAAGTTTTGGGGACAAAAAGGGATTTGGAGCGGTGGAGACAAACTCTCTACCCAATGTTCAGCAATGATCCGAATCGAATCTCTTTCGTTGGTCTACTGGTGGAGAAACTGGCTTTAATGGGTGCCGGTGTCGTCGTCGGGTGTAATCGCGGTTCACGTGCTCGCCGTTTGGCATTCGCCCTGATTTTCAATGTCGAAGATTGGCGTGCGATAGGGGGGACGAATCGACATCTAAAGCAGATGTTTCATGGACCTTGCTGGCTCCCTTTTTTCGGACGCTGCAATGAAAGATGCTCGGGAGAGTCCAGCGTTTGCCCTTGATGTCTAAACGCGATAACTCCTTCTATACAGCGGCTTTGTGGCTTAATCCACCTTCGTAATGTTGACCAGGGGCGCGTTGACGCTACGATTAAGGCATTGAGATCAACTTAGCGGGTCGTGATTGATTCATTCGATTCATTGCCTTGCATTCATTCAGCTTTTCGGCCCTCTTCAACGTTGCATTCTCGATGCCAGCTTCGTAGGTCGAGTTATCTCGAGGTCGAGCGACCTCATATTTGATCGCATTACTTCATTATGCCGTGTCGGCAGTTTTTGAATGTTATGCCGACACACAAGATTGATTGCACAAGTGCCGAGCGTCGTTGCGAGACGATCTTCCTAAGTCGGCGAACGGAGTCCGTGGCGGAGAATTTTCTCTGCCAGCCAGCCCCAATTCGGGGCCGGTAAACGTCGATTTCGTATGCTGACTTAGGACAGCTCGGCCTGCATCAAGGGCCGTTAGGGCTCACCAACAACACAACTGGAATCGCCGTCCGGCTATCGGATGGCGACGGGCCACGGAAGGGACGGGCTTCTTTCTTGTGTTGAGGTGCACCATGGCTACGGTCTCTTCGAATCTGCAACAAAGCTACGATCGAACGACGACAGAGGACTCGCAGTTCGCGCTTCCACCACGGAAGCTGCAGTACCCCAACTTTCCCGCCTGGGGCTTGCTGCATCGAGCTGCGGGGCTGATGCCCGACCGCGATGCTTGCATCTATTACGAGACCAAGTGGCAATACCGCCAACTCAATCGCGACGCGATGCGGATGGCGGCGGTATTAAAGGAATTGGGGATTCGGCCGGGGGATCGCGTTGGATTGTTGTTGCCAAACGTTCCCGAGTACATCATTGCGGTCAATGGAATCTGGCGCGTCGGGGGGATCGCGGTCGCAATCAGCCCCTTGATGGTCGAAGAGGAGGTCGACCGATTGCTGGCCGAAACCGATTGCCAAGTGGTGATCAGTTTAGACATGCTCTCGCATACACTTTACGGTTCGCACCGACCACGCAAGATATTGCTTGTGTCGGTGCGTCCGCAACTCGGACCGCTGGAACAGCTTGGTTACCTGTATATGCGGCACCAGCGTACCGGTCAGTGGTGGATTTCGGGCAGCGACAGTGCGGCATGGTTTTGGGATGAACTCAACCGCGCCGAACCATTGTTCGACACCGCGCTCTGCGATCCGGCGACCGATGCTGCCTACATTCTGCCGACGGGAGGGACCACGGGGCAAGCCAAAGCGGTCACGCTGAGCCATCGCAATCTGGTCGCCAACGCTTGGCAACAGTATTACTGGGCCGGGGCGCAGATCGGTCGCGAACGTTTGACCGGCGTGCTCCCCTTCTTTCACAGCTACGGATTGTCGACGACCGTACTCGGCGGTGCGGCGTTGGTTGCCACGATCGTACTTCACCATCGGTTCAACACCTATCGCACGATCGAGTTGATGCAACGCCATCGACCAACGGTCTTTCATGCGGTCCCCGCGATGTTGGTGGCGATGAACGAACAACTGCGGAAGCGGCCAGCGCGGCTCGATTCGATCAAGTGGGTGATCTCCGGCGGCGCCCCATTGCCCGAGGAAGTGGCCATCGAATTTGCCGAACACACCGGCGCATTGGTCGTGGAAGGTTATGGATTGAGCGAGGCGTCCCCCGTCACCCATGTTGGCCCGCTCAACGCGACCGCGCGGCACGGAACGATTGGGCTGCCTCTGCCCGATACCGACGCGCGAATCGTCGACCAGGAGACCGGTATGATCGATTTGCCGCGGGGGGAAGTGGGAGAACTGGTGGTTCGCGGTCCGCAGGTGATGCTCGGGTATTGGAACGATCCGGTCGAGACGCAGCATGCAATCCGCGACGGTTGGTTGTTCACCGGCGATCTCGCTCGGATCCGCGCCGACGGCTTGTATGAAATTCACGAACGCAAAAAGGATCTGATCATCACCTCGGGGTTTAACGTCTATCCGCGCGAGGTGGAACGCAAATTGCGTGCCTGTCCTGGTGTGCAGGATGCTGCGGTGGTCGGGGCCCCCGACGCGCAGCGTGGCGAAATCGTGAAAGCGTTTCTCGTCATGAAGAAGGGGGCTGCGTGGGACGTTGCGGCGTTGGAAGCCTATTGCCACCAGCATCTTGCGGCGCACAAACGGCCGCGGATTTTTGAACGTTGCGAACACGATCTGCCTCGGAATTTTCTGGGCAAGGTGCTGCGCCGCCATCTGCGCGAAGGAGACTTGAAATGATCGAACCACTCAAGCCAATCGCGATTCTCGCTGGACAACGGACGCCATTTGCCAAAGCGTATGGAGCGATGAACGATGTCTCGGCCGCAGAATTGGGGCGGGCTGCCGTTGCGGCCGCGTTGTCTCAAGCTCAATTGAAACCTGACCAGGTGGAAGAACTTGTGTTTGGCAACGTCTCCGGACCGGCCGATTCAGCCAACATCGCTCGTGTGGTCGCGCTGCAAGCGGGGATTCCCCACGATCGCATCGCGCACACGGTGAATCGCAACTGTGGATCGGGGATGGAGTCGATCTTGTCGGGGTGGCAGATCATTCGCGAATCGCGGGCCCGCGTGGTCGTCGCTGGCGGAACGGAGTCGATGTCCGGGATCCCGCTGTTGGTCCGCCCTTCGGCAGCGAAGCTGTTGATGCAATTGAGCCGCAGCAAGCGGATTGGATCGAAGTTGGCGATTTTGGCAAAGCTGCGCCCCCGACACTTCAAACCGGTTGCGGGTGTGATGTTGGGACTGACCGATCCGGTCAGTGGATTGAACATGGGGGAGACCGCGGAGGTGTTGGCGAAAGAGTTTGCAATCAGCCGAGACGATCAGGATGCGTTTGCGTTGCAGAGCCATCAAAAGGCCGTCTCTGCTCGCGAGCAATGTTTTCTATCGGGCGAGATCACACCGATCGAATTCGCGGGGCGGACCATTGACAAAGATGACGGGCCACGAGCGAACCAATCGATCGGACAGCTGCGGAAACTGAAACCGATTTTCGATCCCCACGGGACCGTGACGGCGGGAAACAGTTGCCCGTTAACCGATGGTGCGGCTGCGGTTTTGTTAGTCGATGCGGACGATGATTTGGCGAAAACGCACCCGCCCCTGGGACGCATCACCGCCTATGCGATCGCTGGATGCGATCCGCGGCGGATGGGGCTGGGCCCTGTCTATGCGACGGCAAAGTTGCTGAAGCAGACCGGTTTGACACTGTCCGATTTCGATCTGTTTGAGATCAACGAAGCCTTCGCCGCTCAGGTCCTGGCCTGCTTGGCAGCGATGCAGTCGACGGCGTTTGCCCGTCAGGAACTCGACCTGAGTAGCCCGATGGGCGAACTGCCGGTCGATCGTTTGAACGTGCACGGGGGGGCGATTGCGTTGGGACACCCGGTGGGGACGACGGGAACGCGGATGGTAATCACGTTGTTGCGGGCGCTCCGCGAGCGTGGAATGCAGCGTGGGTTGGCAACCCTGTGCATCGGCGGCGGGCAAGGTTTTGCAATGGTTGTGGAAACGTAAACCGCTTGGTGCTGTCGATTCGGCAGTACCAGGCCAGACACTGGGAGAGAAGAATTGATGAATGGCAACACCTACAAACATTTTGGCGTCTATCGCGACGATCGCGATGTGGTGACGGTTTGGATCCAACATGCAACCCGATCGGTAAACGTCTTTGATGACGAAGTGATTACCGAACTGCGGCAGATCGTCGGCGAATTGGAGGAGGACCGGTTGGCAAAATTGATCGTCTTCCGCAGCGCTCATGAGAGCGGATTTATGGCGGGAGCAGATGTTTCTAAGATCGCTCAGTTGACGGTCGTGGAGGTGGAGGAGGCTTTGGCGACTGGCCAAGCGTTGTTCACGCGGATCGCAAGTTTAGACGTGCCGACGCTGGCTGTGATTTCGGGACCTTGTCTAGGAGGCGGTTTGGAATTTGCATTGGCCTGTCGATACCGGATTGCGCAGGAGAGCAGCTCGACACGATTCGGATTGCCCGAGGTGCAATTGGGAGTTATCCCCGGATGGGGCGGAACTCAACGCTTGCCGCGCCGCGTGGGGTTACTTCAATCGTTGCCGATGATCTTGCAAGGCAAAAAAATGACGGCTGGCAAGGCGTTCGAAATCGGTCTGGTCGATCGCATCGCGGGGGAAGGGAATTGGAAATCCGCGGTCGATCAATTCATCCAGCAATTGCTCAAACGCCCCTACCTGCCTCAACATAAGCCACGGAAGAGCTTGGCATCACGGTTCTTCGATCACACGTCGATCGGTCGCCGGATCGTCTTGCATCGCGCTCGAAACCAGACGGCTCGCGAGAGTGCTCACTATCCCGCGATTTCCGCAGCGATTCGCGCCGTCGAAGCGGGGCTGAAACGCAAAGGTGATGGTTTCGCCACCGAGCGATCTGAATTCAGCCGATTGATCGAGACGCCAACCTGTCGCAACCTGTTGGAGCTGTTTTTCCGCCGCGAACGAGCTCGTTCGGTTGCCACTTGGCGTTCCCCTGCAAACCGTGAGGCGGCGGATCAACCGTTCTCCGCTCATCCCACGTTTCACAAAATTGGAGTGATCGGATCGGGAGTGATGGGGGCGGGAATTGCACAGCTGGCGGCGATGCATCGGTACCATGTCGTGATCAAGGAGATCAGCGAGGAGTTGGTTGCGGCGGGGATGAGCCGAATCGAACGTTCGATGTCCGGACTTGTGGCCAGCGGGCGGTTGCCGGCCGCCGATGCGCAAGCCGCGATGGGACGTATTTCAGCAACCTGCGATTGGGACCCATTGGAGAGTGTCGATCTGGTGATCGAAGCTGTCGTCGAACGCGACGATGTGAAGGCCAAAGTTTTTCGAGAGTTAAGTAAAGTCGTTAACCCACACGGTGTGTTGACCTCCAATACGTCATCGCTGTCGATCGCTCACATGGCCGACGCCTCCAATCGTCCGCAGCAAGTCGGCGGTTTGCACTTCTTTAATCCGGTCCATCGGATGGAGTTGGTCGAAGTCGTGCGCGCATCGGCCACCAGCGACGCGGTCGTGGATGAACTGGTGCAATTTGTCCGTTCACTCGGCAAGACGCCGATCGTCACCTCCGACACGCCCGGATTTCTGGTCAATCGAATCTTGTTTCCCTACATCGGCGAAGCGATTCAGATGATCTGCGATGGGATGGAAGCCGAGGCGATCGACCGGGAGGCTCGCCGATTCGGAATGCCGATGGGGCCGTTGGAACTGTTAGATCAGGTTGGAATAGACGTCGCGTATCACGTATCGGGAGCACTCGATTCGGTGCTCCGAGACAATGAACGCGTCGTCACGCTGCTCGGCAAAATGGTTGCCGCTGGATGGATCGGTTGCAAAAGCGGGCAGGGGTTCTACCGGTACGATGGCAAGCACCGCGGGGCTCCGTCGCCGATGAAAGCGATCACCAACGGCGTGCCGACGACGATGGTTCCACATCTGGATATGGCAACCGATGGATTAAGCGATATGCAACGTCGGCTGATCTATCCGTTGATCAATGAATCGGTCCAGTGCTTGCAGCAACGCGTCGTCGCCGAGGCTTGGATGGTCGATTTGGCGATGGTCCTGGGAACTGGGTTTGCACCGTTTCGGGGAGGCCCGTTGAGCATGGCCGAAGGCCTCGGCTGGAAAGCGATTGCTCGGAACATGAAGGCGTTGGAGGTGATGTACGGCATCCGCTTTGAACCGGCGACGCGATTGGAAGAACTGGCGTCAACTGGTGGAACGCTGTACGCCAGTTCCGAAGATCGCTCGGGCTTCGGCAGTCAACGTTTGACGCGGCATTAGTCTATGCGGCTTGAGGGCGGCACCGCCCCCAAGCCTGCTGTGGAAACAATGAGTTGTGCGACTGGTTTCATACCTGGAGGAGAGATCGATGAGCCTTGATATCCATAACAAAAGCTACGACGAGATGCTGGAAGAGCAGGAACGAGGCGAATCTTTATCGAAACTTGCCGCGGAGGTTCGTTCCGAAACAGCACCGCAACAGCCGTCGGAAGCCTCGAAGAGGAGGGATGGGGCGGCGAATAACGGTTCGGCGAATCGAGTTGCCGCGGGGGGATCGTTTGCGGAGACGGCTTTGCGGTTGGGGGGCAAGAGCGATGATGAGGCGCGTCGAACCGGCGTGCTCGACACGGCGGACGACCAAGTCGAAGCGTTGTTCGCCGCTCAATATCAAACCGCCAACAGCCCGATACATCGTAGCGTTTGGCAACGGCATGTGGTGTCGGAGTTGTTCTCGCTGCCCGAAAGCGAAGTTCCCCAAGGGACGCGTCGAATGATGGACCGATGTCTCAAGGTGGTTCGCGACGCGATCGCGGATGGAACGATCTACGACGATCAGAATAAGATCTCCGATTCCGTTCTGACTAGCCTTGGGGAGGCCGGGTATTGGGGGATGTTGGTCGGTGGGGAGCATGGCGGCAGTGGGCTGCGATTTCAACACTTCGCCAAGTTTTTGATCGAAATGGCGACGATCGAACCAACCGTCGCGGGGTTGGCGTCGGTCCACGGTTGTATCGGTGCCGTCGATCCGTTGCGGACCTTTGGCACCCCACAGCAGAAGGCACGCTTTCTGCCGGGCTTGGCGGATGGTTCCCGTTTGTCGGCGTTTGCGTTGACCGAACCGGGGGCGGGAAGCGATCTGACGGCGCTGCGAACGACAGCGTTTTTGGATGGCGACGAATATGTGGTCAATGGCGAGAAGCTGTTTATCACCAATGCCGTTCCCGGACGGACAATCGGGTTGGTTTGTCGGATCGATGAACAACCAGCTGTCTTGATTGCGGAATTGCCGCAGCAAGAGGATGAGCACTTTCAAATGAAACGCTACGGTTTGTATGCGCTTCGTCGTGCGCACAACAATGGTTTGGTCTTCCGCGACTTCCGCGTTCCGGCCGCAAATTTACTGCGTCCCGTTGCGGGCGACGGGCTGACGATTGCATATCACGGGCTGAACCTTGGACGCGTTTCCTTGTGTGCCAACGCGGCCGGAACGATGCGTTCGATGTTGGCCAGCATGCTCCCTTGGGCTTCGTATCGTCACACATATGGCCAATCGATCGATCGCCGTGAATTGGTGCAACGACGGATCGGCCACATGGCTGGCCTGATCGTGGGTTGCGATGCGTTGGTGCATTGGTGTGGTGGCTTGATCGATATGGGCTATCGCGGCGAGATGGAATGTATCATCGCTAAGATCTTCGGCAGCGAAGCGCTGAAGGAAGCGGCGATCGAACTCTATATGAAGACTCATGGCGGGCGATCGTTCCTGCATGGACACACGTTTGGCGACAACGTGCACGAATTTCTGGCCCCTTGTATCTACGAAGGGGAAGGAGAGATGTTGGGGATGGCATTTTTCAAATCGTTAGTCAAACAGCATGGCAAAGATTTCTTCGAACCGATTGGTCGAGCCGTCCAAGCGGCTGGAATCACGCATCCCAACCCCGTCAATCCGCTGCACGCCTGGCGTTTGAAGGGGCCGTTGACGCAGTACGCGGGTTGGTACATGGGGCAGCGATGGAGAGGGCGAACCCTCGATTCGTTGGACCTGATGCCGCAGGAATTACGGACACATGCCCAGTTTGCTCAGCACTATCTGAGTGGCGTCTGTTTTGAAATCTCCGCAACGATGCGGCAGTTCCAGTTGAAGCTGGCGGATCGACAGTGTGCGATGGCCGGAATCTCACAGCGTCTCCAAGATGCCGTCGTGATGCTGTGTACCAGTATGTATGGGGCACAGCAGTCCGATCCGACAACACGTGCTGCGATCGATGTGCTTTGCTGGCATTTACGGCATCGTTTGCTGGGCACGCGGGCCGGTCTGGGAGACTTCCGCCGAGTGGCCGAACTAGGCGAAGCGATCGCCGATGAAGGCTGGTCGGAGATCGATAGCATTGCCGCGGATCCAATCTTGATGCGTTATTAGCGCTGCCAGCACCAGAGACGCGTTCAGCCTCTCCGAAACGTTGGAAAACACTGCCTCTGTGCGCGTTAACGTAGACGCTGTTGGGGCTCTTCTGGGCGTTGTTTCGCCGTCCCATAAGAACCGTTTGATATCAATTCGTCGCCGTCACGACCGGTTGGTTCGTGAAAAACTGGAAGGCGGCAATCCCCGCGTACCGAACATTAGAAAGGAACTTGACCGAGCAGAGGAAGTATTTAGAGCGAGGACAGACCATGCAGTTAAGAAAACGAACAGCGGTTTTGGCACTTGGCGGCGGCGGCGCTCGAGGGCTAGCTCACATCGGTGCGATCGAGGTACTCCGTTCGATGGACCTACGAATCGAGCGATATGTTGGTGTGAGCATCGGATCGTTGGTCGGGGCGCTGTGTGCGATTGAACCGGACAGCGAAAAACTGCATGCCAAAGTAAACACCTATCTGCAATCCGAAGGCTTTCTTCAGATGCAAGCCAAGCTGTTCGCGGTCGCACCCAAATCCGAAGCGAGTTCGAGTTCGGGCATCTTCTCCTGGTATGAGACGGTCAAACAGTTCGTCGGAACCCGTCGCAAGTTGATCCACATCCTCAGCCGTCCGTCGTTGCTGGCTCGCGATGTCATGCAGCATGTGGTCGAAGGGTTGCTACCCGATGCAAATATCGAAGACCTGGATCAACCGTTGAACATCGTGACGGTCGATTTGCGAACTGGCAATCCGGTCGTTCTGGATCGCGGCCCGCTCCGCGAAGCGGTGATGGCATCGACGGCGATACCGGGAATCTTTCCGGCGGTCCCGTGGGACGATATGTTGTTGTGCGACATCGGTGTGCTCGATCCGGTCCCTTCACGCGTGGCCCAACGGTTCGCCAGCGATCTGACGATTGCCATCGATGTGTGCGCGGCGATCAAACATAAGCCGAAGATCAAGAACGCCTTCGAAACGTTTATTCGGATGAACGAGATCGCTCAGGGGTTGATGCGGCACACGGCGCACGAATCGGCCGACATCATGATCCGCCCGGATGTCGCGCGGGTTCCTTGGTTCGATTTCACCGATTCGGAAGTGTTGATCGGTGAAGGTCGAAAAGCGGCCCAAGCGATGCTGCACGGAATGTGGAAAAATGTTGCTTAGTGGGAACGTTCCCGATTTTGATCGCTCGCGAATTGGCAGCCGCCTTGCTGGATGGGGCAAATCGGCGAACAATGGTCGGCAAAGTCGACTCTATTAACCATCGCATTGCATTCAGGAAATTCGCCGGTGCCCCGTCAACAGCTTCGCACGCCCAGTACCTCGATCGATTTGTCGCAGCACTTTCGGATGGTCGATGCGTTGCCCGAACAGGTTTCCAGCCAAACGCTATTCCAGAACGATGCGGGATTGCAGATCGAGGTCGGTTCGGGCAAAGGTTTGTTCCTGTTGAACGCTTCGGGCCAACAGCCCGAGCAAAATTTTCTGGGAATCGAGATCGCTCACAAATATGCCAAGCATGCCGCGACCAAACTGAAGAATGCCGGGCGCACCAACGCGATCATGGCTTCGGGGGACGCCCTGCCGATCTTTCAAAAACAGATCGCCGACGCATCGTTATCCGCCGTGCATGTCTACTTTCCCGATCCCTGGTGGAAGAAGAAACACAAGAAGCGGCGAGTTTTGAACGAGCCGTTTTTGCGAAACGCGAGTCGCACGTTGGCTCCCGGGGGACGGTTTTATTTCTGGACCGATGTCCTGGACTACTTTGAATCGACACTCGAATTGATGGCGGTTGTCGTTCCCGAGCTTGGGCCGCCGCTGCCAGATGTCGCGGCCCAGGCGGAACACGATCTCGATTATCGAACGCACTTTGAACGCCGTAGCCGAAAGAACGAGATTCCGGTCTATCGCGTTCATTTTGAGAAGCCCGCCTAGGCTGGAATGCCCCTTGTCACGGGAAAGCAAGCAAAATTCAGTCCGTTTCGACTTGCCGCACTGCTTGCCAGGGGAATACAATGCAAACGCCTGACAAATTAACCACTTCCCTTTCCAACTAGAGGTTCTTGATGCCTATTCAATTATCTGAACGAGCTGCGGAGGAAGTAAAGCGCTTTCGTACAGAGCATAACTTTGAAGACGCGATGTTTCTGCGTATCGGCGTTGCCGGCGGCGGATGCAGCGGATTTAACTATACGTTGAACTTTGACGATAACTTTGACTCCAAGGCCGATTCGAAGTACGAGTCGCACGGCGTTGACGTCGTCGTCGACAAGAAGAGTGCTTTGTACCTGGACGGAACCACCGTCGATTGGTTCGAGAGTCTCGAAAAGCAAGGTTTTACTTTCGAGAACCCCAACGCGACCAAGTCGTGCGGTTGCGGCAGCTCCTTCCAAGCCTAGTTCGCTTTGGCTCCCACACGATCCCGTTGGATCGATGCGGGTGGCTGTCCAGATGTGATTTGAACGTTTATGATCCGCGTCCTGCATCGTTGATGTGTGACGCGGTTTTTTCGTAGGTGGACAATGAATAAGATCCAGATTGTTGGTGTTGGTGACGATGGCGTCGAAGGCTTGACCAATCACGCTCGGGCGTTGATCGAAGCGGCAGACGTTTTGGTCGGCCCGGCGAACTTGTTGCCCAAGGTTGCGATCGGTCCCAGCGAGCGGATGGAATCGGGAAGCGATCTGCAGCGGTTGAGCGAAATACTGGAGGGGCTGGCCTCTCGGAATGTCGTGTTGTTGGCTGGCGGCGATCCTTTGTTCTACGGAACAGCTCGCTTTTTATGTGATTCGCTGGGCAAGGACCGTTTCGAAGTCGTGCCACATGTCAGCAGCATGCAGTTGGCATTCGCGCGGGTCAAAGAGAGCTGGGACGATGCCTATCTGACCAACTTGGCGACGCAGCCGTTGGATCGCGTGGTCGAACGAATCCGAACCGCCGACCGCGTCGGGCTGTTCACCACCGAAGAGATCACACCGTCGGCGCTGGCGGCGGCGCTGTTGGATCGCCGCATCGATTACTTCAATGTCTACGTCTGCGAGAATCTTGGATCTCCCGATGAGCGCGTGACCCAAGGCGATCTCAGCTCGCTGCAGGGGCAGACCTTTGGTCCGTTGAACGTGATGGTTTTGGTCCGTCGTGAGGGCGTCGCCGATCGTCCGCAACAGATGGAAGGGAAGCGTCTGTTCGGAAATCCGGACGACCAGTTCTTGCAATCCAAACCGAAGCGTGGACTGTTGACGCCGATGGAAGTGCGCTGCATCGCGTTGGCGGTGATGGATCTGGGACCGACCAGCATCGTTTGGGATGTCGGCGCCGGAAGCGGATCGCTGGCGATCGAAGCGAGTCAGATCGTCAGTGGCGGTCAGGTCTACGCGATCGAAATGGACGCCGAAGATTTTGGCTTGATGACCGATAACGCCCAACGCTATGGCTGCGACACCCTGATCCCCGTCCACGGTCAGGCTCCCGAAGCGCTGGCAGCGCTTCCCGATCCCGACGTGATCTTTGTCGGTGGCACCGGTCGCGCCGTGGCCGATTTGGTCGACCAGATCTTCGATCGGCTGCGACCCGCGGGGCGGTTTGTCGTCAACGTTGCCAGTCCCGAAAACTTGGTGGGAGTTCAGGCCGCGTTCCAACGTCGCAACGTTGAACCGAGCGTGCGGATGGTGAACGTCGCGCGAGGGAATTACCAATTGGATCGGTTGCGATTCGAAGCGGTCAATCCATCGTTTTTGATCAGTGGCACGAAGAGCTAAGGTCGAACGGGAAACCGATTCGATGAAGAAGTGCGACCGCGCATGCTGTCGGCGGCAAATTGTTTGCTAGTTGTAGGTTCTCGATGCAATCGCAACTTGCCGCGATGCATTATGCGCGTTAGAGTTTGACGTGTTGTTATTGCAACCTGTCAGCAATTCTACTTCCCTGACGCTCGCTTCTTTCGGAACGCCACAGCATGGCAACCCAACGGTTCACGAAACACTCCGGCGCTGTACTTGGCGTAGCCGTTACGATGGCCGAGGTTTTGTCGGCCGATGCGATCTTGATTCTGTTGGATGGTTCGACCGATTGGAAACGGTTGCGGTCGGAAACCAAAGAGACCAAGATGCCGATTCTGGTCGCGGCCGATACGCCGGAAGACCTGGAAGGAGCCAGCGAATTTGGGCTCATTCCGCTCGTCCTGAACAAGGAAAAAGCGCCGCTGTTGGAACGTTTGCAGCACGCCTTGCTGGAAGCGGCGACCGACGAATTGATCCGCACCAACGGCGATGTGATCGCAATCTACAGCGGTTTTCAACAGGGACGGATGGATTCGATCAGTCATCTGCAATTGGATGAACGAATGCGACGGCTGACCGTTCGCGATCTGCAGCGTTTGGAAAGCAGCGTCCCTTTGAAAACGATCAAAGCTGTCGTCGATCTGGCGGTTCAGATCGGCCGCGAGGGACGCGAGGGCAAAGCTGTCGGAACGCTGTTTGTCGTGGGGCATTCCCGCCGCGTGATGGAGCACTGCAACGATGGCGGTCTGGATCCGTTCCGCGGAGCTAACCGCAAGGCCCGCAATCTGTACGACCGCCGCGTCCAAGAGGATGTCAAAGAGATCGCGCAGATGGACGGGGCCTTTGTCGTCAACTCCGACGGCAACATCGAACGTTCGCGTCAGATGTTGGAAGTCGCCCACCAAGACCTCACGATGTCCAAGGGACTCGGGGCTAGGCACTGGGCCGCTGCGGCAATCTCCGCCAAAACCAAGGCCGTCGCCGTTGTGGTCAGCCAGTCGACCGGCACCGTTCGGTTGTATCAAAATGGCGAACTGGTGATGCGGATCGAACCGATGGACAAAGCGGTCAAGTGGCAGGAGTTCAATTACGAACCGCCCGCCCCGACTCCAGAGGCTTGATCGTCGGCCATCGTTTTCGCCCGACGGATTCTCAGCCGGTTAGCCCGAGGGAAGCATGTCCATGGTTAACTCCACGCAACCGCTGGCGATCGTCTCTGCTTTCGGCAGCCGTGGCGACGTCAATCCGATGTTGGCTCTTGCCCGTGAGTTGAGCCGCCGTGGCTGGCGGATCTTGTTTCTCACCAGTGCGCCGTATCAAGCGATGGCCGAAGCGGCTGGCTTCGATTCCCAAGCACTTGTATCGCAGGAAGAATTCGACAAATTTATCGCGGTCCCGGGCCTTTGGCATCCAGTTCAGGGCTTGCGCGTCGTGCTCGGCGAGACCGCTACGATGTTGTTGCAGCCGACGTTTGATCTGTTGGAACGCCGCGTCGAACCAGGCAACACGATCCTGGTGACTCATCCATTGGACTTCGCTTCGCGAATCTATCGCGATCTGCATCCCGAGGTGCCGTTGGTCGGTACCGTGTTAGCACCGATGGCGATTCGCACGCCAGGAGACCCCGCAAAACTGACCGACTGGCCGTTGGAGATCAGCCGACCAGCGTGGCTGGTCGAAGTATCGTACATGGCGGCCGATTGGATCTTCATTTCCAAATGGTTGGGGCGGCCGGTCAATCGTTTTCGCCGACAGCTTGGTCTGCCACCGATCGACCGCGTGCTGAAGTCGTGGTATCTGTCGCCAGACCTTGTCTTGGGGTTGTTTCCCGAGTGGTTTGCGCCACGCCCCGATCAATGGCCGTCGCAATTGCAATGCACCGGTTTTCCATTGGAAGATGCGGCCGGTGAGATGGACGCGGCAAACATCGCTGCGGTTCAAGCGATTCGAGATCAGCACGATCAGCCGCCGGTGGTCTTTGCGCCGGGAACCGCCAACCGCCAGGCGGCCGATTATTTTCAGATCGCTGCCGATGCGTGTGGGGAGCTCGATATTCCGGCGATCTTGCAGACGGAATTTCCCCAGCAATTGCCTGCTCGGTTGCCGCCGAAGGTCGTTCATCAATCGTATTTGCCGTTCCGGTCGCTGCTGCCGCATTGTCGCGCCATCGTTCATCACGGTGGAATCGGAACAACCTCCCAGGCGTTGGCCGCTGGAATTCCTCAGTTGGTGGTGCCGATGGCGTTCGACCAGTTCGACAATGCTCGTCGGGTCGAACGCTTGGGATGTGGGCGATCGTTGTTGCATCGACAGCTATCGCGTCGACGGCTGACACAAAAATTGACGGATTTGCTGGACGGCGAATCGATACGTTCGCGCTGCGGCGAGATTCGCAGTCGCATGACGACCAACGAAACCGTCCGGCAAAGCGTCGATGCAATTCAACAGCTTGCCATCGCCAGAGGCGTGGTGGGGCGGTCAGCTGAAACGGCATAAAGTCCCGCCGCGTCGTACGCTAATAAACTAGTTATGCTATGAGCTTTGGCTTGTCGCCTGCTAGGGAACCCTAATTGGAGAGAATCATGTCCACTGTGCACCCTTCGATACCGTCCGCAAAACCACCGATCACTGGGCTAGGTTTTCGCAACCTCATCGCGTGCGTCTGTGTTACTGGTGCATATACTTTCGCGGTGTTGAGCGGCACTTTGTTTCTGTTGCCATCGGTATACGTCGTTCTTGCATTGCTTGCAGTTGCTGCGGTAGTTGCTGCAAGTGTTGCGAATGGACCACTTTTTCAAGTTTGTCGCCGAGAGTCTCGGAAACTGCTGCCAGTAATTGTCGTCGTTGTCTCGGCCTGCATTTCCATTGCCTCGTCTGTTTGCGTCGGTGCGGTATCCTACAATCTCGTGCACTAACGGCTTATTGATGCACGTACCCGAGGGCATAACAACGACGGTGCACCCGAGTGGCCGAGTCTGGGTGTTTGAAATGGAGCGTCACTCGCGGCCACCGGGTGACCGCCAACGATACCTAGATCCGGCCGGTTGCTTCGGTCACTTGTCGCAGCCAATCGCTGATCACTTGGTTCAAGCCATCGGGTGGGCAACGCCAGGTCCAATTGCCAGCCGCTTCGCCGGGAATGTTCATGCGGGAGTCGCTGCCAAGGCCAAGGACATCTTGCATCGGAAGGACCGCGGTTTCCGCTTTCGATTCCAGCACAGCACGGATCAATGTGCGGTGCGGTTGGGGATCGTCGCGATGGACGATTTCGTCCAACAGAGGATCTTCGTGACGCTCTTGTCGCCGTTGTTGGTACCAGCCCAACACGGTGTCGTTGTCGTGGGTGCCGGTGTAGGCAACACTGCGCTCGGGGTAGGCGACCGGCCGATGGTACGGATCGTCGTAACTATCGAAGCCGAATTGCAGCACGCGCATTCCGGGGAACTCCAGTTTTTCACGCAAGTGATGGACCGCGTCGGTGATCAAGCCGAGGTCTTCGGCGATGATCGGCAGCGGTCCCAGAGCGGAACGGGCGGCGCGGAACGGGCCTTCTTCGGGGCCAGGAGCCCAGCGGCCGTTGATTGCCGTTTCAGCATCGGCTGGGACTTCCCAATACGCCTCGAAGCCACGGAAGTGATCGATCCTTAACAAGTCGAAGTAGCAGAACGCCGACTGCAGCCGATCGATCCACCATTCATAACCGCGGTCCTTCATCGCATCCCAGCGGTACAGCGGATTGCCCCACAGTTGTCCCGTCTCCGAAAAATAGTCGGGCGGGACGCCAGCGACGACGGTACGTTTTCCGGCTTCATCCAAATGGAAAAGATCTTGGTTGGCCCAAACATCGGCGCTATCGTAGGCCACAAAAATTGGCATATCCCCGAAGATCCGGACGCCTCGCTCGCCAGCATAACTCTTCAACGCTTGCCATTGCAGCATGAACATGAACTGCAAGTACTTCGCGAATTCCATCGGCTGAGCGAGTTCGCGGTCCCAATGCTCCAACGCGCCATCGCGTCGGGCGATCAATTCTCGGTCGGGCCACTGGCTCCAATCGCCGATTCCGAAATGATCGGTCAGTGCTTTGTAACGTGCAAAGTCGTTCAGCCAGGTTTGGTTCACCGCACAGAACGAGGCAAAGCCCTCGCGGAGCGAATCGCCCACGGGGGATTGAAATCGTTCGAACGAAGATCGCAACATCGCGAATCGCTTGTTGTTCACTTCGCCATAATCGACCGGGCCGGCGGCCTTGGGGAGCGATCGGACCTCGTCGGACGTTATCAGTCCCCGCCGCTCCAGATCGGTAGGGCTGATCAGCAACGGATTGGCAGCGAAGGCGGAGTAACAGCTGTAGGGAGAGTTCTCCGCCGCCGAAGGGCCTAGCGGCAGCAACTGCCACAAGGTTTGGCCGGACCGCTGCAGGAAATCGATGAAGCGGAAAGCCCCTTCGCCGAGATCGCCGATACCGAATTCGTTGTCCAGGCTGGTGATGTGCAGCAGGATGCCAGAGGATCGAGGTAATTGCATGGGGATTTAGGGGGCGTGCGTGTTATTGGCAAAATTGAATCCATTGCGACTTTGCAGTCTTTCCACACCTGCCAAACTCAATCGCTTGCGATTCCGCAGCGTTTAAGTCCGCCGATTAAAAGCAATGTGACGATTAATCCTACCGGGAATCGGTCGATTCCACTATGGGCAAAGGGCTTTTGCAAGCAAAGCCAACGGTAAATTCTCCGCCCGTGAAGATGGGGTGTTTGGCGTGACTTTGCGGCCTGCTGGGCCAGGTTTTGGGCTCTAACTCGCAATTGCGATCGTCCGGTATAGGAACGAAATAAGCCGCAGCGTCGATCGCTTTTGACAATTGTTCGATCGCTATCTGGAGAGTTGTGGCACGTTCTGCCCCCAAGCCTTGAGCCCTTGAATTGATCCTCAACGCTGGGTAGCATGTTGATATCGATTCTCATCTAGCCAAGTGGTCGAATCACCCCGTGCGGTGTTGAGGATCGGACGCTCCATTTAAGATCGCTGAAACGCCAAATTCGTTTGGGGCAACGTTCGGTAATTGGACAGCCTGCCTACTACATTGAGAAGCTTTGGCGGCGAGCAATGGTTCGCAGAGTTTCACCCTCCTTCTTTCGTTGAGATACGCAATGCATGCACGTTCGCTGGCTGATTTACCAGCCAATTCATCGGGGATGGTTCTGCGATTCAATCTATCGGATGAGGATTCGATTCGGATTCGAACGCTGGGGATCTGCCCGGGGATGACCGTTGAAGTCGTCCAAAATGGCGACCCGCTGATTTTGGCCTCCGCCGGAACGCGGATCGGTATCTCGCGACGGATCGCTGCGCAAGTGATGATCGAAGACGAACCGATGCCAGCGGTCGCTTCGTAACCGAATCTCGTTGCGTCCTGAAACTTACGAACGCTAAACAATAATAAATACCCTTCGATTTGGACTGCCACGTGTCTGAAGCGACTTCGATTCCGTTGCCCGTCTTGGGCCAGACATCCCAAGCGGCCATGTCGATCGCATTGGTCGGAAACCCCAACGCGGGGAAGACCACGCTTTTTAATGCGCTGACGGGCCTGCGCGCCAAGACAGCCAACTTCCCTGGCACGACGGTCGATCATCGTCAAGCGACGATCGTGCTGGATGGCCAAGTTCACCAATTGGTCGATCTGCCCGGGGCTTACAGTCTCGAAGGGATCAGTCCCGAAGAAGAGGTGACGCGCGACGCGTTGATGGGGAAATTGGGGGACAAAGCGATCCCCGATGTGATTGTGTTGGTTTTGGATGCGACGCAGCTGACTCGCAACCTCGTCTTCGGTAGTCAGATTCTCGAATTGGGACGACCGACGATCGTCGCGCTCAATATGATCGACGAAGCCGAAGCCAATGGGCTGGAGATCAGCGTCGACCAATTGAGCGAAGAACTGGGATGCGAAGTCGTCCCGATCGCGGCCCGGCATGGTCGCAACCTGGACGAACTTTTAAACAAGTTGACCGCGTTGGTGAAACAGCCGGTCACCGGCACGTGCGGCAGTTCGGCTGCGTGCGCTGGATGCAGCGGATGCCAATATTCGAGTCGCTTCCGCTGGGCAACCGACCTGACGCGCCGCAGCGTGCAAGGGGAACAGACGGGGCGGACCTATACAAATGAAAAGATCGACCGGATCGTCACGCATCGCTGGGTGGGCTTGGCCTGCTTTGCCACGTTGATGGCCGTCGTGTTCATGTTGATCTTCTGGTTAGCCTCTTTCCCGATGGATTGGTTGGACGGCATGTTCGCCTACACGTCGGAACTGGTCGGCGGGTTTCTGCCCGAAGGCGATTTCCGCGACCTGATCACCGAGGGATTGATCGGTGGTGTGGGAGGCATGTTGGTCTTCCTGCCGCAGATCTTCATCCTGTTCTTTATGATCACGCTGTTGGAAGATTCGGGTTACCTGGCGCGAGCGGCGTTTGTGATGGATCGCTTGATGCACCGTGTCGGTCTGCCGGGCAAAGCGTTTGTTCCCTTCCTGGCCGCGCATGCGTGTGCGATCCCGGCGATCATGTCCAGCCGCGTGATCGACGATCGCCGCGACCGTTTGAACACGATCCTGATCATTCCGCTGATGACCTGTTCGGCGCGGTTACCCGTCTTTGCGATGGTCGTGGCGCTTATGTTTCCCGACAATGCCATGCTGGCGGGGCTGACATTTGCAGCGGCGTATGCGATCGCCATCATCGGTGCGTTGGCGATCAGTTTCGTCTTCCGACGCACGATTTTGCCGGGCAAAACGAAACCGTTGGTGATCGAACTGCCTCCCTATCGCCTGCCGTCGCTGCGGAATGCTTTGACGACCAGCCTGGATCAATCGCGTCTGTTTGTTCGCAAGGCGGGAACGACGATCCTGGTCTTTTCGTTGGTGCTGTGGGTGTTGGCCACCTATCCCAAAGCGACTCCTGAAATGCTGCCGACCAGCATGCAGGATCAGCTGAGCCAAGTCGAGGCGAGCGGCGATACCGAGGCCTACGACACGATGTTGGCTCAGGCGCAGAGCGAATATTCGATCGCGGGCCGAATGGGCAAATTCATTCAGCCGGTCTTTGCGCCTCTGGGCTACGATTGGCGATTGAGCGTGGGAGTTATCAATTCGTTTGCCGCCCGCGAAGTGATGGTCTCGACCTTGGCCGTTTTGTACGGTGCGGGAGACGAGGAGGAGGGCTTGCTCGGGTCGCTGCGACAGGCTCGTGACTCCGGTGGCAGCCTGGTCTTTACGACGCCGACCTGCCTGAGCTTGCTGATCTTCTACATCTTTGCGATGCAGTGCTTCCCGACGTTGGTCGTCGTGAAACGCGAGCTGAAGGGTTGGAAGTGGCCCGCGTTCCAGCTTGTCTATATGACGCTGGTCGCCTACGTCGGCGCGTTAATCACCTATCAAGCGAGTCGCTATTTTCTAGGTGCTTAAGCCATCGCTTTCCGAGCGGGCGGAACTAGACAAGTTCGGCCAGTCCGATCTGTGGCACGGGCAGCTTTAGGAGCGGAGCGAATTTTTCGGCGCTTTCATCGACGTCTTGCAACAGCGATTTGAGGTCCTTTGTCGATCCAACCAGCTGTTGATAGCCAGCGACGAAGAGGTCCTTTTCACTCCATTGAGCGTCGTTGCAGCTGGGCAGCAAAGAGGCCAGGGCGACGCACGCACGGCCGCGAAGCGATTCCCCGCCAGCGAGCAGATGATCCAGTTGAGTGTGGTTTTCCATCAGCCCGGCAAATTCTTCGGGCAGGTTCCACTTGCGAGCCAGTAGGCCGGCGGCTTCGGCATGATCCCAGCCGAAGCATTCTTTTTCGAGGCTGCTGAGGCGAGCGTTTTCGTTTATGCGACGCTCCAGCAGCGGAGCGTATTGTTCGGGCAATTCCTTCAACAGCAACGGGATCGCCATGTCTTGCAGCAACGCTCCGGCAAACAGATCTTCCGCTTCACGCAGTTTCAATTGGCGGCCCAACAGGCGTGCAAACAGCCCGCGACGCAGCGAATCTTGCCAAAGCCCCTTCAGATCGAAAGCACCAAACTTTGGATTCGGCACCAAACTGAAGACAGCACTCCAGAGCGCAAAGTTCGTGATCGCGCGGACACCGACAAGCGTCAGTGCTTGTTGGACGCTGGCGATCTCGCGGGAGAAGCCGAAGTAGGCGGAGTTGACGAACTTCAGAACCTGCCCCAGCAGCCCGGGATCGGCTTCGATCGGGCGGGCGAATTCGGCGGGACCGTTGTTGGGATCTTGCGAAAGCTGCAACAACGTAATGGCACTTTGCGGCAACGCCGGCAGTTGAGCGGCGGTTAAAACTTCGCTTAACTTGGTCGTTGCGGTCGCAGTTGTCATCGTCGTTTGTAGCCTAAATTCGAATCGAGAGGGGAGTCCTGTGCGATTCAAACGTAGGATACGCGATTGCGAAAGCAAAATTGCAGCCACTCTTTTCGCGGCATTTGTCGCCTCAGGCACGACGCCCGGTTCGGAGTATTCCGCTGGGAACACCTCGGAGAACTGAATTTGCCTGGATCCAGGTCGGATCAGAGAGATGGGATCAATCATCTCGCAAGCCCCGAGCGGCGTTGCCCCAGTCGTTTAACCGCGTGCCCATCGGGCCGCGCTCCGTAGCGAGGTGGTTGGGCGCGTGCCTGTTCGTTTGTGCCGCAGTGGGAACGCGCGGGGCGTTGCCCGCGCGGTTAAACGAGAGGGGCTGGAGCGAGCGCACAATGAGGTCGGTTGGCTCAGTCGTTTAACCGCGTGCCCATCGGGCCGCGCTCCGTAGCGAGGTGGTTCGGCGCGTGCCTGTTCGTTTGTGCCGCAGTGAGGACGCGCGGGGCGTTGCCCGCGCGGTTAAACGAGAGGGGCTGGAGCGAGCGCACAATGAGGTCGGTTGGCTCAGTCGTTTAACCGCGTGCCCATCGGGCCGCGCTCCGTAGCGAGGTGGTTGGGCGCGTGCCTGTTCGTTTGTGCCGCAGTGGGAACGCGCGGGGCGTTGCCCACGCGGTTAAACGAGATCGTCCAGCGAGACGATCGAACATGGCGACTTGGAGCCTCCGCGACTACTTCGTCGGGAAGCCGCGTTTGCGGAGCAGGGCGCTGGTGTCGACATCGCGTCCGCGGAACGCACGGAATCCGTCGGCCGGATCGATCGTGTCGCCGACGCTTAGCACCGAATCGTACAACCGTTTCGCTGTCGCAGGGTCATAATAGCTGCCCGCTTCGTCGAACACCTCCGCCGCATCCGCCGTCAACGCGTCGCTCCACAGATAGCTGTAATAGCCGGCCGAATAGCTGTCGCTGGCAAAGATATGCTGGAAGTGCGGCGTGCGGTGTCGCATCGGCAACTCCTCCGGCATTCCGATCTCCTTCAGCGTTTCGCGCTCGAACGCATCGGGATCGATCTCGTCGCGATCCGACGTGTGTAGCTTCATATCGATCAACGCGCTGGCAAGGTATTCAACGGTTCCAAAGCCTTGGTTGAATGTCGCCGCGTTGGCGATCTTGTCGGCCAGTTCCTGAGGCATCGGCTGGCCGGTCTCGTAATGAACGCAGTAACGGCTGAGCACCTCGGGCGTGTCCAACCAGTGTTCCAACAATTGGCTTGGGAATTCGACGTAGTCGCGGGCGACGGAGGTTCCCGATTGCGAAGGGTATTGGACGTTGCTGCACAGCCCGTGTAGTGCGTGTCCAAATTCGTGGAACAGCGTCACCGCATCGTCCCACGAAATCAGAACCGGTTCGCCGGGAGCACCTTTGACAAAGTTGGAGTTGTTCGAAACGATCGTCGTGATCGGTTTGTCGATATTCTCTTGAGCACGATAGGCACTCATCCACGCTCCGCTCCGCTTGCCTTCGCGAGCGTACGGGTCGAAGTACCAAAGACCGACATGGTTGCCATCGGCATCGCTCACTTCCCAGACGCGGACATCGGGATGGAAGACGGGCAGATCGGTTGTCTCTTTGAACTGCAGGCCAAACAGTTCGCCCGCGGCCCACATCATCCCTTCCCGCAGTTTCTCCAGTTGCAGGTACGGTTTGACTTCGTTGAAATCGAGATCGTATTTCGCCTTTCGCACCTTCTCGGCGTAATAGCGATAATCCCATGGCTCGATCTTGATCTTCGCTCCCGATTGGTCAGCGATCTGCTGCATGTCGGCAACTTCTTCTTGAACCCGCGCGACCGCCTTTGGCCAGACCTGCATCATCAGATCCATCGTCGCTTGCGGCGTCTTGGCCATTGTGCCTTCCAGCCGCCAGTGGGCATGCGTCGGATAGCCCAGCATGTTCGCTCGCGTCCGACGCAGCTTCAGAATCTCCGCGATCAGCGTGTTGTTGTCGTGTGCGTCGCCGTTGTCGCCACGGTTGTAATAGGTGCGCCACACCTCTTCACGCAGCGGACGGTCGTCGGCGTAGGTCAAAACCGGATCCATCGACGAACGCGTGTTGGTGACGGCCCATTGCCCCGGCTTGCCGCGCTCTTCAGCGGCCGACGCCATCGCGGCGACGACGGAATCGGGAAGCCCGGCTAATCGCGCTTCGTCGTCGATCCAGGTGACGTAGCTCTGTTCATCGTGCAACACGTTTTGGCTGAAGTCGGTGAACAGGCTGGCCAGCCGCATGTTGATCTGCGACAGCTTCTTCTTCGCTTCGGGTTCCAGTTTCGCCCCTTTGCGAACAAAGTTTCGGTAGCGGTCGTCCAGCAGACGTTGTTGGGCGAGCGTCAGTTTCGATTTCTCATCGCTTTGGAAAACGGCTTCGATCCTCGCGAACAAATTCTCGTTTTGCGTGACCTTGTCCGCATGTTCGGCCAGCTTGGGCGAGACCGCCCGTTCGATATCGGGGACCGGACCGAGATTCAGATTCGACGAGTGGACGCTGAAGAGCGTATCGAGCCGTTCCAACGTGCGACCGGCCTGCTCCAAAGCGACGATCGTATTCTCGAAGGTTGGCGGTTCGGGATTGTTAGCGATTGTATCGATCTCTTGTTGCGCCTGGGCGATCGCTTGATCGAAGGCGGCGACAAACTCTTCTTGGCGGACCAAGTTCCAAGGGGGGACGCCGCCAAAGGGGCCAGTCCATGGTTCCAGCATTGCACTCATCGGTTGTTCGACTCCGTTGTCTACTGCATTGACGCTCTGGATCGCGGCGACGCAAGCGGCGGCGATCAAGAGCGGGCGTTGAAATTTATGAAAACCACGCATCGGATATCTCCAGCAAAGTCCGCGACAGCGGCGCGAACGGTTTGGGAACAAATGACATTAGGTTAAGCCTAGAACCAAGATCATTGAGATTCCAGTCGCATCGGCTGCTCAGCCTAGACATTGCCGCTGGCAGAATCAATCCAACGTGTCTGCTTTGCCAAGCCGCTTAGGTTTGGCTGGAGCGTTCAAGCGGCCCGCGGTTCGAGAATCTCCACGGCCTCCGTTTGGAAATGCTAGCGTCGCGTTGAAGCCGGGGTCGAAAGAACTTCTTACACGACTCTATTTCCTAAACTAGGAGGTCCTCCCCGTGCATAAAAAGCACTCCTCCGCGCGTTTGGCATTCTCATTGGCGATCGCTTTGGCAACCGCTGCGATCGATCGAGAAGCTAGTGCGCAGGCAGATTTGTTCCTTTCGGCAGGTGCTTGGGTGCCTGTTTTACCCGAATATAAAGCCGGTTCGATTTCGGACGGCGGATCGAGTACCGATCTGTTCTCCGACGATCAGACCGATGTCGGAGCCCAATTGACCCTTGGTGGATTCTACCACTTTGCCCCCACGCGAACGCTGTTTGAATCCGACCTGCAGATTGCCGGAATCGGATCGATGGGGTCGAGCGGAACGTTCACCGACAACGATCCGACTGCCAGCTACGGATTCGTGACTCTCGACGGGAAAGGGCGAATGGCGACAGTCGGCGGCGAATCGTTGACGATGGATGTGGACAGCGATGTCTTTCATCTGCACAAATACGTAGGTTTGCGCGACCGCTTCAGTCTCGATTGGATCGGCCTGGGCGACATCACAATCGGTTGTGGTTTCAGTTGGATGTTGTTCGATCAAGATTTCCAGACCGATGCACGGTTTGGCGACGGCCGCCGCGGACAATCCATCGAAGATCTCGACACCAACTACCTCGGCGGTGAGTTTCGCGGCACGCTGCGACAGTCGATCTTTGGCCAGATCTGCTACTTCGACGCCCGCTACGGTATCTATGAGATGGACGCCGAGTACTTCGGTACCAGCACGCTCCATTTCAACGGTGGTGGGTTGGCCGCGCAAGGGGACCTGAGCACGGGGCTGAAACAGACGACGACGACGGCCGAACTGGCGATGCGAACCGATATCTGCATCGGCGGCTGGTTGGTTCGACCAATGATTGGAGTGAAGTACTTCGACGACATGGCCCAGATCAACCACCCGCTCGAGTTTCTTGGTGGGCCCACGACGCTGACGACCGACAGCGCCTATGTCTTCAACGGATCGATCGAGTTCTCCTTCTAGAACTCTCCGCAATGCAGGGCTCACGTGCGTTGAACGTATCTCGACGCGCGTGGCCCATCCCCGGGCGACGACTTTTCTTTCCAATGGCAAGCTCCATTGGACGTGCCCGCGGATTTGTCGCCATACAACCATTAAGTCGACTTTTTCGTTTAACCGCTTGGGCGTCGCCCCGCGCTTTCTATGCCAGCACGTCCCGAGCGGTTCGCGGTTTAACCGAATAGTTCATTTGGACGTGCTTCGCAGCTGCAAGGCTTGCCAAGCTTCAAAATCGATGCGACCCGAAATCTTTGCCAAGCCGGGCAGGTTTGGCTGGAGCAACCAAGCGGACATCGGTCGCCTGTTCTCTATGACTGTGGGGGGGTATCGATAGCCAGGTGGTCTCATGCGGCCCGAAACAGAAACGTACACAAATCTGTTTCTCCAACCCGCGAGGTCTTACCTGTGCGTAGATGGCATTCCTACACATGTTGGGTATTTTCCTTAACGATCGCATTGGCCAGCGCCTCGACGAATCGAGAAGCCAAAGCTGAAGCTCAGTGGTTCCTTTCAACAGGTGCTTGGGTTCCTGTTCTGCCCGAATACAAAGCAGTTTTTAAAAACTCCGCCACGCCAGTCAACGACGTCTTTGTCGATGACCAGACCGGTGTTGGAGCCCAGTTGACCCTCGGCGGCTTTTATCGCTTCGGCGAAACGCGAACGATGTTCGAATCCGACTTGCAGATTGCGGGAGCCGGATCGATTGGTTCGAGTCAGACATTCTCGGACGCCGCGCCGGGCGAAAACTACGGGCTCCCTACCTTAGATGGCCTCGGTTTCATCGTTGCCGGTTCATCTAACTCGATGGCGGTCAACGTCGCCAGCGATGTTTTTCATCTGCATAAATATGTTGGTCTACGCGATCGCTTTAGCCTTGATTGGATCGGTTTGGGCGACATTACGATCGGTTGCGGATTCAGTTGGATGTCGTTCGATCAAGACTTTCAAACCGACGCCCGGATCGATGTTGGCTCTCGTGGGCAATATATCGAAGATCTCGACACGAACTATCTTGGCGGTGAATTTCGCGGCACATTGCGACAGTCGATCTTTGGTCAGATCTGCTACTTCGACGCCCGTTACGGCATCTACGAAATGGATGCCGATTACTTCGGCACCAGCAGGATTTACGCTGGGACGGGGGCCTTGGCCATTGAATCGCAGGTCAGTGCGGGGTTGAAACAAACGACGACCACTGTCGACCTGGCGGTTCGGACCGATGTCTGCGTTGCCGGTTGGTGGGTTCGACCGTCGATTGGGTTTAAGTACTTCGACGATATGGCTCAGATCGTTCACCCTCAACGGCCCGGCAACTCGCCGACGACATTGGTGACCGACAGCGCCTATATCTTCAACGGATCGCTTGAGTTCGTCTTTTAGGCGTCCCGTTCACGTCGGCTTACGTACGTTGATGCGGCCGCACAAGCGGTCGTTGGCTGGGGCCGATGTAGTTTGCGGTCGGGCGAATCAAGCGGTTGTTGGATCGTTGTTCAAAGACATGAGCAGACCAGCCCGCGGTTCGAGCCATCACGAACAACGGAGTGAACAGCGCGGTGGGGATTCCCAAACAATGGAATGCCACCGCGCTGTAGAAGTCGAGGTTGGGGAACAATCCCTTCTCGCGTTGCATCACCGTTTCGATCCGTTCGGCAACCGCATACGTCTTCAATTGACGCGTCTGTTTGCACAGCGTCAGTGCCCAGCGTTTCATGATCTCCGACCTCGGATCGGTCGACTTGTAAACGCGGTGTCCAAATCCCATGATCTTCTCGTGCCGGGCGAGCCTGCGTAGAACTCCCTGCTCCGCTTGTTCGGGATCGGTAAAGTTAGAGATCATCTTCATCGACGCTTCGTTGGCACCCCCGTGCAACGGACCACGCAGCGTGCCGATTCCTGTGCAAATTGCCGAATAGAGGTCCGATCCGGTCGAAGCTGTCACGCGAGCGGCGAAGGTCGACGCGTTGAATTCATGTTCGGCGTACAGGATCAACGCCACATCCAACGCCCGGCGATCGACTTCCGATGGCGCACCGCTGTGCAATAGCTGCAGAAAGTGCCCTGCCACGGTTGTTTGTTCCGATTCAATTTCGATCCGGAACCGATCGTTTACGAACCGGTACCAATAACAGATCATCGATGGGAAGACAGCCAGCAACCGCGCGGCGATGCGTTGTTGTTGATCGATCGAATGTTCTGGTTCCCAACAACCTAGCAGCGACGTCCCCGATCGCAACACGTCCATTGGATGCGAGGTGTCAGGCAACTGTTCCAAAAACGACATCATCTCGTCCGATATCCGTTGCTGGGCGATCCGTTTGGCGAGGAATTGATCGCGTTGCGACGGAGTTGGCAGTTCGCCGTGCATCAGCAACCAAGCCACCTCTTCAAACGTCGAATGTTCCGCCAGGTCTTCGATGGTGTATCCGCGATAGGTTAGACCGACGCCTTGCTTGCCCACGGTGCTGATCGCCGTCTCGCCAGCGACCACGCCTGCCAAGCCCGTTGAATTCGTGAGAATCATGACAGTCCTCTACGGTTGATTTGCGTTGCGTTATCCTTAATCCGGTTCTTGGGCGTGATAATCCAACACGTCGTACAATTCCTCGCGAGTTTGCATCGCGGCGATCAATTCGGCCTGCGTTCCGTCGCGGCGTAAAGTTTCGTAAGCGTTCCGCGCGGCAGCATTCATCGCGCGAAACGCAGTCAACGGATATAAGACCAACCGCACTCCGGCAGAGCTCAATTGCTCGACCGTGAACAGCGGCGTCTTTCCGAATTCGGTGATGTTCGCCAACACGGGCACTCCGAACGCGGCGGTGAAGCGTTTGTAATCGTCCAGCGACGCAACCGCTTCCGCAAAAATCATCTCCGCCCCGGTCTCGACGTATCGCGCCGCTCGATCGATCGCCGCATCGACCCCTTCGACGTCGACAGCATCCGTTCGAGCCATGATCGCGAACCTGTCATCGGTTCGGCTGTCCAAGGCGGCTTTCAATCGATCTTGCATCTCGATTGCCGAGACCAGTCGTTTGCCGGGGCGATGGCCGCAGCGTTTCTCCGCGATCTGATCTTCTAAGTGCAGCCCGGCTGCACCAGAGCGGATCAGTTCACGTGTCGCGCGGCCGATCATCCGTGAATCGCCCCAACCCGTATCGGCATCGACTAACAGCGGCAATTCGGTCGCCGAAGTGATGCGTCGCGCATCCTCTAAGACATCGTGCAACGTCGTCACGCCTAAATCGGGCAACCCGTGCGACGCGCTGGCGACGCCGGAGCCGGACAGATAGAGTGCTCGAAAACCGGCCTGTTCGGCGATCAGGGCCGACATCGCGTTGACAGCTCCCGCGATCTGCAACGGTCGCTCGTGGTCGACGGCGGACCACAAGCGTTCACCGGCGGTGACGGTTTGCGAAGGCGACATGATGGTTTTTGGGAAACGACAAATGCCCAACGATCGATTCGCAACCGAGTGTCCGATTCGACTGGCCCCGGATTAGCGTTCCGTTGGGCGTTGCCAAAACTACCTAAACCCTGCCGCCAATGGTGGCGAAACCTCACGGCAGGCGCGAATCGGGGCGACGCGAGTTTTGATTTGTTGAGGGCGTTGGTGCATATAATGCATTGTACCAATCTCGAGGGAGTGTCGCGATGAATTTCGTTGCCGCCGAATCACCCGCTTTCCGAACATCGCTCAGCGGCGTTCCGATAAAGCCGTTGTACGGTCCCGCCGACCTGGCGGACTTTTCGGCGCAGGGGGAGATTGGTCGGCCTGGACAGTTCCCCTACACCCGTGGCATCCACGAATCGATGTATTGCGGACGGTTGTGGACGATCCGCCAGTTCGCCGGCTTTGGGCGACCTCGCGATACAAATCGCCGCTTCCGCTTTCTCTTGGATCAGGGGCAGACGGGCCTCAGCACCGCCTTTGATCTGCCAACGTTGATGGGATTGGACAGCGACGACCCGCGATCGGTTGGCGAAGTCGGCCGCTTGGGCGTCGCTGTCGACACTATCGACGATATCTTGGCACTTTTCGATGGCGTCGATCTGCAGAAGGTTTCCGTCTCGATGACGATCAACGCTCCGGCGATCGTAGTGATGGCCTTCTATCTGGCAGCAGCTCGGCAGCGCGGCTGCGATTGGCGTCAGCTGAGAGGCACGATTCAGAACGACATCTTAAAAGAGTTCCATGCGCAGAACGAATTTGTCTTTCCGCCGGAGCCTTCGGTGCGGTTGGTCGTCGATCTGATCGCGTTTTGCACCCGCTATGTCCCGCTTTGGAATCCGGTATCGATCAGCGGATATCACATCCGCGAAGCTGGTTCGACGGCGCAGCAGGAGCTGGCGTTTACGCTGGCCGATGGCCAGCATTATGTGCAAAAGTGTCTCGAGCGTGGACTTAGCATCGATGCTTTCGCGCCGCGGCTCAGCTTCTTCTTCAACGCGCACAACGATCTGTTTGAGGAGGTTGCCAAATACCGGGCGGCGCGAGCGTTGTGGGCGGAGATGATCCGCGACGACTATGGTGCGAAATCGGAAGCTTCGTGGAAGCTGCGGTTTCATGCGCAGACGGCTGGGTGTTCGCTGCAGGCGGCGCAGCCGGAAGTGAATGTTGTGCGAGTCGCCTATCAAGCGATGGCCGCTGTGCTTGGCGGATGCCAGTCGTTGCATACCAATTCGATGGACGAAACGTTTGCCTTGCCCAGCGAACAAGCTGTCGCGTTGGCATTGCGAACGCAGCAGGTTCTGGCGCATGAGACGGGCGTCACGAATACGGTGGATCCGCTGGGAGGCAGCTATTTTGTGGAGAGCTTCACGCACAAGATGAAACAGGATGCAGACGCTTGTTTTCGAGCGATCGCCGATCAGGGCGGAATGATCGCGGCGGTTGAGAATGGCTACTTCCGCCGCCAGATCGCCGATGCAGCTTTCGAATATCAAACCGCTGTCGATCGGAAGGAGAAGCTGATTGTTGGCGTTAACTCATTTCAACAGCCCGATCGCGATCCGATCGCGGTGATGGAGATCGATCCGTCGACCGAACCCGATCAAATCGCCTCGCTGCAATTGATCCGACAGTCTCGTAGTCGCGCCGATGTGACGCGTTCGCTCGACGCGCTGCGACACGCAGCCGAGCACCGGGACAATGTGATGCCCAGCTTGCTGCAAGCGGCTGACGATCGCGCGACGGTGCAGGAATGTGTCGATGCGTTGGCCGATGTTTATGGCCGGTTCCGACCTGCGGCGGCGTGGTGATATGAATCAACATGTAATTGCTCAGCGAATTTTGTTAGCCAAAGTTGGCCTCGACGGTCATGACCGCGGGATCAAGGTCGTCGCCCGCGGATTGCGCGACGCGGGATTCCACGTGATCTACAGCGGATTGTGGCAATCGATCGATGCCGTCGTGCAAGCCGCAGCTGACGAAGACGTCGACTGGCTGGGCGTCAGCATTCTCAATGGGGCTCACATGACGCTAGTCCCCGCGCTGTTGGAATCGCTCCGACAGCGTGAACTCAACCAAATCGGCGTGATCGTCGGCGGAATCATTCCGCCAGCCGACCAGGCGAAACTGATCGAACTCGGAGTTCGCGGCTGTTTCGGCCCCGGCACGCCCCTTCCATCGATCGTCGAATTTTGCAACCGCTGAGATTCCGCAATGCCGCACGATAGTCTTCGCAATGAGATTCCTTCACTCGCCCAACGATTGGGCCGCGGCGATCGATCGGCACTTGCGCGGCTGTTGTCTTTGGCCTGCAAGCAGGAGCATCGATCGACGATTGCGGCGGCGATACGCCAGCAGGATGCGCATGCGTCGCCGCGCGATGCGGAGGTGATCGCGTTGACCGGCAGTGGCGGGGTGGGGAAGAGCAGTCTGCTGGGATTGTTGGTCGGCGATTATGTCGATCGTGGAGCCATAGTCGGCGTGTTGGCTTGCGATCCAGAGAGTCCGATCAGCGGCGGCGCGGTGTTGGGAGACCGTTGCCGGATCGCGACTGGATCGGCGACCGAGCGGTTGTTCGTTCGCAGCCTTTCCACGATGTCGGGGCAGCAAGGGGTTGCCCCTTCGGTCGCGCTGTCGCTGCGAATCATGAAGGCCTTCGGATTCGATCGAATCTTTGTGGAGACCGTTGGCGTCGGGCAAGGGGATGTTGCGATCCGCGATCTTGTCGACGTCGTCGTCCTGACGCTGCAACCGCAGACCGGCGACGATTTGCAGTGGGAGAAGGCGGGATTGTTGGAAGTCGCCGACGTCGTGGTTGTCAACAAATCGGACCTGCCTGGGGCCGATGCGACCGTCGCCGATCTGCGACAGCAATTGACGAACGCCGAAGCGGAATCGGTCGCGATCGTGCAGACGTCGGTCGTGGATCGGACCGGGATCGAAACACTTGCCGCAGCGATCGACACCGCGTTGCGATCGCGTCGCGACGCTCGCTCTAAGAACGCACCCACTGCGAAACCGCTTTCGATCGCATCGGGCAATTCACCGCAGACCGATCCGTTGTTGGAACAGATCGCCGATTATGTCTGCGCCCCGGCGAACTTCAGCGACGAAGCTTGGGCGACGGCGCGGCTGTGTCTCTTCGATAGCCTCGGTTGCGGATTGTTAGCACTCAACCATCCGCAGTGCACCCGTTTGTTGGGCCCCGTCGTTCCCGGAGCGACGCTCGAAAACGGAACGCGTGTTCCCGGAACCGACTATCGTTTGGATCCGGTCGCGGCGGCTTGGAACATCGGATGCATGATCCGCTGGCTCGATTTCAACGACACCTGGCTGGCGGCCGAATGGGGCCATCCCTCCGACAATTTGGGCGGCATCTTGGCGGTCGCGGACTACCAAGCTCGGCAAGGCAATCCGCTGACGGTCCGCGACGTCATGGCTGCTGCGATCAAGGCCTATGAAATTCAGGGGATCTTGGCGCTGGAGAACTCGTTCAATCGAGTCGGCTTGGATCATGTGCTGTTGGTTCGGATCGCGACCGCCGCCGTGGCGACTCAATTGTTGGGCGGCACGCGGCAGCAGGTGATCGATGCTGTCAGCAACGCCTGGGTCGATGGCGGGGCGCTGCGATGCTACCGCCACGCACCCAATACCGGTTCGCGGAAGAGTTGGGCGGCGGGGGATGCGACGCGGCGTGGCGTGCAGTTAGCGCTTTGGAGCGTCGCCGGTGAGCGAGGTTATGCCACCGCACTGTCGGCGCCGCAGTGGGGATTTGAAGACGTCTTGTTCGGCGGACAATCGATCGGGTTGGCGCGACCGCTGGGATGTTACGTGATGGAGAACGTGTTGTTTAAAGTCGCGTTTCCGGCGGAGTTCCATGCGCAGACGGCTGCCGAAGCGGCGATCGCATTGTCGCGACAACTCGGATCGCGAGCGGATTCGATCCAGCGGATCCGGATCGAGACGCAGGAATCGGCGATCCGGATCATCGATAAGGTTGGCCCGCTGCATAATCCGGCCGATCGCGATCATTGTTTGCAGTACATCGTGGCGGTCGCGCTTCTGAAAGGAAGTTTGACGGCGGAGGACTACGAATCGGAATCCGCATCGGATCCGCGGATCGATCGCCTGCGCTTGCGGATGGAAGTTGTCGAAGATCGGCAGTACTCGCGCGACTACCTGGATCCCGACAAGCGTTCGATCGCCAATGCGGTCCAGTTGTTTTATGCCGACGGTTCGGCCAGCCAGCGCGTTGCCGTCGAATATCCGTTGGGGCATCGCCGCCGCCGCGACGAAGCGAAACCGCTGCTGCGAGAAAAGTTTATCCGCAACGCGGCATCGCGTTTCAGCCCGCAGCGCGTCGAGTTATTGCAGCATTGTTTTGACGATGCCGGACTGGACGCATTGTCGATCGATCAATTCATCGATCGTTTTGTGGAAACCTTGTGAGAGACCTCGGATGACAAGCTTGAGAGAACTCACCGAACGCATCGCTTGCCAAGAGCTGACGCTCCGCGAAGGCGGCGGTGCCGAGGGACAGCAGCGACAGTTGCGGCACGGTCGATTGCCGGTCCGTCAGCGGTTGGAATTGTTGTTGGATCCTGGTCGTCCTTTCCTGGAGCTGGGACTCTGGGCGGCGCACGGTATGTACTCGGAATGGGGCGGCGTTCCGGCAGCGGGCATCGTCACGGGTATTGGTTTCGTTCAAGGACGCGGTTGTCTGATCGCCGCCAACGACGCAACGGTCAAAGCGGGAGCGATGTTTCCGCAATCGGTTAAGAAGCTGTTGCGAGCTCAGAAGATCGCCTATCAATTCCGCATGCCGGTGATCTATCTTGTCGATTCAGCCGGCGTCTTCTTGCCGCTGCAGGATGAGATCTTTCCCGACGAAGATGACTTCGGACGGATCTTCCGCAACAACGCAGTCCTCTCGGCGGCGGGAGTGATTCAATACGCGGCGGTGATGGGAAACTGCGTCGCCGGCGGAGCGTATCTTCCCGTTCTGTGCGACAAGCTGTTGATGACCGATGGCAGCCAGATGTGTCTGGCGGGCCCTGCGCTTGTGAAAGCGGCGATCGGTCAAACCGCCGATCCCGAGCAACTCGGCGGCGCGTCGATGCATGCTGCGATCAGCGGCACCGTCGACTTTCACGAACCGGACGATCCCGCTTGTTTGAACCGCTTGCGGTCGCTTGTCGATCTGCTGCCGATCGGTCGGTCGCGCTCAAGTGACATTTGTGACGTGGAGCCGGAGCGAAACTGCGATTCGGTCTACGACATTGTTTCGGCCGACGGGCGGCAAGAGTACGACGTCCGCGACGTGTTGCGATGCATTGTCGACGGCGATTCGCTGCAAGAATACAAAGCCGAATTTGGGCAGACGATTGTGGCGGCGTTCGCTCGGATCGGCGGGCATCCGATCGGAATCGTTGCCAATCAAAAAAAGAGGTGCCGGGCGGCCGGAGGTGAACTTCAAGTCGGGGGCGTGATCTATCCCGACGCCGCCGATAAGGCCGCTCGGTTCGTGATGGACTGCAATCAGATGCGAGTTCCGATCGTCTTCGTTCAAGACGTGCAAGGCTTCATGGTTGGCAAACAGGCAGAGCAGGCGGGGATCATCCGCGCCGGGGCCAAGCTGGTCAATGTGATCAGCAATTCGATCGTTCCCAAGTTGACAGTGATCATCGGCGGATCGTTTGGTGCGGGGCATTATGCGATGTGTGGAAAAGCGTACGACCCGGCGCTGATCCTAGCCTGGCCTTCGGCAAAGTACGCAGTGATGGGAGGCAACCAAGCGGCCGATACGCTGCTGCAACTGCAATTGCGCGAAGCCCAACGCAGCGGTCGATCGCTTGCCGAAGGGGAAGTTGACGCGCTGCGAGATTCGATCCGCCAGCGATATCAAGAACAGACCGACATCCGCTACGGCGCAGCGCGCGGTTGGGTCGACGCGATCATCCCGCCGCACGAAACGCGACTCTGGTTGCAGACGGCGCTCGATCTGTTGCCGGGCACCGATCAACAAAATTTCAGAACGGGAGTGTTGCAGGTTTAGAGCTTGAACTTTGTGTGAACCAAAGAAGAATGTTCCGCCCTCCGGGCTTTGGGGCATAGGACGCTGCCAGTTCCCGGTGGTTTACACCACCGGCATTAGATTTGTCGCCCTACCGGGCTGAAGAGAGATGGGAAGGAGGTTGTTTGCAAACCAGGCCGATAGGCCGACACAACAACTGCCGGGGTCGTGAGGCCCCGGAAAGAAAGAGCAACAGAGCGGCAAGGCCGATAGGCCGACACAAGGCTCGAGCCCTATACCGCCCTCCGGGCTTTGCCGCGTAGGGCACTGCCAGTTCCCGGTGGTTCACACCACCGGCATTAGATTTGTCGCCCTACCGGGCTGAAGAAAGTGGGGAAATCAGTCAACTGCACACCAGGCCGGTAGGCCGACACAACAACTGCCGGGGTCGTAAGGCCCCGAGACGAGCGGCAAACCGGAAGACAACCACGAGGCAATAACCCATCATGTCGTGTTCGATTCGAATCGGAAATGCTCAAGCGTTTTGGGGTGATCGTACGGCTGCGGCTGCTGAAATGTTGAACCTGGAACCCGAGCTGGATTACCTGACGTTCGACTATCTTGCCGAGGTCTCGATGTCGATCCTGGCGATGCAGCGACAGCTGGACCCTGAACTGGGATACGCTCGCGATTTTGTGGATGTCATCCGTTCGTTGGCTCCCTATTGGGCGGCGGGAGGCAGTTGCCGAGTGCTTGCCAATGCGGGCGGACTAAATCCGGCGGCCTGTGCGAATGCCTGTCGCCAGGCGTTAGAGGCGGCGGGGTGTCCATCGCTGCGGATCGGGATCGTCAGCGGCGACGATGTCGTCGACGAACTGCGATCGGCAGCTGCCGCGGCGGAATTCAAAAACCTTGACGACGGCGAATCGCTGGCCGGAAACGTCGATCGGATCGTAACGGCCAACGCCTATCTTGGAGCCGCTCCGATCGCCCGAGCATTGGCCGAAGGAGCACAGATTGTGATCACTGGCCGCGTGGCGGATCCTTCGTTAGTTGTGGCGGCTTGTCTGCATCATTTTGGCTGGCAAGAGAGCGAACTGGATCGATTGGCCGGCGCGACAGTCGCTGGCCATCTGATTGAATGCGGAACTCAAGTGACCGGTGGGATCAGCACCGATTGGCTAAATGTTCCCGACCCAGCCAACATCGGCTTCCCGATTGTTGAGGTCGATGACTCGGGAAACTGTATCGTCAGCAAACCGCACGGCACGGGAGGGTGCGTGACGGCGGCGACGGTTCGCGAGCAATTGGTCTACGAAATCGGCGATCCACGCGAGTACCGAAGTCCCGACGTTTGTGTTTCGTTTGATTCGCTTCGCGTCGAAGACTTGGGATCCAATCGGGTGCGAGTCTCCGGTGCGGTTGGTCATCCGCGACCCGAACAATATAAGGTCAGTGCAACGCTCCGCGACGGCTATCGCGCGGCGGGGACACTGGTGATCGTCGGTCGCGATGCGGTCCGCAAAGCGAATCGATGTGGCGAGATGGTTTTGCAACGCGTCTGCGAAGCGGGATTCCAAATCCGCGACAGCGTGATCGAATGTCTGGGGAGCGGTGCTTGTTCCGGAAGCGTTTTATGCCAAGACAGCGATGGCGATCCGGATGTCTTTGGCGAAGTCGTTCTGCGGATCGCAATCGAATCGGAAACGCAAGCTGCGGCCGAGCGGTTCGCTCGCGAATTGATGCCATTGATTACCGCTGGACCACAAGGGACAACGGGGTACGCCGAAGGACGTCCTCGCGTTCGACCGGTGATCCGATATTGGCCCTGTTTGATCTGTCGCAACCGCGTCACGCCATGTGTCGACACGATCCAAACCGAGGACACCTTTTCGGACGACCGACCGCCGAGTGCTTCCGCAACGCAGGCGAAGACGATGTTGGTACAAGGGGGGATCGCCAGTCAATACTGCGAAGGTGAATCGAAATCGGAAATGACAACCGGCATGGACGCACTAACAACATACGCATCGCGGTTGGGATCGATCGCGTTTGCACGCAGCGGCGACAAGGGGACATCGGCCAATATCGGAGTCTTGTTGCGATCCGATGACGATTGGGGATTTCTGCAAGCTTGGTTGACGGCTGATCGCGTGGCAACGTTCTTGCAACCGCTAGGTGTCCAATCAGTTGAGCGCTACGAACTGAAGAATCTCGGCGCACTGAATTTTGTCATCCGTGGTATCTTACAGAATCGGCTGCGTAGCGACGCACAAGGGAAAACGCTGGGGCAATTGCTGCTTGAAATACCGTTTCCCGCGGAACGTGGACGTACAATAGAAACTGAACAAAAGTGAGAACCGTGATGGAAGAATGGATCCTTGTCGAATCGATCGAACCAGGAATCGAATCGATCGTGCTGAACCGCCCCAGCCGCCGCAATGCGCTCAGCATCAAACTGTTGGATCAATTGTCTGCCGCATTGCAACGGATCGAATCGGATCGCGCCAACCGCGTGGTGATCTTGCGAGCTGCCGGTCCGGTCTTCTCCGCTGGGCTCGATCTTCGCGAAGCTGCCGATCTCGCGCTTGTTGAACGATCGGCGGCGGCGGTGGAAGGAGCGCTGCGACAGCTGCGCGAGACATCGTTGATCGTGATCGCGGCGGTTCAAGGTGGCGCGTTTGCCGGCGGAGCGGGATTGATGGCAGCATGCGATCTGGTGATCGCCGCGGAGGATGCCAAGTTTGGATTCCCGGAAGCGCGACGTGGTCTGTTGCCCGCATTGATCTGCGATGTGCTGCGCCACAAAGTGCGCGAGGGTGACTTGCGGGAATTGTTTCTATTGGGCGAACCGATCGATGCCGCGCGGGCGCAGCAGGTTGGGTTGGTGCAGCGGATCGTTGCGGCTGCTCAGTTGCGTGCCGCTGCGGTAGAGGCCGCTCACGCCGTGATCGCTGGCGGTCCCGAGACGATTCGCCAGACCAAGCTGCTGATCAACGAGACCTTTGCCGTTCCGAAAACGAATGCTTCGGAGGACAGCATCAAAAAACATCTGGCAGCTCGTCACAGCGCCGAGGCGCATGAAGGGCTAGCCGCGTTTATTGAGAAGCGAGATCCAAAATGGGAAGCCATGTAACCGAAGCGTCGGCGGAACGCCTGGAACAGCGAGCCGAACAGATCCGCCAAGCCGAAGAACTACTGGGCTCGCTGCCGCAAACGATCGGATTGGCCAAGGGATTGTTTGCCGGCCAGTTGATCGCCGATTGGGTCTTTCCCTATCCACAACTGTCGACCAATCAGAAAGCGGACACCGACGCGGCGGTTGCCGAATTGGAGGCGTTCTGCGATCGGAATCTCGATCCGGTGCGGATCGATCGCGAAGCGGACATCCCGTGCGAATTGATCGATGGATTGGGGCAGTTTGGATTGTTGGGGATGACAGCTCCCGCGGAATTTGGTGGCCGCGGGTATTCACAAATGGCCTATTGCCGGTTGTTGGAAGTGATCGGCAGCCGTTGTAGTTCGACGGCGATCTTCGTCAACGCGCATCATTCGATAGGGATGCGGGGGCTGTTGCTGTTTGGCAGCGAATCGCAGCGGCAACGTTGGTTGCCCGATTTAGTCAGCGGAAAGAAGCTGGCTGCGTTTGCGTTGACCGAACCCGAAGCCGGTTCCGATGCAGCGAACGTGCAAACGATGGCGGTGCCCACGGCGGACGGCCAACATTTTGTGCTCAATGGACAGAAGCGATACATCACCAACGGAGCGATCGCGGATGTCTTGACGGTGATGGCGCGAACGCCGGTCGCCGAGAGCGATAAGACTGCGATCACTGCGTTTCTCGTTACGCCCGATATGCCGGGGTTCCAGGTGACCGAAGCGCGGATGGAAAAGCTGGGGATCCGTGGGACCGCGACGTCTCGGCTGGCCTTCGACAACATGCACGTGCCGCGAGAAAACATCTTGGGTCCGATCGGCAAGGGACTGAAGGTCGCGCTGACGGTACTCGATTTTGGCCGGACGACTTTTGGAGCTTGTTGCACCGGAGCGGCGAAGACTTGCTTGCAACTTGCGACCGACCACGCCCATAGTCGCCGGCAGTTTGGCCGCTCGCTGGCGGAGTTCGAACTGATGCAACAGAAGCTGGTCCGGATGGCGGCGTGGACCTATGCGATGGAAGCGATGACCACGGTCACGGCGGGGCTGATCGATCGCGGTTTGGAAGACTACATGCTGGAGACGGCGATTTTGAAAGTCTGGAGCACCGAGCGGTTGTGGACGATCGTCAACGACGCGTTTCAAATTCACGGCGGGGCTGCCTACTTCACCGATCAGCCTCTGGAACGGATGCTCCGCGACCATCGCATCAATCAGATCGGCGAAGGAGCTAACGAAGTGCTGATGTCGTTTATCGCGTTGACGGGAATGCGAGGACCGGGCTTGCAGATGCAAGCTGTCGCGTCGGCGTGGAAACATCCGTTGCGCCACGCCGGGTTGGTGTGCCGGTTTGCAACCGATGGAGCTCGCTTGCGGTGTTGTTCTCCCGTGGTCCCGCTGCGATCGCCGGAACTGCGACGGTACGGAAAGCAGCTGGGAAAACAGATCCGCCGCTTTGGGGCGACGGTGCAAAAGACGTTGGTCACGCATCGCGAAGAGGTGCTCGAACGCCAGTTGGTGTTGGAGCGAATCGCATGGATGGCGATGGAGTTGTTCGCCGCGGCGTCGACGCTGAGCCGATGGGACAGCGATCTTGTCGCCAACGATCACACGCACGACGCCGTCGCACGATGGTGTTTCGCTGATTCACATCGCCGCATCGAAGGATTGCAGCGAGCGATGCGTTGCAATGACGACGACCTGCTGAAGCTTGCGGCGAATGGGTAGACCACGGACCAACGGCGACATCGATTCGGCACTGGCTGCCATCGCTTGCAACAACGGCACGCCAGGTTGATCATCGCTCTTGAAGCTACCGATGAAATCAGCGTCAGTTAGTCTGCTTGCATTATCCGCGATGCTGAAGGACGGATTCGTTTTCGCCACTCGTAAACAGCCCAACGACGACGATCAGATTGTCGGCAATTCGAAAGTAAAGTACCGCGGTAAATCGCTTCAGCCGACAAGGTCGGTAACCGGTTTGATTCGGTGGGAACAAGTTTGGAGCTTTCTTGACGCGCTCAAGTGCTCGGAAGAACTCCAATTCAAATTGATCCCCCAATCCGAGCGATATCTTGTCGAACCATTCAATGCCTCGCAGCAAATCCGCCAGCGTGTCGCGGGTGAGCTTCGCGTTCATCGCCCGCGTGCCTCGCGAATTTGCTCGCGAAATTCGTCTTCTGTCAAAGCGGACGAAGGATCTGTTTGGTATTCCGACCAGCGACGATTTAGCTCCGCTTGTTGGGCTTCGGATAATTCCGTCCCCACATCGCGGGGCAATTGGTCCCAAATCGCCTGTACGATTCGAAGTTGGTCGCTTGGCGGCAAAGCTGCTAGGTCGTTGATCACTTGTTCTACGGTCATGGACTGTCCTCCGGTTCCACTAGTCTACCAGATTGCATATTGATTGCCGATGAGAAGAAGCTGAGACTCCAGGGCTATTTAGTGTTTGTGCTTAGGCAAATTAGTCGGCACGCGCTAGCGTCCGGTTTCACAGGAGAACCGGACGCTAGCGCGTGCCGGCTGATACCTCAAATTGACACACTGAATCACCCTGGCGGGATTGAGTTGTCAGTGGACGCCAGGGAAGCAAGCGAAGTATATTGGGGTAGAGTTTCCATTGTGAAACCTGCGTCTAGCGATAAAACCATGTTGGGCGACCGACGACAATCCGGAATCGAGCGGGAACAACGAGATGAGTACAGGCATTCCACAAGACATGGTGCCATTCGTTCAGCGGATGGTTGCTGGGCGTCGGTTTTTGAGTGAACAAGATGTGGTTGCCGAAGGCTTGCGTCTGCTTCAGGCTCGCGAGACCCTTCGTGACGAAGTTGCCAAGGGGTTTGCAAGTCTTGATGCGGGCGAAGGGGTGCCAGCGGATCAAGTGTATACAAGAGCTGAGAAACGAATCGCGGAAATCGAACGCGGAGAGCGCTAGTGCCCCAAGTCATTTTCGCACCTGAAGCGGATGACGATCTCGAAGCAATTGTGGACTACATTGCACGGGACAAACCGATGGCTGTTGGAGATTCTTAAGACGTGTGAAATGCTTGCGAACCAACCGGGTGTAGGAGAGGATCGCCAAGGTTTCGGTGTTGCAGGGTGCCGGTCTTATAGCGTTGGGCAGTATGTTGTGTTCTTCCGTGCGAGGGAGGATGGCATCGAGGTCTCGCGGGTGATTCACGGAAGCCGCGACATGACGAATCTCTAGGTCGCCCGCTATCGCCCGCGTGCCACGCGAATTTTCTGGGCGACTATGCGGTTTCGATATTCGCTTCGTCTTGCAGGCCCAGTTCCTCGATCGCTTGTTCGCGGATCTTAAACTTCTGGATCTTGCCGGTGACCGTGGTCGGGAACGCATCGACAAACTTCCAGTACCGCGGGACTTTGAAATGAGCCAGGCTGAGGCGACAAAAATCGCGGAGCTCCGTTTCGGTTGCCTGTTGGTCGCGTTTGAACTTGATCCAGGCGAGGATCTCTTCGCCGAAGCGGTGGTCGGGAACGCCGACGATTTGCACGTCTTCCACCGCCGGGTGTTCGTACAGCCGCTCTTCGATCTCGCGGGGATAGATGTTTTCGCCGCCGCGAATGATCATGTCGTTTAAACGGCCGGTGATTCGGTAGTAGCCATTGGGTTGTCGCATGCCGAGATCGCCGGTGTGCAGCCAGCCATCGCGATCGATCGCGGCGGCGGTTTTGTCGGGCTGGTGGTAATAACCGATCATCACTCCGTGGCCGCGGCCACAGAATTCGCCCTGTTGCCCATCGCCAAGTTCGGCGCCGGTATCGGGATCGACTATCTTGGCCTCAAATCCTGGCAGTGTCCGCCCGACCGTGCCGACTCGCAATTCGATCGGGTCGTCGGTTCGAGTTTGCGTGATCAACGGCGAGGCTTCGGTTTGACCGTATCCGATCGTGATCTCGCTGGCTCCCATGTCCTGCGTGACGCGCCGCATCAGTTCGATCGGACAGGGGCTGCCCGCCATGATCCCGGTCCGCAACGAAGAGAGATCGTGTTTGGAGAATACTGGATTTTCCAGTTGAGCTATAAACATCGTCGGCACGCCATAGATCGCTGTGCAACGCTGCGCCTCGATCGCCGCCAACGTCTCTCCGGCATGAAAACACTCCGACGGAAAGATCATTGCCGATCCGTGCACGATGCAGCACATCGTCCCTAGGACACATCCGAAACAATGGTACAGCGGCACTGGCAGGCAGACGCGGTCGTCGGGGCCCAACCGCTGCGATTGGCCGGCGTAGAAGGCGTTAAGCAGTACGTTTCGATGCGACAGCGTCGCCCCTTTGGGATGCCCGGTCGTGCCCGAAGTGAACTGGATGTTGATCGCACGGTTCGGATCCAAACGCTCGGCAACTTCGTCGACACAGGCTTGCGGGACCGAGACGGCACCCGACATGAGATCGTTCCACGACAATCCAAACGATGGTTGGCGACCGCGCATTTCGACGATCCACCGCAGACGCGGGAACGTTTGGCTGTGCAGATGTCCGGGCGTCGATGGGGCGAGATCGGGAGCGGCCTCGAGCAGCGTTTCCTGAAAATGAGTCGTCTTATAATGATCGATCAACGCCAAGCCGCGGACATCGGCTTGTTGGAGCACAAATTTCAGTTCGCCCGCCCGGTAGGATGGATTGATGTTGACCAACACGACGCCAATTCGAGCGGTGGCGAACTGCAGCAGAACCCACTCGGGAACGTTGGTCGCCCAGACTCCGAAGTGGTCGCCGGGGACAAAGCCCAGTGCCAGCAGGGCGCGGGCGACTAGATCGACCTCCCGGTCCAATTCGGACCAGCTGACCCGGACGTCCGGCCCGCAGAAGACAAACGCGTCGGCATCCGGGTATTGCCTCGCGGTTTCTCGCAACACTTGTCCGATCGTTAGCCCGTCGACCCACGGTGTCGGCGGAGCAACTGGCAATTGAGCAGTACTCATTTGTGAACTCCCGTCCGCGTGTACTTCTTCATTCTAGGGAATGTGATGGGGACGGTGCGATGAAAATCTTCGGGAATATTCCTCCGGGGAGATCTCGAAATCGCCTAAAATACAATGAAACCTGGGACGTTCTTGCGAAAGGTCATTCGATGTCGACAGCTTACATTTTGTCGGCGTGTCGCACGCCAATTGGTCGTTTTCAAGGAGACTTTGCTTCGATCGCGGCTCCCGAGTTGGCAGCGGTCGCGATTCGCGAAGCGATCCGGCGAACGGGATTGTTGGCCACAGAGTTCGACGAAGTGATTCTCGGACACGTTTTGTCGGCGGGCGTTGGGCAAGCACCGGCGCGTCAGGCGGCGCTGCGAGTGGGGCTGCCCACGACGGTTGCCGCTTGCACTGTTAATAAAGTCTGCGGGTCGGGCCTTAAAGCGGTGATGCTGGCCGACCAAGCGATCCGGGCCGGCGATGCGAAGCTCGTCGTCGCGGGAGGGATGGAGAACATGAGTCGCAGCGGTTGGCTGTTGCAACGTGGGCAGCGGGTGTTGGGAGATCAACAGTTGACCGACGGGATGCAGCACGATGGTTTGACGTGCGCTATGACAGGCGATTCGATGGGGACGATCGCCGACCATTTGGCCACTCTCGCCAACGTCTCCCGCGAGGCGCAAGACCGCTTTGCTTTGCAGAGTCATCGTCGCGCGATCGAGGCGATCGATGATGGTGCCTTTGCAGAGGAGATCGTTCCGGTTGCGGTGACGTCCAAATCGGGCACGGCAGAAATTTCATGCGACTCCGGTCCGCGGCGCGAGACGACGTTGGAGCAGCTGGCGGAACTGAGGCCGGTGTTCGGCAACAGCGGAACCGTGACTGCCGGGAACGCTTCGATGATCAGCGACGGCGCAGCGGTGGTTGTGCTGGCAGATTCCTCGGTCGTGCGGCGCAGCGGCATTCGACCGTTGTGCCGGATCGTGGCGACAGCGACTTCTGGAGGTGCTCCCGAAGATCTCTTTACCGCGCCGGTCGCTGCGATTCGGGAAGTTGTTCGCAAGGCGGGACATTCGCTACAGGACATCGATCTGTTCGAGATCAATGAAGCTTTTGCCGTGCAGATGATTGCCTGTATCGATCAGCTTGACATTCCTTCCTGCCGTGTCAACATTCACGGCGGAGCGATCGCGTTGGGGCATCCGATCGGTGCAAGCGGCACGCGGGTGCTTGTGACATTGTTGGGGGCGATGCAGCGTCACGGGAAACGACTGGGCGTTGCAGCGCTCTGCTTGGGAGGGGGCAACGCGGTGGCGATGCTTGTCGACCGAGAGATTTGAAATGAAGCAATTTGTGATTTCGAGCGGACCGTCTGAATAGGGTTCGTCGGCTAAGGTGAACTGAATGAAACGTTCGTGGATTCCCGTTGGAGAGCTACAATTATTGCCGGTCAGCGGCGGGCGATTGTGGATCGATGGTGGAAGCATGTTTGGCATGGTGCCGCGGATGATGTGGCAGCGGTTTGCCGAGCCCGACTCGCAACACCGGGTGCTGGTGGAAACGAACTGCTTCGTCGTGCGGACGCCGACTTCGCTGGGTATCATCGAAAGCGGATATGGGGGCAAGGCGGCGGCGAAGATTCGTCAGCGGATGAGCATGGAGGATGGGATGCCGCTGGTGCGGAATCTCGCCGAACATGGCATCGTGCCCGACCAAATCGATTGGGTGATCCTCTCGCACCTGCATTTCGATCATGTCGGCGGCTGTGTCGCTCGCGATGCCAGCGGTCGATTGGAGCCAGTCTTTCGCCGCGCCCGACATATCGTCCAGCAGACCGAATGGGCCGACGCGACGGGGGACATTCCCGAATTGGTTGGTTCGTATTTCGCCGACGACACTATCCCTTTAGCCGATGCTGGGTTGGTCGAACGGGTCGACGGCACGGCGGAGATCGTTCCCGGCGTGACGGTCACGCTGACCGGAGGTCATACGCGCGGGCATCAATCGATCGCGCTGCAATCGGGAGAAGCGTCGGCGATCTTCGCGGGAGATATCTGTCCGACGGCGGCTCATCTGCCGACCTTTTGGACACTTTCGTACGATCAGTTTCCGTTGACGGTTCGGCGGCTGAAAGCGAGCTTGTTCGATAACGTCATCCAGCACGATCGATTGCTGTTGTTTTCGCACGACCCGGTCACTCCAGCCGTCCGGTTAACGCGGTCCGCCGAAGGACAGGTTGTTGGGCACGCAGTCGGTTAGCGGCTATTCCGCTTGGAGTGCTGCTTCCTGCGGTTCGGCGGCTTCGGACGACTCTTCGTCGGATTCTTTTTCAGCGTCCTGCCCGGCTGGAGCTTTCGACGCCGCATCGATCGCTTCGCGGATCAGCCGAGCCGGCACCAGCTTCGCCAACTTCGCTCCCGTCTCATCGACGGCAACGGCGATGTACATACCAACGATCGCGATCTCGTCGGGCGACTGCATGAAGCTGAAGACGGGGCTGCCGCTGGTTCCCGAAGCGACGGTCGGAGTGGCATAGATGATCGGAACGACGCCCCAGTCACCTTTGGATTTAAGCTCGCGCGAAGCGATGTGCCCGCGAACAATTAAAGAACTGATCGGCGGCGTGGCGCCATAGGCCATCGGAAAGCCGGCGAAGACAATTTCGCTGGCTCGCGGTGGCGTTGAGGTCAGCAGCGCCGCGTAGGGAAGGGCGAGGTAGTTGAAATCGGCGATGTCGGACTTCGACGCTCGCGGGAACTGAAGCCGCGCGACCGCCAGATCGTTGTTCTTGAACTGAGTCCAAGGGTTGGTGTCGGCGGGGACGATTCCGCGCAGCTGCATCCATCGCGAGTCGCCATCCTCGCGGACGTACAGGATACGCGTGTCCCCTTTGGTTTCGTCCGCGGCATGATTGGCGGTTACCATAAAATAGGAATCGCCTTTGCGAATGAAAAAGGCCGTCGCATGCTTGTTGGTCGTCTTCTGTTTGGTCTGAATCGCGACGACCTTATCCCAATGTTTGGGTTCTTGTGCTTCTTCGCCTGCCAGATCGCAGGCGAACAGGCTGCAAGCGAGCAGGAGCATGAGGGCGTGAGATTTCATCGGAATCCATCGGACGGTGGGGAGCGAAAAGAAGTGGCATTGGCGATCGCGGTGGCGAGATTATAGAGCGTATCTCGGAGGTGAGTTAACCGCCGGCTTGCAGCTTGAATTCCAAGTGACTCTTCACCGCGGGCCATTCGTGCTGCAGGATCGAATAGACACAGGTGTCGCGGAGCGTGCCGTCGCGGTGACGTTGATGGCTGCGAAGAACGCCGTCTAGCTTGGCTCCCAACCGCTCGATCGCTCGACGGCTGGCAAGGTTCAGACTGGAGGTGCGATACTCGACAGCAATACACTGCAGCGTCTCAAACGCATGGCTCATCAGCAGCAGCTTGCACTGCGTGTTGAGCCCCGTCCGCTGGACCCGCTGGGCATACCAAGTCGACCCGATTTCGAGACGCCTATTTGCGGCGTCGATGTGCATGAAAGTCGTCATGCCGACGATGGTGTTGTTTGCATCGCGGACGACGAAGGGCAACATCGATCCGGACGCCTGCAGATTCAGACGCCGATCGATCTCGGCCATCATTGCGTCGGGCGTGGGGACGCTGGTGTACCACAGCTTCCAGAGCTGGCCATCCTCGACAGCGTCGGCTAGCGGAGCGTGGTGCTCACGCGACAGCGGTTCCAACGTCGCGAGCGGACCGCGAAGCGTCACGGGCTGCGGCCAAGGGAGTGGATCGTTCATCGAGTCTCCGTACGCTGTCGTGGTCTGTCGTATTGTCGGTCGCTAGGTTTTCGTTGCTTCTGCATTCATGTCCTGCCCACCGCGGAGAACTCTAACTACCTCGATTGAATCTTCTCGCTCCACGTAGAACACAACGTGGTTGGGGAAATCCTTTACCAACTTCGTTCTCATCCCTGCCAGATCGGGAACGCTGTTTACGAACGGTGCTCCGCTTTGGGGAAATAACGCCAAGCCTTTAATGGTTTGCTCAGCTCTCTCAACAAATCGCAACGCAGCATCCATGCTGCCATCCGCAACATACATCGCGTGCGATTCGACATCCTCGCTGGCTTTGGGACGCCGGATGATTGGTTTCAACTTCGCCACTCATTTGACGCTTCTAGCGATCACCCGTTCTTTGATTGCGTTCCACTCGGCATCGGTCCATGGTTTGGGATCACCGCTCGATATTCCTGCCATCAGTGCTTGTTCGGTTTCGCCTTGCTTCTCACTTGCTGCTGCAACTAACGCCGCGATGTATTCACCAGCCGTAGAATAACCGGCTCGCTCCGCTTCTTGGGAGACAAACGAAACTAAGTGCTCTGGCAATTCAACAGGGATGCTGGACATCGCAACTCTCGCTTTCTCAGTGATGGTTCACGACCGACAACATGCTTTTTGTGCGAAGCCCGTTCGGGGGCATCTTCGGCGTGTTTTCGACCGAGCCTACATTCTACGATCAAAAGTTGATTCAAACCATCTTCGCTTGAGTGGTGAAGGTGGCGTGAACACCCTCCGTTATGCGATCAGTTCGTCGACGACGCGGCCGTGCACATCGGTCAGCCGGAAATCGCGGCCGGCGTAGCGATAGGTCAGCTTTTTGTGATCGAACCCTAACAGATGCAACATGGTGGCGTGCAGGTCGTGTACGTGGACACGATCTTCCACGGCTTTGAAGCCAAATTCATCGGTGCTGCCGTGCACGTAGCCGCCTTTGACGCCGCCGCCCGCCATCCAGACGGTAAAGCCGTGGTGGTTGTGATCGCGGCCGTTCATCTTGCCTTGGTTGGTTCCTTCCTTGGGCATCTCGACGACGGGAGTCCGCCCAAATTCACCACCCCAGATGACAAGAGTATCCTTGAGCATGTCACGTTGTTTCAGATCGCGCAACAACGCGCCGATGGCTTGATCGCATTGGCCCGCCAAAACGCGGTGTCGCGTTTCCAAATCGTCGTGATTGTCCCATGGTTGCCCCGCGCCATGCCACAGTTGAACATAGCGAACTCCGCGTTCGACAAGCCGCCGGGCGATCAATGTCTGCCGCGCGTGGACGCCTTTACCGTACATGTCCAGGATATGCTTCGGTTCGCGATTGATGTCGAACGCTTCCGCCGCGTCGGACTGCATTCGATAGGCGAGTTCGAACGACTGGATTCGGCTCTCCAACTTCGGTTCGCTGGTCCGCGTCGATCGGTGGAGCCCGTTAAGCTGGTTCAGTAGATCGAGTTGTTGTCGTTGGTCGTCTCGAGAGACGCGGAAGTTGTTAATGTTTTCGATCAACTTCTCGATTCGTGTATTGTTCGAATCGACGTAGGTTCCTTGGTAGATGCCGGGCAGGAAGCCCGACTGCCAGTTCTGGGCCCCTTTGATCGGATAGCCGCCGGGGCACATCGAAACAAAGGCTGGCAGGTTCTGGTTTTCCGTGCCCAATCCGTAGGTCATCCACGATCCGACGCTGGGGCGAATCAAACGCGATTCGCCTGTGTTCATCAGCATCAACGACGGTTCATGGTTCGGGACGTTGGCGTGCATCGAGCGGATGACGGCGATGTCGTCGATCGATTTCGCGGTCTCCTTGAACAGCTCGCTGACCTCGATCCCGCTCTCGCCATACCGCTGGAATTTGAAGGGTGATCCCAACAAGGCACCGGTCGGGCGTTCGGTCTTCAGGTTGCCGCCGTCCAACGGTTGGCCGGAGCGCTTTTGCAGTTCGGGTTTCGGGTCGAACGTATCGACATGGCTGGGCCCACCGTTCATGAACAGATGGATCACCCGTTTCGCCTTCGCCGGAAACTGAGGCGGCTTGGGGAGCAGCGGATTGGCAACCGAATCAGCGACCGCTTCGCCATGCATCAGGTCGGCTAGTGCCAACGATGCGAAGCCCATTCCGCTGCGGCAAAGCAGTTCGCGACGCGAGAGTCCACAGTTGTTAAATGCATTCATCGTTGCGATCACTCAGTCAATAAAAGTTAGTTCGTTGCTAATCAGCAAGGCGTGGGCGAGTTGTTCGAAGCGAGTCAGCAGACGCGGCTGCTTGCCATCGGGGTTGCCGCTGAAGTCGGTTTTCGAATCGAAATCCGCGATCACGCCGCGATCGCTTTGGAAGCGGATTTGAATGGTCCATTGATACGAATCAAACGCCGTCGAGATGTTGTCTTCGGCGACGAAGTCGATCACTTGCCCTTCCTTTACTTGGACGACAAGCTCCCGCACCGATTGTTCGGAATTCATCAACAGCTCTTCGAACAGCACCTTGCCAGCGGAGGCGATCGACATCCGCACGCCATCCCCTTTGTCGCTGGGATGCTTCATCTCACATGAAATTGTGACCTCGCCGGTTTGCGGCGCGGTCCACCGCCGGACCGAAGCGAGTACGTCGCCGGGATGGCCTCCGGTCGGCGTCAACGATGTGTATTGAAGGTGCTCGTCCGGAATCTTCGGTCCACCGGCCCAGCGTCCCTTTTGGAAGTGGGGCAGGCGTTTGAAATCGGGGATGTGCGTTCGGGTTTCGTCAAAGTTGCCGTATCCGTAGTCCCACGCCGAGGCAGGCGAGACGGGGACGGTGGCTGGATCGATCGGAGATTGGCAGAACTCGATCGCATACCGCAGCTCTTCGGCCGTCGGTTGGCGTTTCAGCACTCGCAGGAACAAGGCGTTAATTTTTTGGTCGAGCGATTCGGCCGGCAGTCCCCGCGTCGCCACGTTGGCGACTTTGATGCTGGCATCCAGGATGAACGGGCTGTTCATCAGATACAGCGATTGTTGAGGAACCGTGGTGTAGTACCGCTGTGGTTCGTGCGCATCGGGGCTGGCGACATCGAAGACGCGGAACAAGGCGGGCAATTTCTGTCGATCGATGAAGGCGTAAACCGTTCGTCGCGATTGAGGTGAGCCATCGCTGATTACGACCGGTGCGCCCCCCTTTTGTAAATCAAGTTGACCGGCGGAGGCGAGGATTGTGTCGCGGAGCGATTCGAAATCGCGACGTCGTGCGATACCGCGAGCGAAGTACCAGTTGTCGGGATCGCGTTGGACGACCTCCGGAGCGACTTGGCTCGATTGTCGGTACAGATACGAGTTCGCAATCCGCCGGACCAAGTGTTTGATGCTGTCGCCCTGCTCAGCAAAATCGACGGCCAGATCATCCAAGACCGCCGCCTGCACTGGCAGTTCGGTTCGGACGCCGTAGTCGCTGGGCGTGCCGACGATCGGCTTACCCATCAGATGCATCCAGACACGATTGACGAGTACGCGTCGTGTGAGCGGATTGTTGTGGTCGACGATCGCTTGAGCGAGATCCAAGCGGCCGCTGCCGTGCGTAAACTTGGGAGGTTCGTCGCCATGCAGCGCGGTCAGGAAACGCCGCGGCGCGATCGGGCCGCGATTTCCACGCTGGCCGCGAACCCAGACCGGATGGTCGGTCGTCTTCTCTTTATCGAACAACGCCAGTTTCGATGGCAGGTCGTCGCGATACTCGCTGCTTTTCATCACGCCCACCAACGAGTAGTAATCCATCGTTGGAATCGGATCGAATTTATGGTCGTGGCAACGAGCGCACTGAACCGTCAGGCCCAGTAAGCCGCGGGTGACGACATCGATGCGGTCGTCGACGATGTCTTCGTTGCTCAAAAAGCGGCGACCGATCGTCAGGAAGCCCATCGCGTCGAGATCGCCCTGTTCGTTTTTGGGGTCGATCGTATCGGCGGCCAGTTGCAACGTGACCTGGCGATCGAACGGCATATCGTCGTTGTAAACGCGGATCAGCCAGTCGCGATAATTCTCGCTCTCCAACAATCGCGGTTCCCGCTTCGCCGGAGCGTAGCCAACGGTGTCGGCATAACGGGCGACGTCCATCCAGTGCCGCCCCCAACGCTCGCCATATTCGGGACGGGCCAAAAGGTTATCGACGACGCGGCGCGCGGCGTCGGGACGTTCCGAGGCAAGAAAGCTGTCGATCTCGTCGCGCGTCGGTGGCAGACCGATGAGATCGAAATAGACGCGTCGCAGCCAGGTTTCGCGATCGGTTGGTCCGCTCGATTCGATTCCTTCGCGAGCCATCCTGTCGAGGGCGACCGCATCGATCGGATCGTCGCTGCGAGGATCGATCTTGTCGACCGCGGCAGCTTGTTGCGGTGGTTGGAAAGCCCAGTGCTGACGCCAATCGATCTGTGGTTCTTCTGCGTCGGGCGTGTCGTCGACCCGTGGATCGTAGGCGCCGTTGGCGACCCATTTGCGAAGGATCTCGATTTCTTCGTCCTTCAACTTGCCTTCGGGAGGCATCTGCATCGACCCATCGTCGTACAGAACGGCTTTGACCAGCAGGCTTTTCGCCGAATCGCCGGCAACGATCGCGGCCCCTCGCGAACCCCCCTTGGCCAACGCCGCAGCCGAATCGACTCGCAAGCCGCCCTGCGCCTCATCGAACTCGCGCGAATGGCACTCATAGCAGCGTTCGATCAACAGCGGCCGGACCTTGCTTTCGAAGAAGGTCTCGGCGGCGGCAGTATCCTCGCCACGAGCTGCGTTGGTGGCCAAAAACGCTACCAAAAGTGCGATCTGAAACTGTATTGGGGGGCGTGTATGCATGAAGTGCTGGGCGAGCAAGTTGGCGGGGGCGTAAGTTGCCTTCGGACATTGTGAAGGCGTCCATTTTTACGCTCTCAGACATCGGGTGGGCAGTCCAAATTATACACCGACATCGATTTCTCGCCAGCGTTTGAGAGCCGACCAAATGCTTCAGCGACTTCCCACCAGCCCTCAATCCGGATAACTGCTAGTCGCTTTCGAAGCGACACGATCGCAAGCCAGTGGCTTGCGTTAGCTGGAACACCAACAACCGGCGGAATCTACCGGCATTTCCGCGGCCGCTAAAGAATTAGCGGAGCCTCGAATGATCGCAACGGCGCGATCGATCGCAACAATGCGGCGACGCGGCCGACCTGTTCGCGGGAGTTCGACCTGGCGACGCTTCCGCTGTTCAGTCGTGGCCGCAACGGGGGGGATTGCGAGTGTTCGACCTGCGGCGAATCGCAAATTGCTCCACAGTGACCGCAGCGGATTGCCGCATTGAGCAATTCGCTCGAAACGATCATTGGACGTCCACAAACCTTACAATTCTGGTGGTAGTAGAATTGTTCCATGATGATCTAGTGCCTCTCAAATCCGTGGTGAAAATGTACGAACTGCAGTGCAGTGCGGTGCAGGCTGATCCATTTGATGTAAGAGTATTTCCGTAAGATTGGTTGGTTTTGCCCCGCACTCCGGGTGCCGCGTAACGAGCTGGCAACCCTGAATACGGGGACAATTGTACAGATATTGTGCCTGTGTAAACTGGGGGGGTGGGTAGTTTGGCGATGTCTTCTTGAAATTTGCACAAAAGTGAATTTGCTGCACTTTCGCAAACGCTATCGCTGCGGGTGATTTGCGTTCGTATCGGTTGGTCAGGCGGAATTTTGAAGGTTTCGGTTGGCACAGGGCGTGCTGGCTGTTGTAGGCGAACTAGCCTTGCTCGTGGCTGAACCGACGTTATTTGCGGCTCGCCGTTGGTATTATGAAACCATGACGTTTGCGAGAATCTCTCGCGGCGCTATTTGACCTCAAGGATTTGGAACATGAAGATTCGGTTGCGTGTCGACGAGTCGGTGCAAGAGGGAATTCAGCGGATCGCCCGGACCTATCTCCAACGTTCGATCGACGACTTGTCCGATCCACAGCTCGATCGCGCCGAAGTCGTTCACGATGTCCGCAAGCGATGCAAGATGATTCGCGGGATGTTGCGGATGGTCAGGCCAGGGATCGGGGACGTGTACGATCGCGAGAACGCTTGGTTTCGCGATGCGTCACGCAAGCTGTCGGGCCTGCGCGATGCCGACGCGACGCTCGAGGCGTTCGACCTGCTGCGCCAGCACGGAGCTCAATCGCTGCCGCGGAAGTTCATGGACCGCGTGAACAAGGTGTTATCGAAACGAAGCGAAGTCGCCAGCACGGGGCCGTTGGATTGGCAGCCGTTCTTCGTCGAAGCGATTCAAGACATGCAAGCTGCTCTCGACCGAGTGCCCCAATGGACTTGTGCGGACGAGGGTTTTGCAGCGATCGGACCAGGGTTCGCCAAGACTTATCGTCGCGGCGCGAGGGCGATGCTGGCGGCTCGCAAGCAGCCGACCGACGAGCATCTACACGATTGGCGAAAGCATGCCAAGTATCAGTGGTATCAAGTCTTGATGTTGCGCGATCTCAGTAAATCGAAGTTGAGCATCCGTGCGAAACAGTTAAAACGCTTGACCGATCTATTGGGGGACGACCACGACCTGGTTGTCTTGCACCAATTGCTCGCGCAACATCCCGATTTCGAAAAGCTGCGCGGGGCCAACGCGTTTGAAAAACTGATGCGGTCGATCGATCGACGCCGTGCGAAATTGCAGAAACAGGCTCGCAAACTGGGCAAGCGGCTGTTCGCCACTTCGTCGAAGAAGTTCACCAATCGCTTGGAACAGGCTTGGGAAGCGTGGCGGAGCGTAGAACCTGTCGGATAGACGCACCGTTTGCCGCCATCAATCCCTTCAGGCGGCGTGCTGGCAACACGTTCGCGGTTCGCTTACTCGCGACACGATCAACGCCGCGTTTTGTCCACCAAAGCCAATGTTGTTGCTGAGGATATGTTGACATTGGACGTCGCGAGCCACGTTGGGCACGTAGTCCAGATCGCACGCCGGATCGGGATCGTCAAAATTGATCGTCGGTGGCAACGTGTTGGACTGCATCGCCAGCAGCGCGACAGCCAATTCGATCGCTCCGCACGCGGTGGTCGCATGCCCTAACATGCTCTTGCTGCTGGAGACCGGCACGTCATAGGCAGCCGATCCCAGGGCGGTCTTGATCGAATGAGTTTCGACCTTGTCGTTTAAGACGGTTCCGGTGCCGTGAGCGTTGATATAGCTGAGTTCTTGGCCGTCGATGCCGGCATCTTTTAACGCTCGCCGAATCGCTTGAACGCTGCCCCGTCCTTGGGGATGCGTGTCAGTCACGCGAAATGCATCTTGCGCCGATCCGTACCCGGTGACCTCGGCGTAGATGTGAGCTCCGCGGCGGCGCGCTTGTTCGTATTCTTCGGCGACAAAGACGGCGCCTCCCTCGCCGATCACAAACCCATCGCGGTTGCGATCAAATGGTCGCGATGCTTGCGTCGGTGAATCGTTGTGTTGACTGAGGGCCGAAAGACGGCTGAACCCCGTCACGCCCAATTCGTTGATGCAGCTGTGGGCTCCGCCGCACAACATCGTGTTGACCTCGCCACGCCGGATCATTCGAACCGCTTGTCCGATCGCCTGCGACGACGAGACACATGCCGCGATGCAGTTAACGCTGGGACCTTGCAGATTGAATCGTGCGGCGAGCGAGATCGCCGGCATCTTGGGATCGAATTGACGCTGCGATTGAGGATCGAACAGCCGCAGTGCGGTGTCGGTGAATGTTGCGGAGTTGAACTTCTGGTCGGCGATCGATTGCGAGATCGAACCGACAAGTGGAGCGAACGGCGTAAACGGCTCGCCGCAGCCGAGATAGACTCCCGACAGCAACGGATCGAAGCGGTCGAGTTCGATCCCTGAATCACGAACTGCGGAAATCCCGGCCGCCAGCGCAAAACTCGACTGACGCGGCGCGCCAGCCCATTGTCGCGGGTTTTCGCCAACACTCTCCAACGACCACGACGCCGGCACTTCCGCCGCGATGCGAACGGGAAAGTTGGAGGCATCAAACGTCGAAATCGGGCCGACTCCCGAACGACCCGACGTCAGGTTCTGCCAGAAGGTATCGAGTCGATGGCCCAGCGGCGTGACGACGCCCATTCCTGTGATCACTACACGGCGGTGCATCATGCGGCTCGCGACGATTGAAGATTGCGGATGGTCAAGCAGCTTGCCAGACCGTTGTGAGTAATGCCAATGTTGATCGCCGATCGCGTGGCGGAGGCGTCCGATGCGGCCAGTCGCTGTAGCGCGACGGCGAGGCCGATCGCGCCGCTTCCAGCGTCGACCTGGCCGATCCAATCGGCCAGGTTCAGCGAATCGGTCGGCCGCGATTCGAGTACGCGATCGATCGCGGCGGAACCGCGTTGGTCGTTGATGACAGTAAACTGAACGCCGCCGTTGTCCGATAGGTGCGACTGGGCTAACGATGCGCGAATCGCGTTGTTAGCCGCCTCGTCTGGCTTGGGGACCATCGTCGCGTCGATCACACAACTGCTGCCGATCCCCAACACCTCACCATAGATCGTCGCTCCCCGCTGTTGAGCTCTTTCGAGTCGTTCGATCACAAAAGCCGCGGCCCCTTCGGAACCGTCGGTTTCGCTAGCCCCGTCGATGCGGATCGTGGTCCCCGTGCTGCCGACGATCATCGCATCGGCTTCGTCGTCCAATAAATGGTACTTGGCTTCTTGGATGGCTAGGTTCGCCGACGCCTCTGCTTGGGTGATCGTGTTGTTGGGGCCGCGGTAATCGCAGCTGATTGCGATGTGGCAGGCTGGCATGTTCGGCAAGACTCGCAGCACCCACAGTGGATCCACGTGGGGGATGCCCAGCGAACCCCAGGCGGCTTCGATCATTTCGGGGGACGATTCGCCACAGGCTTGCACGCCGGCAACAAAATCCTCGGGGCGGACTTCGACATTGCCCGCTCCAAAACAAACGCCAACGCGATCGGGATCGTAGGCCGCGGCATCGAGATCGGAATCCTGGATCGCTTGAAAGGCTGCCGCCACGCCAAGTTGCGTTTCGCGATTCATCAGCTTCATCGATTTTCGCAGGCTGCGTTTGCGGTCGAGCGGCAGCGTGCCAAAGTCGTCGATCGAACCCGAATAGCTGTCGAGCAAGCCGGTAGTGGGGGCGGACGGAGGGGACGCGTGGGCATGGTCGAAGGCTGACCGCAGCGAGTCAAAGCCCGAGCCCCAAGGACTCAAGACGCCTACGCCTGTGATCACCACGCTGTCGTGTTTGGAGGAAAGATGGTGCATGGGGCTCCCTGCCCTCGGATCGTTCGGAATCCACGATACGCCGGAAACGGCTCCGCAAAGATAGTCGCCGCATCGTATCGCTGTCCAGATCAGCCTTGGCTAGCAAACTGTTCCGATGCAGGTTGCCCGATGGGGATCGGCAAAAAGAAACCAGCTGGCAGCGATAGGGCAAAGTCGCTGGAAATATATGCCGATAAATCCGAATGTGGCGGTTCGCACGCAAGTTGCGAATTTATGTCCCAGGGGTTCTTTGTAGGTAACAGGAAGGAAAATAATATGAACGTGCGCATCCGGCTTGCCCACGTCATGGCGTTTGCTGGCATCTTGGTTGTAACCACAGCCACCGCTCAGCGGCCACGACCGATCGTTCCCGGCACCGGAAAGCTGATCACGGCAGTCGGTGACGACTTCGAGGATCCCAACTGGCGATACGTCCCTCGGAATCCCAAGAGCACCGAGGACATCGACGAAAATCAACGCGGTCCGACGGGGAAATCGGTCAATGGACGCTGGTACGAGGGGATCAAGCGGGGCCATCCCGATATCGTTCGCCGCGTTCCGACTCCCCCGAACGGATTGTCGGGAAGCGAGGGCTCTCTGCTGTTGAAGTCGATGTACACGGGGATTCCTGGACGGGGCAGCAGCGAACCGCACAATCAAGACGACTTTATCTGCAACGTCCAATACCGCTTGAACGGACGTGTGCCGGTCGAGAGTCAACCCAACGTGGTGACACGCGTCTGGCTGCCAAAAGTCAAAGACTGGGAACGCCGAACCGGCCCCCATTTTGGCTTCCGGTTGGCACTCGAGACGACGGCGATCAAGGAGTCCGAAGGGGGATTCTTGATGTTCAAGAGCAAGGGCCCCGAGAACGAGGTCTATTGGCCTGGGATGTTCGTCGAACTGAAGTGCAAAGAGAATACGAAGCAGAACTACGACTACGCCTATTGGCGAATCCGTTCTGATTCCCGCGGGCGAGACTTCCAGGGACCAGCGATCACGTCCACGGGGTGGTGGACGTTGGGGATGTCGTGCACGACTGACGGGATGGTTCACTATTACATTTCAGAAGGTGTCGACGACCTGACCCAAGACGACTACGTCACGTCGCAGTTTCCTTACGGCTACAAGACCGAGCGTCTGCGAAGCTTTTTCTTCAATACGATGAGTCGCGACGACGCTCGAACCTGGAGCACCGGTGTGATCGTCGACGATCCAATGTTGTATTTTGCTAACGAAACGCGAATCGCTTCGCGTCCGTAGGGGAGCGACGCGTGAGCGGCGATTCCATTGCTAGCAAACCCGCTGCCAGCTCTTTCCGCTCTGGCAGCGGTTGCCCGAAGTCGTCACAATATCGTCCATGAAAGAGACGGACTTCCAACGAATGGGGCGGTATGCGTTAGAGCGACGCTGGACGCCCCAACAAATCGCAACCAAGCAACAAGAAATCTTGCGGACGACGCTCGCTTTGTCGTCGACGCTCGATGGTGTGAACTTCACGCGGATGGCAGCTGCCGATCTGCGACGGATGTGCATGCTCTACGACGACCACTTCTTTGAAGGTCGTTTGTTGTGGTTGGCTCGCCGCGAGGGGATCGATTTTAATCTCTCCAGCCGGATGACGCGGGCGGCTGGCAAAACAGTCACCACCTACGATTCGAGAGTCCGCGATCCGCAGGTTCCCGGCGGTAGGAAGCGTACGTTTGAGGTGATCCTTTCGACGACGCTGTTGTTCCAAACGTTTCACGATCTCGATCGGCAAGTGATCGTCAGCGGATGTGTTTGCAACAACCGCCTGCAAGCCGCTCAGCGCGTCTGCGAACACGAACTTGTTCACTTGGTCGAGATGCTCTGCTTCAACGACAGCAATTGTGCCAAGCGGCAATTCCACGGGATCACCCGTCGGTTTTTTGGCCACACCGATTACCAACACCAATTGATCACCCAAGACGAACGCGCCGCCAAACGCTTTCAGGTCAGTGTCGGCAGCCCCGTCGAATTCCAATACGAAGGAAAAGTGTTGCGGGGCAAAGTGAATCGAATCACGCGACGCGCGACCGTCTTGGTCCCCGATGGCAAAGGGCAGATGTTCGACGATGGGCAGCGTTACAAACGGTTTTATGTTCCGTTGGAGCGATTGAAACCGTTGGCGCGGGCGTCGTAGCCGCGTTGTTCGCAAATCGGGATCGACACGCCGAATCCCCAAAATTCTAACGCGGTGAAAACGACGCATCGCACCCGAGGCAGAAGAACCGTCGCCAGAGGCCGTCGGAATTCCAGACGCTCGGATCGAACAGGCGGCTAGGCGTCAGAGCGATCGGCGCGGCGCAGCGTGGACACGTTGTGATGTCTTCCGAAGCTTCTGCGGTTCGGTCCGTCGTGGGGTTACCGATGGCGATCAACACATGTCCCGCCGTCTCTCGATTGGGCTGCCAGAGTTTCAAGAAGCTTTGTCGGTCGATCTGTTTGTTTTTCCCCAGAAAGGGATCGTCGACTGTGATCGTTGCGTCGTCGATCGCGGCCAATAATGTGAAATGTCCTTCGTCGGGGGCGCGGTAGGCGCGATGGTTCAGGACGACAGTTATGTCGGCGTCGTGGCAGATTTGAATCGCCTGCCACGCTCGTTCGGGTTGGCACTGCAAAACCGCGGCATCCAGCTGACACGTGCGGGCCAAGGCGGCGATCAGGTACGATCGCGCGGCGCGAGTGCCAAACGGATCGTCTCGGGTGACGGCGGGCCAGATCGCATCGACCGATCGCTCGATCCCAAACCGGCGGAGCGCAGCGACCAGCGAAATCGGGCCGCAAGACCGCGGTTGAGCGTTTTCCGTGAAGGCTGCTGCGCTATTCAAAGGTAATCCTGGAGAGTTGGCGGCAGGCGACGTTGCGGATTGAGTGACGGTCGCCATGATTAGGAGATCGACCAATCTTGCCAAGCCGCTCCGGGACCGTCGTCGAGTGCTGGATCGGGAGCTGGCGGAACGTAGCGGTCGCGCATTTCATCGGCGAATTGCAACGACAGACCGCTCGGCAGCGCGCCGGCAAGCGGAACCAAATTCTTGCGAATCTCAGCGGCCGGCGGCGCGTTCGCGAGATTCTCTTTGGCCTTTGTGATGTTCTGGCGGGCCTGTTCCATTTGCGTATCCATATGAGCAATCTGATTTTCAAACGCATCGATCGCTTCGGGATAGGCGGTTCGCATTTTGCCAACCAGCGGCTGGGCGACCTCCATCAAACGGTTCATCACCTTTTTGACTTGCGACGGTGGCAAGGCGTCGATCCCGATGCGCATCTGGCTCTGAATGTTATCCAGATCGTCCCACAGGCCTTCAACATTGTCTGGCGTTTTCATCGTCGGGTTCCGTTAAACAAGTTGCGGTGTTGGTTGCGTTGGCTCGGCCGTCGGCATGGGACGAGTGATCGCCTGACGCGCCAGTTGCAAGAGATTTTGGGCTGCGGTCGCTCGTTCGACCGGCGGGCTGACAGCCAGCAGATTGTGGGTGAAGCCTTTGGTGTAGGGGCCTGAAACGTTGGGCGTTGGCACCTCGGTTCCCGCGTCGTCGATCTTCAGCTGGCCGCCACTGAATTGCACAGCTTGCAACAGCAACTTGCACAGCCCAACGGTATCGGACTTGGATTGCTGCGCCGCGGCGCGGCGCAGGTCGTCGCTTGGTTGGAAGACCCAACGCGCGGCGATCGCTAGCGCGGCGTCTTCGACAGGCGGAGGCGTGGGACGCCAGATCGACCAGGCCGACAGGCATCCCCACCAAATCAGGCGGTTGGCTGGGGCGTGCTGGCACATCGCGTCGATCCCTTCGTTGGGCGTCCGCGCTTCGATTTGGGCCGCCAAAAATTTGTCTAACTGATCGAGGTTCATGATAAAATGCTTTGGATAGAACACGGTTCGCGGATCGAGCCGGCGGGTTCAAATGATTTCAACCGCCGATCATGACGGTCGGGCAGCCCAAGGTGATCGTGCCGCCATGCGCGGTCGTGTCGCCCAGCCGCGCCGCCGGTTTACCGCCGACCATCACGGTGCCGCTTCCCATCACAATCGAATCGGGAGGTCCGACACAAACACAGATGTCGCCGACGACCGATGCGGGCATGCCGCCGATCAGGACCGTTGGGGCTCCGGGGCCGGAGATCGGGCCGCCGACGTGGGGCACAAGTCCGGTGACCATGGGGCAGACATGGAGGTCGGTAACGCGGGCGGCAGGAGGCATCGTTGGTCTTTCGTATTGAAGGTTGGAATCAAAGGTGTCGAGGAGATTGGGACTAATTGATCATGACGATCGCACCCTTGACGGTCATCGTTCCCGATGCGCTGACTTCGGTCGACGCGGTACCCTTGACCGTCATCGTTCCCGAGGAACTGACTTCGGTCGATGCGGTACCCTTGATCGTGGCGTCGGCGCTGGCGGAGACCGAAACGCTTGGCGCTTTCATTTCGGCCGATGCGGTCCCTTCCACGGTGACTTCGATACCTTCGATCGTGATCCCGGTAGCGCTGATCGTTATTTTGTTGGTTCCGACCGAAAGCGTGATCGAATCGGCGCCGACCTCGATCTTGGGAGAACCGTCGATCTGACCGTTTTCAAGCACGATGCTGCCGCCGTTGCCTTCGAGGTCGACCTGCTGCATGCAGGGTGCGGTGCCGGCCCGCAAGCCGATGTTTCCGGTGTTGCCCGAGTCGACGACTATGCCGTCGGAAAGGACATCGATCCGACACTGATCGACTTGCGAAGTCACTCGCCCGTTGGCTTGAAGGCTGACGTTGCCGTCGTCATTGGGCCCTTCGGCGGTCAGGCTGACCCGCCCCATCAAGGGATCCGCGGGATTGGTCGGCGTGCTTTTGACCTGGGCTCGCACCGAAAAATCGGCGCATGTCGTGGCGTGTTCGCCCATCAGATGAATTGCGTTATCCAACGTTAACCCTTTGTGTTTTGTAGCGTGTTTTGAATCAGAAGCTTCTGAAGGTTCGCTATCGCTCGAATGTTGTTAGGTTGCAGCGGCACCCGATCATTCTGCACCATCGGATTCACCGCCATCGGACTTGTCGTCCTCGTCCTCGTCCTCGTCATCGGAAAGAACCCTCGACAATTTTCGTTCGCTGACTGCAACGGAAGAGACGGCGTTTTCGACTTCACCCCCCGCGGCCTCGGTGCTCTCGGGCGCCGACGAATCGGTAGACTCGAGAACCCGTTCGGAGCGTTGCAGAGCCGCCTCGCTATCGTCGACGGTATCCTCCACCGCAGCGGCTGCATCGTCGACCTTCGCCTCGGTCGATTCGATAAAGACCAAGATCCCCTGCAAGCGTGGCAGGATGTTAAACGTCCAGATCTCGCTGAACTTGACGAACCCTTGCCAGTGACTTCCCTGGTGGGAGACGGCTGCTTTGGTTAACAACATCACCAACAGGTCCATGATCAACAGTAGGGCCACCGCAATTTCGCACGCTGTCGTTGCGGGAGCGTCGACGGGCGTTTCATTGCCTTTGGAAAACCTCGCTGCGGGTTCCTTCGGAGTCGGTAGCATCTTGGTGATTTTGTAGCCGCGATGGGATTCGACAGCCGTACCGTAGTGCAGATTGCTTTTGCCACCAAACGTCGTCAGCCCCTGTCCTCCAGCGCCAAAAAGCAGGGGAAGCAAAGGGTTGAGGAGCATGCCTGCGGTGGGAGCACGCTCGCCAATCTTGTCGGTCAGGAACTCGAAGAAATCCATCGGGTCGCAGACCATCGAAATGTTGCACCCATATTTACTTGCGTACGATCCGCCAAAGGTCTTCGAAAACGAATCGCCCACGGTAAAGTCGATCTCGCCCTTATCGTCGGCCAAGAAAATGCTCTTGAGCATCTCGGTAGCGCTGAAGCCCGACTCCGACTCTTCCCCTGGATCCTTGAATATTGCGTCGGTGCCGTCGTCGTCGCCACTCATGTTGTTGCCGCCGCCGCCGCTGCCGCCGATCGCGTCGAACAACCAATGGTGTCCTTTGAATTGGATCTCTTTACCCGCCGACCACTTCACTTCCGTCGTCTCGCTGCTGATGCTGTGGTAGGTCTCCGAATGCAGTTCCAAATATTCGGCTCCCTGTTTGTCATGGAACACGACTGTGCTTGTGTTGTTGACCGGATTCCCCTTGTGCGTGCAGGAGTGAATGCCGCAGGAGAGTTTCAGCGAGGGGAGCGTCAACGGCGGCATGTTCGTCGCGTTGTACGTGCTGCCGACGATGAGCGGCCGATCGGGATCGCCATGTTCAAAAGCGACGATCACTTCATGGCCCACCCGCGGCCAGAAGAATGCACCCCAACGCGGTCCAGCCCAGAACTGGCCGACACGCACCCAACAACTAGGAGCATCTGTTCCAGTTTGCCACGGAAAGACAACCTTCACACGGCCATATTTGTCGACGCAAACCTGATCGTCTTTTTGCGAATTGTCAGCGACAACCGTCGCCGGAACCACACCGTCGATCCTCGGTTTAGCGGTCTTCAGCGCCGGACGGTAGGGAACCGCAACCGAACTGCAGCGGAAGCGATTCTTGTAGGTCAATTCGGCACTGTGGGGACCACTGTGTTGTCCCGTCGCCAACCGCACCAGATGTTCGACTTGAGTCAAGTAATACTCGGTCGAATCGGGAACTCGATCGCGTACTAGTTGAAACTTCTTGCCCGGGCTCATCGTCGCGATATCGCCCGCGCCGCGGAATCGATCGACCTGGTAGTGCAGTCGCGCCGCACGAATCTTGGCATCCGATTCGGCCCACGGGTTCAGATCCTTTAATTGATCGCGGTCGTCGCCAGATGGAGTGATGTTGTCGACCCGAGAGGCGATGCCCGATGGATAACACATCCAAGTGCTCGCGTCCGACGCCGTCGCGCCGTCGATCGTATGAGAGCTGTCGGCCAGCGAACTGGGACGTTGGAAGTGTCGGTCCAACGAACGGCTTGTCTCGGGAACCAACTGACGCGTGGCGACCCAACGCCGCACCCGCATCGAATCGCGAACACCTCCACCGACGTTGTCGAATCGGTAGATGGGAGTGGCCGGGGCCGACGTGTCCGATGATGCTTCGCTCGCGGAATCGCCAGAGGAGGATGGCGGCGGCGAATTGGCTGCGTCGATGCTGTCGGTGATCACCAGGCGTTCGGTACGCTCTTTGGGATCGACAGCTTGACCTTTGTATTGGTGTTCGAAGAAGTAGAACAGGCCGTCCGCTTCGAGCAAGCGGCTGACGAAAGCAAAATCGCTTTCGCCGTACTGCACGCAGTAATTGTGCAGCTTGGTATCGTTCGCCAATCGCCACTGAACGTTCATGCTGCCCAGGACCGTGCTGACGATTGTGCGAGTCGTCTGTTGGCTGAACATTCGGAAGCGACGGTTGAGTCCCAGTTGCCACAGTCGCGGACGAAGGATCGCTGTGAAGTAGCGGTCGCGATCGTCGCTGTGGTCGTAGGAGACGTGCGACAGGATCCCGCAGAAGTCGCGCGTTGCGGGGGCACCGTCGGCGGCGACGACCGACAACCAGTGAGGATCGGGCAACTGGAAACTGGCCATCGCAGCCAGTCCGGTGAATTGGTCTAACGTCACCGGGTCGTGGCGATGCGTACGCAGTTTCAGCCGGAAACTGTAGAGCCCACTGATCCGCTCGCGACCGCGAATTTCGGTCAAGCGAAATCGGTCCACTCCGAGGCTAGAGTGCAGATGGATGCGAGTCTGCACTGGAGTGAGCGGCGAATCGAAGGGCATTGCTGGGCTACCTGAGATCGAATTGTTGTGCTCGATCGGCAATCCCTGCCACAAACATCCAGCCTCTCCTTAGGCCGAAGTGGACAGTGTCGATACATTGCCCGATGGGTCGCATCGGCGGCGAGGGCTTGCGATGGTCAGCTGATTCTCATCGTTGTGTGCGGATTTTGACTCGACCGTTCCTGCTGCGCGAAGCTTGCCGGTTGTGCGGCGCGCGGCGGTTGGGAAAAGCTGCCGAATCAGGCAAGAATTTTTTATGGCACGTTTTTCGAGGTTATGTTTGTGCGGCATCGTATGGCCAGTGGGCAATGAAACGTGGCCGCACGATGCGCGAACAGGTTTTGCGACGGAGTCGGGCTGCACGACTGTTTGCGATCCCACCGATACGTCTCGCCTGTCTTTCCAACTTAAATACTCTTGGGGCCTTGTATGTCGTCTAGCGCCGAAGGATCATCCGATGCGCCGTTGTTGCCACCAACCCGACGCACGGCTCCGATCGATCCGATCGCATCATGGCACTCCAGTCGCAGCGGTCGCCGCGGCTGGCAATGGTCCAGTCGTTGGAATCTGTTGATCGGCGGTGTCTTCGCCGCCACCGCGCTGACCGCGGTGCTGACCTGGGCGACCACTAGTATCGGTCGGGCGCCACAGGTCTGCGTGATGTTGGCCAGCACCGATTATCACGCCAATCTCGATCTGCCTCCCAATGCGATGGGAGACCGTGCGATCGGGCGGCTCTCCGCCTGGGTGACCGGAGGCGATGTTGGGCTCCGCCGCGATATCCAACTGGCTCGGCCGCCGTTGGAACTTTCCAATCGCAGCGCCTTCGATCGAATCAGCACCGATCGCGATGCCGCTATTTCGCTGATCTATCTGTCGGCTCACGGGATCCATACGCCGCAGGGGCCTGCGCTGTTGGCCGCCGACGCTCAATCGAGCGCTGACGCCTATCCGGTGAAAGACTTGCTGGATCAGATTGCGAAGTTTCCCAAGAACCAAAAGAAAGTGCTGCTGTTGGACTGCGTTCACTTTCAATCGCACGAGTCGCTGGGGATCTTGTTGAACGATTTCGCTCGCCAGATCCGCGACCTCGATTCTGTGATCCAAGCGATTCCCAATCTGGTTGTCGTGATGTCCAGCGATACGAATCAACAATCTTGGATCAATCCCGCCGCCGGGATAACAAACTGGGGCGACGCTCTGGTCGATGCGCTGAACGGTTTGGCGAAAGATCTCGATCGCGATGGTTGGATCGATCTGCTGGAAGTTCATCGTTGCGCCGCCGATCGAGCGACCGCCTGGTCCGCCAAAGTCTGCCAACAACCGCAGCACCCCGTTTTGCTACCGCTGGGGAAAGAGGGAGAGAACCGCACGCGCAACCTCGGTCTGTTCCCCGACAAGACGCCGGCGATCGACATCCCCGCGTTTGTCTCACCAACCAACAACGATCGGATCGATAAGTGGTGGTCTCGGTACGATCAATTGGTCAAGCAACAACTGCATCCGGCTGCCAAATCGCCCGCGACGTGGCGGCGGTTCGAACGCACGCTGTTACGCTACGAGCACTTCGAACGCGCGGGGTGTAGCAGTGCGGCTGGAATGCTGAACGAACATCTTGCGGATCTCGCCAAAACGTTGCAAAAACCAACGCGGTTCGATTCGATCGCCTGTCGTGCGGGAGTGTTATCGCCCGAGATGGTCGGTTTCGAAGTCACGTCCGAGCGGCAACAGAACGCTGATCAATTGGCCGCGGTGTTGTCGGGAATGTCGCTCGACGACGCGACCGACCATTGGTTGAGCGTCGCTGCGGCGCAGCCCAGTGCGGCGGACGTCGCCTTCTTGCGACGGACTGTTATCCAACGCTTGTCCGAACAAACCGTCGCCGCCTTCCGTGCGGAAGTTTCGGTCGATCGCAAGCGCTTGCAATCTGCATCGGCTCTGGTCGCTGCGGTCACCGATCCGCTGCAACCGATTCCTCAACTGGGACGCGTGCTGCAGTTTCTCGCTCGCGATCTGCCGTCCGAACCGCTTGGATCGAGCGACGCGACGCGGATTGCAAGGTTTCTGGAGTTGAGCACCCGCTGTGATCGCGTCGCCAGCGACAGCTTGTGGTGGTCGCCCGAATTGGTCCCCTGGGTCGAAGCGGAGATTGCGTCGAGCGATCAACAGCGGCGATTTGCAGGAGATCTGTTGGTTGGCGAACAGGAATCGCGGCAACGCGCCCAGCGATCTTTGGACGCCGCCGAAAAGGGATACGCACGCGTCGATCAAATCGGTCGCGTGGTCAACTCAGCTCAATCGATAGCCCATCGGGGCAGTCAACAACTGGCGCGGCTGTGCGAACTGATCGCCAGTATCGACAGCGACAACAGTCGCGATCTCCGCGACGTCGCCTCGCTGTATCAAACTGTCGATCAAATCGATGCGATTCTCAAAAAAGAGGTTCCGGCGAACGCGACGCAGCGGACCGCAATGTTGTCGAAACTGCAAGCGTTGACTCAACAGTATCACGACCAATTTGATACGCTTGGCAAACGGATCAACGCTTGGCAAACCAACGTTTTGTCGCAACCTGCGCAATCGATGCCCCCGATGCTCGCGGCGCTGGACGTCGTGGGGAGCGACGCCGCCACGCGGCGGTCTGCGTGGGAGAGTTTGTGCCGCTTGTCGGCCGGCGCCGATGCGACGATGAACACGCCGGTCGCGGAGGATCTTTCGATCTCACTGGCTTCGATCCAGTCCGCCGCGGCGCGTCGAGGCCACTTGGCTCTCTGCGGTTGGTCGGCGGAAATGTTCAATACGTTGGTCGCCGGGGAATCCGAGTCGTGGGCGGAAGTGGATCATCGATTGCAAGTCTTTGCGACCGATTCGAAGTGGTGGGATGCGTTGGCGATCGCCGGATACCAAATCGGGATCCGCGAAACCGAAGCCCTGCGTCTGATCACGACGCCGATCAAACGCCAAACCGCCGACGAACAGGAACAACTGCACCGCCGGTTGGCGTTGTTAGATCGGATGGCCGCGGTCGCACCGTTCGACAGTCGCCAGTTCGTCACGGTGCAGCGGAAGAATCTCTTCGCAAACTTCTTAGTTTGGCAGACGAACCGCTTTGTCGCCGACGGATATTGGTCGCTGCGTGCCGAGGGCCCTGCCTATTTCGCGCGAGTCGCCGAATTATTGGCGGGTGATATCGCTTCGCTCAGCCCACGTGTGACGGTGCCAAGCTCACCTCTAGTGAACAATCCGCAATCCGCAGTCTCGATTCATCTGCCCAGCGAACTTATCTGGACAACGCAGCGACAGGATCAATTCACCGCGGACGTACGTACGATGAAACGCGGCGCCGAAGGCTTTGTCGCGATCTGGGTCGAAGCCGAGGGATGCTTGAAAGCGACGCAACCGACCGCCGGACAACGGGTTTGTCGACCGCTGATCCAGTCGACCAGGTCGACTGGCGCGGGGAAGACTGCCGCGTCGGACAGCTTGATCGTCCATCTGGAACGCGTGCAAGGTTCGAAAGAGCCCGGCGCCAAGGTTCAGGTTCACGGTTACTTCCGAGGCCGACAGCTGACGGAAACTCTCGACGCCACGATCGCGTCGACTCCCGACGTCCATGTCGTGCAAAATCCGAAGCCTCTCGGCGGGCGAATTGCAATCCGGTCGGCGACGCACGCCGATCATACATCGGCTGGCGCGATATCGCTGGTGTTGGATTGCTCGGGCAGCATGGGAGCGGCTCGCGGCGAAGCGTTTGGTCCCAACACGAAATACGCGCACGCCGTCACCGCGATCGAAACGCTATTGGATGATCTGCCAAGCGGAATCAAGTTGAGCGTTTGGACTTTCGGAGCCGCGATGGGATCAGCCAAAACGGTCACCCCGGCCGAACGTTCGATTCAACGGATTCAAGCACCCGTCGTTTGGAACCCGCACGATCGTTCGCTGCGACAGAACCTTATCGACGCGATCAGTTATCCGCACGTGGAACCTTGGAACGAATCGCCGTTGCTGGCTGCGATGCTCGCCGCATCGAATGACCTTCGCGATCTCCAAGGGGTTCGCAGTTTGGTTGTGGTGACCGATGGAGCCGACAACCGGATCGCAAACGATGCGGTTGCCAACCCCTTGAAACTGACTCCCGAACAATGGATTCGCAAGCAGTTTAACGGGACCGGAATCACAGTCAACGTGATCGGTTTCCGCGTCGACGACGCGGAAAAAACGGCGACCGAGAAACAACTGGCGACCGTCGAACAACTGCTTCCTGCCGGACGCTTTGTGACCGCCGATCAAGCCTCCGAACTCGCCGCTGCGATGGCGAAGATGTTGACCGTCGAAGAACCGATTGCGATTCGACGCGCCGTCGCAGAGCCTTCGGCCGACAAGGGACCGTTGGCTACGGTACCGATCAGCCCCGAACATGCAGCTGCCAGCTGGACACCTCAGTTGGACGCGGGTCTATACACCGCGTCGACGGATGGTTCTTCCAGCGGATCGATGATCGATCTGACCGACGGTGACCAATTGGTGTTGGACCGAACCGCCAGCGGAACGCTTCACCTGTGGCCGACGATCGACAAACAATTTCACGGTTCACCGCAGCGGCAGAGCGGTCGCTGGACGATCGCGCTGTCACCGCAACCGATCTCCGCGACGGGAATCGCCGCGCGTCGATTGATGCTGTGGGCTCCATCGTCCGACGGCAAGTTGGCGATTCAACGGCCCCGCGAACTCTGGATCGAAGCCCGGCACGGCGAGCAAAAGCTGCCGATTCGCTGGCAACAAAACCACGATCTCTCCTGCGACAGCTATGACATCACGGTGCAAGCCGCCGGCGCTGGCAAGCCGCAGTTCCAGGTATGGACCAGCGACCACAACGCAAATTCGGTCGGGACGTTGGTGCGAAACAAAGACTTCTGGCATCTGGAAGACTTGGCTCCGGCAAGTTGGCAGTTGAGCGAAGGGGAAGTCCGACTGAAATCGGCAACGATCGAAACGCACAATGTCGCTGACCGCAGCGGTGCACTTCGCCCGCAACCCTGTTTGGTGCTGCGTGGCAGCGGGCCGCGTCGCCTGGCCTTCCGAGTGCGAACCAGCGGTCTCGCGTTCGAAGGACAAGACGAACAGTGCTTTACCGAGTTGGGTCAATTTACACTGCGACAGTGGCCGGTCACCAGCGACGATGTCCAGCGGACTCTGCAATCGATCGAATTGATTCTTATCGATCGCGTGAACAGCAACGCCGAACGGGCCGGCGGCAAGGTGATCTTTGACGACAAACCAACGCCCGACAGCGTCACGCAACATCCATCGCCCGACGCCGCCCGCGTCGCGTTTTCTGGAGTGGACCGATGAGCGAAACGTCACCCACAGCAAGCGACCCCACATCGACCGAAGATACGGCGACCGGTGCGCGTTGGCGAAACGGGATGCCGCACGCGGGGCCGTCTCGCTATCGCAAGCTGGCCATCGGTAGCTGTCTGTTGGCGACGCTAGCTGGCACGATACTGGCGTTTGCCGCGCTGCCGTCGGCGAATCATCGCACCGTCCTGGTCTCGGTGTATCTGCAACCTGGCGAAGAAGCCTTAGGCGTCGATGCGCCACATCCGCCATTGGCCGCTCCTTTTTTGGGGCTGGTCCCCGCGAATACCCAGCCGCAGCTTGTCACTCCTGCGGCGGAATCCACTGCCAAGTCGGATACTGCAAAATCAAAATCGAAAACGACGAACTCGCCTGCGGAATCGAAGCCCGCTGCGAAGCCGGATGCTGCTGCGACGGCGACGTCTGACTCGGCGGCGAAAAATGCCAACGCGGCTTCTGCAAAGGGCGCAGCTGAAGTCGAAACGAGCTCCACGCCGTCCGCAACGTCGTGGCACGACGCACTCCTTAAAACCACTTCGCGACAACAGATCGTGTTGCACGTCAGCACGATGGCTCGCATCGATCAGGGGCAGGTTTACTTCTATGGCTACGATCCGACCAGTCGTCGCAAGACGGCGATTTCGCTGGCCGATCTTCTTGGTCAACTGAACAAAGCCCCCGCGGAAAACAAGCTGCTGGTCTTGGAGGTGCATTGGCCGACCGTCGCCGATGATGGCGATTCGGCGGAGCGGTTGAAGCAGTTGAATGTTGCGATCAAAGAACAATATAAGCTGAACGAGTTATCCAAAATCGATCTGCTGTTGTCCGCTTCGGACCAAGGGCCGGCTCGCGGGATGCGAGCGACGCCGCAGAGCTTGATGTGTTATTGGCTGACTCAAGGGCTGTGCGATGCAGCGGCTGACCGCGACCACGACGGCCGGGTCTCGTTGAAAGAAGCTATAACCTGGTCGGGGCCGCGGATCGAAGAGGTCTCGGGGCAGATCGGGCCCGAACAGCGGATCCAATGGATTCGCGGCGGCGCCGAAATCTTCTTCGGTCCCATCGAACAACCAGCGACGGCAGCGAAACGAAGCTATCCAACGGCGCTTGTCGCCGGATGGCGGCAACGCGAAATCTACCTCGCCGACACACAGATCCCTTGGCTCCCCAAGACCGCTCGCGGTTGGGCGGAAGGGCTCAGCCGGATCGAATCGGGGTGGCGTCGCGGCGATACCGATGCCACTGTGGAAGCGGAGGTCGCTCAATTGGAAGCAACATGTTTAGCGGCGATCGATGCCGAGCTGGCTCGTTGGGCCCAGCAGCGTCCCGATTCGCTGCGGATGGCCGCGGCGCGGATGATCCGCGACCAAGATGGCATCGACGTCGACGAACTCGCGAAACAGTTGTTGGCCGCGCAACAAGAGATCTTGGCCAAGTCGGCTCCGGGGGATCGCCCCGCATTGATCGGCAAGGCGGTTGCCAAATACGTAAGTGCGTTTTCGGAAGACCAAGCCACGTTGTCGCTCGCAGCGCTGATCCGGCAATTCGATCGCAGCGTACGCGTCGATCGCGAATCGTTGGAATTGATCGTCGCGGTTCGGAAGTCTTGGAAGAACCCGCCGACCTTTCCGATCACGCAAGCGATCGACAGGTTGTTGGCGTCCAATGCATCCGATCAACGGATCGCTGAAGCCGTGCGTTTGTTCCGCATCCACGGTCGGTTGGGTTCGGATCCATCGGCGATCGCGATCTTGAGTCCTCGAATCGACAAAGCGACCGAACAGTTTGTGTTGGCCCAACGGTTGGCTTGGAATCCAGGCATGACATCCGAAGTCGAAGTCACTCGCCAATTGGAGACGTCGTTGGTGGAATCATCCGCTGCGCTGGCGGCCGAGGAATCGGTGAGTTTGGCGATCCGGCGATTGAAGGTTGCAAGCCAGACGATCGCAACCGACGCGGCAGTCGGAATTCACTGGGATCACGATCGCGACTATCTAATCGCACAACGTCGCGCGGCAGATTTGATCGCCGCGATCAGCAAGATCCGGCTCGGAACCGCCACCAACGCTGGGATCTTGACGGGCGAGTTGGCGCTGCTGCGTCAGGCTTCCGAAGCGTTGGAGCTTCAGTTGCAACAGATGATTCAAAATCACAGCGAGCAGATTTCCAGCAGCGAAGGGGCGACGGCGGGTTTGATTTCGGCCACGGTTCCCGCCGCTGTCCGCGCTCAAATTCTCAGCAATCCGACCGAACTAACGCTCGATTCGGGCGAGAAGCTCGTTTCGAATTCCATGCTGTCCGGCGCGATGACGGGACAGCAGATGGATGCCGCCGAACCGGCTGTCTGTTTGCAAAACTTGACTCAACAAGCCAACGCGATCGCCCAAGTCGCGGCCGTTCGATACCGCAATTGGTTGAACGACTATGTGGCACAAACGGCCACGATCGATGCGATCCCGATCTATCGAAAGATCGCCCAACAGCATTCGATCGCTCCCAGCGATGCGATGCTCCCCATTGCAGTACGCGGTGACTTGAACGCATTGAATTGGGACACGCCCAACGCAAAGATCAACCTGCACTACCAAGTCGACTTGATGGACGCGGTCCCGGTCGAATTCGAGTTTCTGGCATCGTCGGCCAACTGCATCGATGTGCAGCCGCGACGTGGGACGTTGAAGCCGGACCAAGCCAGCGAGATGCGGTTGGCGTTGACAGCCGCGGCCAGCGGATCGACGGAGTCGTTTGTCCGAGGGATCTGGTTGCGTTTGAAGCGAGGCGACCAATCCGAATTGATACCCTTGGGGATGCCACAACAACCAACACGTCCCGCCGTCGAGATCGACTTTGGCAGCACTGCGGTCGCCATCGGACGTGAGGTGACGCTACCGATGTGGCCCGACAGCGAACCTCAACCGCTCGACTGGAACCTGACGTGCAACGATCCAACGATCGCTGCGGTGATTGTTTCGGTCAGCTCCGACAGTCTAGGGACGCTGACCACGCCACCGATCGCATGTCGAACGGGAACCGCCGCGCCGGTTCGCTTTCCAGCTCCCAAGCCACAGCCGGCGAATGCCAATGCAAAAGCAAGCGCAGAAAGACAGACCGATGCCGATCCGACACTGATCGTAACGGTTAGCGAAGCGAGCAAGGGGAAGCCTTTGGGACGATGGCATGTCGCCGCCGAGGTCCTCGATCCGCGAGAGGTGTTCGAACTGGGAAACGCAGAATTTGTCGTGCACCCCAACGGTAACAACGAACTTTCATTGCAGGTGCAGCGATCGGAAGTCCGACTGAAGTCGGGCGAATCGACCGCACCACAAGTTAACTTTCGGCTCGATTTGGATCCGGCATCGATCGCGCCGTTGATCGATTTTGGTGTCAGCCGGCTACAAGTTCAATCGTCCGACGGTGAAGATCGAAGCCCGTTGTTCGCCAAAAATTTGCGATTCGTAGAGGGAAGTGCGCCACACGTGCAGATCCCCGTCAGCGTTAACGGAGATCCTGGCTATTTCGTCTTGTCGGGGCGATTCCCGCGTCAGGCGAGCCGCGTCAGGCTCGATTGGCAACAGGCACCTTCGCTTGAGATAACCGCTGCGGCATCGAGCGTTCCCGGCACGCCGTTGTCTGCGGTCGTGAAAGCTCGCCGTCTGGACGACCGCGACCGATTGATGGTGCAGGTGTTGGCGGGGGATGCTCGGAACGAAGAGCTCTTGTGGCAGTCGATGCTGCCGACATCGCGAGCTATCGAAACCAACTTCGCATCGGGTGGCAAAGACGCGACGCTGCAAGTGGTCGCGAAGCGAGCCGATTGGGAACTCGCCATCCCGACTCATTTCGGTACCGGCGAGCATCGATTGCGGGTGGCGACGGTCGACACGATCGGAAATCAAGGCGTTGTTGGCGAGCACCGGTTCCTGTTGGACGATGCGGTTCCCGACGAGGTCTACGCGCGCGGTGAATCGATAGCCGACAAGACGACGGTGCGGATTCAGATGCAACCCAATCCCAGCGGCGTGGCGAGCGTGAGCGTCGTCCCCGTCTCGGCGACGACCGACGCAAAAGTCAAACCGATGCAGGCGCAGAGAAGCGATTCGGGCGATGACGCTTGGCAGCTCGACTGGCCCAAAGCTTTGCCGGTTCCCGAGCAGCTGGAGCTGACGATTCTGACCGAAGCGGGGCGAACGGATGAGTGCGTTGTCGCGTTGCCGGTGCAAGTGATTCAGCCGATCGGCCGAATCGCGGGGCGTGTTCTCGAAGGATCGATCGCTCAGCCAGGCTTGACTGTCTCGCTGACCGATGCCAAGGGAAAGCCGGTGGCGAAGATCGAGACCGCCGACGATGGCAGCTACGCCTTCAGCGTTCCGCCGGGAAAGTACAACTTGGCGGTTAAAAAGCCAGCGACGCAGCGGAGCGCAAAAGCGGAGGTCGACGCGCGACTGCAAACGACGACAACAACCGACCTCTCGTTGTTACGTTCTTAATCGCCGTTCAGCGAGCTGGTACAAGCGTTCCCATCTTGTCTGGATCGGCTGACGAAGCCCCGGCAGACGAAGCTCCGTATCGCAGCCGCACGGATCGCGTTTCGGAAGCGGATACTCGAATGATAAACAGTGCGTCGTATTCGTCGTGGGCGAGCTCAAGGTGTTTTCGCTTCGCAAGCATGCCCGCGATCACGCCAGCTGTATTGGAATGGCCAACGATCAAAACGACTTCACCAGCATGTTTGTGCGCAAGCTCAGCGATCCAATCTTCGCTCGGTGTCTTATAGATTTGGATCTCGGTACCGGCAGCCGTTGCCAGCGGTTGCACTGTACCTTTCGTCCGTTGGGTATCGGTCGAATAAATCGCTTGCACATTCAGTGCAATGCCGAGCGAAGCAAGAATTTGTGAACGTTGCAGGCCAGTCTTCGTCAGCTTGTCCAAGTTGCCATCTCGCTCGGCGTGCCGAACGACAAGAAAAGTTGTGGTGGCATCGGTGGGATCCGCTTGGGCAAACAGCGGTGTGGCATTCAGCGTGCCAAGCACGACCCACAGCCCAAACAATGCTTGGCAGATGGTTCGCGCGCTAGTGGACATACTGACTGGATCTTCAAATCGGCTATTGAATCGGCTCATCGTGGTTTCCTGCGGTCGTCAAATGCTTCGAAACGAGGATTGGTGGTATTTATGTCGGCGACGATGATATCACACTTCGAAACGGAAGATCGTCGCGTTGCGGCCGACGTTCAGGCCTGATCTGTGCGTGTGCCGAGGCAAACAATCCGGCACGCGTGAATACCGAAAGGGGATACCCACTAAAGGTTACCGCGACCGGGAGTCCTCGCGCATCAGGGCCGCAGGCCCAGCAATTTGTTAGTCGCTACAAACCGTCGGGCCTGCGGCCCTGAGAGATTGAGGAGATGTGAGGCCGTCGTCGCTTCCCAGGCCTGCAGCCTGGGCTGGGCAAACGGTCGAGCCTACAGCCCTGATGCGCTCGAAGTGATTTCCGTTTGCCTTTTGGCTTTCCCAAAATCATTCCAAAACGTTGGCCTGTCCTCAAAATCGGTGCCGAATGGGGCGATTGCAAATTGGCTATTGCAATCACCAAATGGAAGGCAGTTGGAGAGATCTCAACGCAGCGCAGTGCAATGGAAAAATGGAGGGGGCTGTGACAGTCATTCCACGCCCTAAGGCGTGGCAGCGATTAGCCGGTGGTTGAGCGGAAGCGATACCACCGGTAGGGTGCGTCAGGCGATTTCTCGACCCCGCAAGGGTCGCAGCACCCTGGATGGTATGCCGCTACGACGATGGCGGACAGCGATCCGCGATCCGCATCGACCGCACGCGGAGCACAAATTTGCCTGTCCCCAAATCGGTGCCCCACCAAAAAAGGTAATGCCTGCGTCACCTCAAAGTTTGGCTGTCCCCAAAATCGTTTTTAAGGCAGGAGGCACTCTCGGGAAAACGCTTAAATGTCCGCCCACGTTTCATGCAAAACTACAAAGCCCTACAACCGCTCAAACAACTCGGGCAAGTTGGATGAGACTGAACGAATTCAGATTTGAGGTGCCGTCAAGGATGTTATGTGACGTACCAGGACTCTATAGAGCGGCGTGCTAAATACAAAACACTCGATCTTGAAAAATATCGCGTGCGATGTCGGCATGTCGATGGAATCGGTTCCTACTTCGGATGGTACTTCGAGTCTCTGTTGTCAAAGGCAGGTCGGGTTCCTTCGAGAATATCAAGAATTCGATTGTTAATGCCGGGGTTCTCGATAGCGCCCCCGACATACGTAACCGTATTGCCGTCTTCTTTATCAATCGAGGCACAAATGATTTGATCGGCGTCGCATACAACCGCTAGATTTGGGTTGTGAGTAACAATTATGATCTGCCGTCTCGATCTAGCCTCCTTGATACTCGGCACCAGTACGTTGAAAACTGTTTGATTGTCGAGATTCTCTTCAGGCTGATCGATAATCAACGGAATGTCTGCTCTATCGATGAGCAAGTAGAAGACTAGTAAGAGAGTGCCTCGCTCCCCGGGTGAGAGCTGTGAAACGTCTTTCCCCGCCCAGCGAAGCGTGAAGAATGGACGCAAGTATTCAAAGCCAAACAAATGTTCGTACAACTGTTGAGCCGTCGATCCCTTCGCAAGTTGATCCGTCACATGGCTCTGTTGGGGTGGTGCATTTCGAAGATCGTTATGTAGTGCGTGCCACACTTTACGCAGAAACTCGGCGGCACTCTCTGCTGTATTAAAATCGGTTTCTCGGAGCAAACCGGTGATTCGCTCGCTCCCTTCGATCGAGCCATTAAAAGATCCCTTGCGATTCTGTGCGATGTGGGACAGGAAGTCTACAGCGAATCGTTGCTCCACGATTTTAGTTTCGAACGACATATGAAACTGAGTTTTGGCCAGAGGGTGTTTCTCAATGAAACGCTGCACGGGCGCGTAGAGATCGCTGTACACGGCAGCTAATGCGTCTATATCGTGGTAGACTTCAATGGCTTTCGTGATGACTTGATCCAATATAGACGGTACACCTTTGGCAGCGGCGTCGCAGTCCTCGCGTTGCTTCTCATAGAAGATGAGCGTGTCGTCCTTATCTTCTGAACCGACGATCGCGTCCCGCCGAGTTTGCCAGTTCTTGAGTTCAATGAGGTACTGATGGTACTTCTTTGAAGGGCCAGCCAATGCATTGCGAATCTCGGCCATTTGCTGTTCAATGGAAGCGATCTGCCGTGCAAGGCTATTTTCTGGTTCTGGTGCAACGATTTTCGATTGAGTCTGAGATTGCTCGGTCGCTAGGGCTTTGGCTTCTGTTATTCGGGTCTTATTAACAGTTATATTGACGATGTCGTCGATCGAAAGTCCAAGATCAGCACAGTCCTTGCCCGACTGTTCCTTCAGCATCGATACTTCAGCCTCGAATGAGGTGAGGCGGGTCGTCAATCGATCGGCTGCGGCGATTCGCCTGTTGGCCTGAGTCAACAGTTGATTCGCCGTCTCCAAATTCTTTTGAAGCTCGTCGGCTTTTGCTGTCAGCTCCGCAATTGTTTTCTCGGCATTCTCTGTCTTGGCGCGTGCTGCTTCATCCTCAACCGGCTTCGGAACTTCCGCTGGCTTGGCAGCATTATGAGCATCCAATACTCGCTTCTTGCTGGCAATCTGTTCATTGATAGTCTGAATGTGTGAGGGAGAGGAAAGTCGTTCTTGAGCCACTAACGAAGTAATCAAGGTGTTGAGCGATTCCCTTCGCACTGCAACTGCTTTTAATTTCTCAGCGGTTTTGTACTGCAACAATTCGTCAAACGTGTTGCATTTGAGCCGATCACTATGTTCGACGTGCGAGAAGATAACTGAAGCCAATTCCTCAGAAAAACGGCCTCCGTCGTGCTCCTGGAGTTCGTTGCATACACCCTCGATGTACTCTTGAGGGAGGTACTTGACTGACTCCACTTCGGCCGTGATGCGCTCGGACAACAACCGCTTGGATGCGCCACCGCTTTCCCAGGTCATCGTTCCAGTGAATGATCTCGCCTTGTTGTTGTTCGCCTTACAGAATTTGTCAGCATTCAAAAACGAGAAGTCATCCCCTGCGTCGGAGTCACCAAGAAGGCCAATAATGTCTGCGAAGGCACTCTTGCCGCCGCCCTTATTACCGATAACTGCAACTAGCCCGTGGTTCAGCGGTATTTCACAATCGAACCATGTTTCCGAGAGTTTTGCATTGGCAACCTTCCGAACTTCGACCGAACGAATGTATCTCGTACGATTGCTGGCAACCCGCTCAAGCAGTGGAGGAATCTCCCCGAGATATACACGGTCGTCCGGCTCACAACATACGTGCTTTAAGGCCTCGAATGTCGCGTCCCCTCTGATCCAACAAGAGCATTTAGTTGAGTAGTTCCGAATGTCGTGATTGTCGGAACCAACGACAATCGGTCGTCGGAAACGAACCGATGGAAATACAATGTCACGATATCCTGTGCAATCTCCATCGCTCTGAACTTCCAGTATGTCTACGCACTCACGAAGAATGTCCGTTTTGACCTGCTGCTTGAAGGGCGGATTGTTCTTTATGTTCTCAAAGGAGTTCGACTTCTTCCCGGCATGGATGGAAACGAGACCGCCAAGATCTCGGATGGCCGTACATCCCTTTTCGTATGGTACCCAGACTCCTTCGTTCGTCTTTGACGTGACTTGCGAAGGTGTTATGTCGAGCTTGCCTTGTAAGCTCGACCACAGGTCTCGCACGTTTGCTGTTTCTGGAAAAATTCCGATGTAGTGAATTGACTCTTTTCCACCGAGTTCACAGCGAAGTTCGATGCCTGGAAAAAACGTTATATCATCCCCGGCAATTCGTCGCAGTTCTTCAAAACGATCCACATCAATTGTGTGATGGTCCGTGATGGCGACGACAGCTACTCCGGCAGCACGCAGGCCGTCGACAATTTCAGTGTTTGTAACGCTGCCGTCTGCGTAATCAAATGATGCTGGCGTGTGAAAGTGAAGATCCCATCTTCGCCAAAGAGCTCCACGCTGATCTTGTCTATGTAGTGTCGACATACGCAATTCCTGCTTCTTAACTTTGGATTTTTTCGGTAAAGTTCAGGTCTCGCCTGCGTGGCCCAGATCCGAAACTGCGTCCCCCGACGGGAGCGGACGCGATAGCCGACCGAGATGATGGCGTCGAGATTGTAGTGTTTGAGCGACCGTTGTACCTGTCGTTTGCCCTCGGATCGAACTTGTAAGTATTCCTTACAAGTTGCCGCTTCGGTCAGTTCACCCTCTTCGTAAATCGTTGCCAGGTGTTGGGTTATGTTTTGTGGCGTCGTCCGAAACAGCTCGGCCATGTCTTTCTGGGACAGCCAGACGTTTTCGTCAGCCATCCGGACCTCGATCCGGGTGGAGCCGTCATCGGTCTGGTAGAGCAGGAAATCTCCTCCGTCATCGGGCGCCGGTGCTGGAAGTTTGTTCGTCATGAACCAGGTTGATCGCAAACTGGGATGGCAAGCTTCGAGGATTGCCTTGGCTATAGAGGACGTCGCCCGAGCACCGCGATGCCGCCACGCGGACTTGCACCATTAGGGGGGCGACAAGGTTGTTGATAGCGTACGCGAAGCGACGCCGTTTCTCCAGTAGGCCCTCCAGAAAGTAACCCAACGGGGAGTCCGAGGGGGACATCCGCATAATGCTTGCCGCGATCAGGAGCGTTCTTCCTAGAATAGCATCGTTGGGAACCAAGAGTTTGGCTGTCCCAAAAACGGCAGCTCGACTGGCCCAAAGCTTTGCCGGTTCCCGAACAGCTGGAGCTGACGATTCTGACCGAAGCGGGGCGAACGGATGAGTGCGTTGTCGCGTTGCCGGTACAAGTGATTCAGCCGATCGGTCGAATCGCGGGGTGTGTTCTCGAAGGATCGATCGCCCAGCCCGGTTTAACTGTCTCGCTGACCGATGCCAAGGGAAAGCCGGTGGCGAAGATCGAGACTGCCGACGATGGAAGCTAGGCCTTCAGCGTTCCGCTGGGGAAATACAACTTGGCGGTTAAAAAGCCAGCGACGCAGCGGAGCGCGAAAGCGGAGGTCGACGCGCGACTTCAAACGACGACAACGACCGATCTGTCGTTGTTGCGGTCTTAATCGTCGCTGGCACGCCAAGCTTCGATCGCCGAGTGGCGGCGGAGGCCACGCGGCGATTGGATAAGGAAAACGTTACGCAGCCGCTTTTTGGCGGCCTTCGTAGAACCCACGCAAGACGCTGACGACGCGTTCCTGTTCGGATTCTTCCAGCTCCGGGAAGATCGGCAGATTCAAGATCTCCGCCGCCGCTCGTTCGGTCTCGGGCAGCGAGCCCGGTTCGACCGCGACGTGAGCGAAACATTCCTGTTGGTGCATCGGCACGGGGTAATAGATTTCCGATCCAACGCCGTGGCTGGCCAAATGCTCGCGAAGCGCGTCGCGTTGACCATCGGGAACGCGGATCGAATACTGATTCCAAACGTGATACGCGTTGGGATCGAGTGTCGGTAGCGTGAACTGTTTGTGCAGGTCGGCGGCTTGCAACATGTCGCGGTAACGCGTCGCGTTCTTTTGACGACTGGCCGTCGCTTCGGGCAAGTGCTTCAGCTTGATTCGCAACACAGCGGCTTGGAAAGTGTCCAGGCGGCTGTTGATCCCCAGAGCGCGATGGTGGTAGCGAGGTCGCATGCCATGCGCCGACAACAATCGCAGACGATCGGCGATTTGCGGGTCGTTGGTGGTCATCATGCCGCCATCGCCCATGCCGCCAAGGTTCTTGGTTGGGTAGAAGCTGAAGCAACCGATCCGTCCCCAGCTGCCAGCGGGTCGGCTGTGGTAAGCCGACGCGATCGCTTGAGCTGCGTCTTCGATGATCGCAATGCCGTGCTTTTCGCCGATTTGGCAGATCTTATCGATCGCCGCACATTGGCCAAACAGATGGACCGGAATGATGGCACGTGTTGCGGGAGTAATCGCCGCTTCGATCGCTGTGTGATCGATATTAAAGGTGTCGGGGCAAATGTCGACGAAGACTGGAGTCGCTCCCAGTCGTTCGATGCAGCTGACGCTTGCGAAGAAGGTGAAGCTAGGAACGATGACTTCGTCGCCGGGGCCGATCTCAAGAGCCATCAGAGCCAACAACAGCGCATCGCTTCCCGATGCACATCCAATCGCGTGATCTGCTTGACTGAGCGTAGCGATCTCGTTTTCGAGTGCCGAGACGTCGGGGCCGTAGAGAAAACGTCCGCTATCGATCACGTCTCCGATTGCCGCCAGCATCTCTTGACGCAATGGGGCATTCCCTCGTCCTACATCCAGCAGTGGCACATTTGGTTCATCGGCCATGGCATTTGCCTTCCTTGGCTTGCATATATTTTTGAGCGGGGTCGTCCCAGACCCCTCGCTATACTGACGATATGCCAAGCACGGCAAATTGGTCAAGATCGTTCTCGGCAGCCGACCTCGCTGCGATCGGTGGCGATTGAGAAACGGATTTGCAACAAATTCCGCACCTCCCAGCGATCGGGGCCGCAGAGCTTCAGAAAATTAGAGATCGATCCGGAATGTTTTTTGGACGAACCGCTGCAGCCGGCCGGCCAGAGTTCGCTTGCCGATAGCAATACGAGCGGTCCCACGCAGCCCATCCTCCAGCGGCTGGTCGGTCTCCGGAAGCCGGGCGATTGCTTGATAGACGGCTCCCGCGACGCGGACGTTTTGCGGATCTTCGATCTCCCCGTTCCAAGCCGCTTGCTCCTGCTTGGTCTCCACTGCGCCGCCGAACTCTCGGGTGACGTTGGCGCGAATCTGGTCGGTATCCGATTCGGAGATCGATTCGATGCGGCTGGTCAGTGCGCGACCCGACTGGGAATCCAACAGCAGTTGAACCGGTTGGCCACGCTCTACAAATTCGATGTCGCTTTGATCGATCGTCAACCGCGCGTCGGGAGTCCCCAGGTCGCCGATCTTGCAAATCGGCTGGCCCCGCGAATACGAGGTACCCACGTTTTCGGAATGCAGTGTCCAACCGTCCCATCGGTCGAGCGTATCGGGATCGGCGTGCGGCATTTGATCCAACCACATCGGGAGCACCGTTCCCGATTGCGGGGCACGTAAAACCATTTGCTTTTGGATCTGCCGCAGTTGGGCAAGCCGTTGTTCGATCGTCAGTCGTTGTTGGCGGATGTTGCTCAATTCGTCGGCGCCGCTGGGGGACTGATAGCGAGCCAACCGCAGCATCCGTTGCTCGCTGTCCAATTCGATCAGTCGACCGGAGAGTTCCGCGATCTCCAGTTCGATGTCCAGGTTCCGCATCGTCGCGATCTTGTCTCCTCGCTGGACCTGTTGTTTTGGCTCGACGTGGATCTCGTGCAGCACCGCGTCATGCTGGACATAGACGGTTTGCGAGTCGCGCGGTTGGACGACAAAATCGCAAACGATATGGTCGGGCAACGGGACTGCGACAACAAACCCAGCCGCCGCGGCAAACAGAACGGTGGTGATGATGGCACGCGTGGGGTGCACCTTGTGAACGCGACCGGGAACCCAAAAGTATCGGGCCAGGGCGAAGATGGGGACCACGAACATCAGGCCGATCAGAAGGAAGCTGAACATTTTGGCGAACTCCTGCAAGCCCGCGGGCTGGAACAAACGGACGATCAGAAATGCGATCACGTAGATCAGGAACAGACGATAGAGCGTCGACGCGACGAGATATCCGGCCAACCAGATTTTGGTTCGCGTCGGCAGCAGATCTTCGTCTCCTTCGCGAACACCCATCGCATGCCGTAGGAACAGATTGCGAACAAGTGTTTGCGAACGCTTCTGTAAGTTGGGGATCTCGATCAGATCGCACAACAGGTAATAGCCATCGAACTTCAACAGCGGATTGCCGTTAAACAAAAATGCGCTGACCGATCCTAGGAACATCACGTTCAGACAGACGTATTGAAATCCACCGGGGCGGCTGTGCCACCAACCAAACGTTGCGAGCGCCGCCAGAAAGAGTTCGACATAGACGCCCGCTGCCGCGATCGCGGCTCGCTTCCACTTGTCGCTGATCCGCCAAGAATCGGAGGTGTTGACGTAGAGCGTGGGCATGAAAACCAACAGCATCACGCCCAGTTCGTGGCAGCGGCCGCCGTATTTCGTCAGCACGATCCCATGGCCAAATTCGTGCAGCACTTTCATTCCGGCCAGCACAAGGCCTAACATCAGCCAGTTCTTGCCCGAGAAGAAGGCCTGCATGCTGGGCAGGCGAGCGGCAAATTCATCGGCGTGCGCCGCGAGCCAGGCGACTGCAAAAAGCATCAACGCGGCGTTGAGGATCACCATCGGTTTGCTGAAGAACCAGCCGAAGAGGGCCGTTGCGGTTTGAAACGCTCGGTCGGGATTGATCCCTCGCCAACGGAAGGCCAAGACGTTTTTCGATTCGCTGAACCGTTGCTTGATCTTGCGGGTTCGTCCCAGCCGGTGCAGATGTCTTCCGGAATCGGAGACCGCGCCGGCTAGTAGGCCCTTTTTGTGAAAGTCGATCAGGTAGGCTTGCAGTTCTTGATAGCTGATCCGGTGGGACGCGAACTTCGCTTCGAATTGTTCCTTGATATCACTGGCGCTGTTCTGTCCATTTAACGCGGCCAGCAGGGCGTATTCCTGCGGGTTGAGTCGGAAGTACTGGAGCGCCAACATGTCGCCGATCACAAACGTCGCTTCCCCACGGTAGACGTGCTCGACCACGCGGAGGTCGTCTCGCATGCGCAGTGGAATCGGATTGGTGGGGCTGCCGGTGGCGTACATGATGCTTAATTTTGTCTGGCGTTACATGACATCCAACAGCGGATCGCGACCCATTTCCCAGACCGCGCGGAGCCGACGTTTTTCATGGTAGAGGGCCGTCAGACGGTTTTGCCGTCGCCGTTGTTCCAGCGTCTGTTGGGCTGTCGACAACAATGCGGCTTGGTTGCCGCGGCGATGTGTGCGATAACCGGCAGCGGCCTGGTCACCATAGGCTTGGTCCAAGATCGCATCGTCCAAGGATAAGAATTGCCGGTAGGTTCCCGGTTGTCCCTGCCGACCACAGCGTCCCCATAACTGTTGGTCTTGGCGGGGCGAATCGTGCAGCTCGGAAAGGATCACGTGCAGCCCGCCGCGATCGACGACATCGTCGTCCAGGCAGATGTCGGTTCCCCGGCCCGCCATGCTGGTCGCCACCGTGACTTGGCCCGCGCGGCCGGCGAGGGCGATGATTTTTGCTTCCGATGCGTGCTGGTGAGCGTTGAGCACTTGATGCGGTACGTTAGCGTCGCGCAACAGCTTGCTCAGACGCTGCGAATTTTCGACACTCCGCGTCCCAATCAACACCGGCCGCCCCGCATGCCCGATGGCGATGATCTCGTCGACGATCGCTTGATACTTTTCGGTATCGTCGGCGAAGTAGCGGGTCGATAACGCTTGCCGCCGCGATTTGTGAAGGGGCGGGATTCGCACGACGTTCGTTTTGTAGACCTTCCTCAGTTCCGATGCCGCAGCGACCGCCGTGCCTGTCATCCCCGCTAGGTGCCGGTAGGAAAGGAACAGCCCCTGCACCGTCAGCTTCGCCGCGTGGGTTGTTGGAGCGGTGATCGGCAACCGCTCGACAGCTTGAATCGCTTGCTGGATTCCGTCCTGCCATTGTCGCCCTTCGCCCAGTCGCCCCGTCGCTTCATTGATCAGCACGATCTCACCGTCGCGGACAATGTAGTGCTGGTCGCGATGGAAATCGCGATCGACGGTGATCGCCCGCTCCAGCTTTTCGAACAGATCCAAGATGCTGTTTCCGTCCATCAAGCCCGCACTCAATTGCTGTCGCGCCCATTGCCGGCCGGCGGGCAATAGTTCCACCGAACGCTCGCGGAGGTTGTATCGATAGTGTTGTTTTTCGATCGCGTCGGGAGCCGTTTGTGCCGCCCATTGGTAGAGAGCCTGTTTCTGATCGCTGATCCGCGCCGGCGCCCCAATGATCATCGGCGTATTTGCTTCGTCGATCATCAGCGCGTCGGCTTCATCGGCTAGCAGGAAATCGAGCTCGCGACCGACCGGCTGCAGTTCCGATTGGTCTGCCGTGGAGGCTCCTGCTGCGGCGCGGCGTTTCAACCGATCGCGGAGGAAGTCGAATCCCAATTCGGCAGCGGTGGCGTAGGTGATGTCGCATCGATAGCTGTGCCGCCGCTGCGAGTCGTCCATGCCATCGACCACTACGCCACAGGTGAGTCCTAACATCGAGAACAGGGGACGCATCGTGTCGGCGTCGCGTTGGGCTAGATAATCGTTGCTGGTTGCCAAGTGAACGCCTTGCCCTCGCAACGCATGCAGAAACAGGGGCAGCGTTGCAGTCAACGTCTTCCCCTGCCCGGTCTCCATCTCGATAACGCAGCGGTTGGCCAGATGAATTCCGCCCAGCAACTGCACGTCGTAGTGGCGAATGCCCAGGGTGCGGTCAGCCGCTTCGACGACCAGAGCGTATGCCTCGGGCAACAGGCGGTGCAGCGATTCACCCGCAGCGGCACGATACCGCAGCGTCGCCGCTTGCTCGCGGAGCTGTCGATCCGAAACGCTCGAAAGAGTTCGCAATTGGCGATCGATCCGCGCCAGTTGGCGGGAGGTCGTCGGACGGATCGGCAATGAAAACATGGGGGCGGTTTCTGGAGGCTGCGGGTTCCGCGACGCGAGATCTATCCGTTCTACGATAGACCAAGTTTGCCGAGATTACCAACATTCCAGTGGTCGCATCCGTGCCGGTAAAACGGGCTGCGACGGTGAGCGCGATCGATGCGATTCGTCGCCCGTGGGATCAGACCGATTCCTGAATCTTGGTCGTCGTTCGATCGGTGCGTTTCGATTTGCGAGGTTGGCGAGCGGCGACGATCGTGTCGAGGCTCCCCTGTTGGACGACTTGTCCGTTCTGATTGACCAGCTGGCGGAACCAAGTCACCTTGCCGGCGCGACGTCCGTAAGGCTGAATCGCCACGATTTCGGTCTCCACGTGGACCGTGTCGCCAAAGAAGATGGGATGCTTGAATTGCCAGTCGTCGAGTTCGGTAAAGGCGATCGTATGGACCGAGGGATGTTTCGACGAGAGCCCCGCCATGATCGAAAGCCCCAGCAGACCGTGGGCGATCGGTTGGCGAAAGGCCGACTTGCTGGCAAATTCGTCGTCGACGTGCAGTGGATCGTGGTCGCCGGTCAGGTCGGCAAAACGGAGCACATGCTCGCGCGTGATCGTTTGACTGGGGCTGACCCAATGATCCCCTTTGCAGAGATCTTCCAGATAAAGTTTTTCGATCAAAATGTCCCTCAGTACACGAGTGCCTCGAAGGCTCGACAGGAAGGAGGATGTTTCCACGTCGGAGCGTCTCCTTCCAAGTAATCGATCGACCGGTCACCGTCTTGGAATCGCGGAAAATCAGGACAAGGCCTAGCTTTTCGACACTTGCCCCGCTGTATTTCAACAATAGTCCGATGCTGCGGGTTCTGCAGGCCAAAAACAATTGCGGCGGCGAAATCGTGAGAATTGTTTGCTGAACCGTTCGCGACGGCGTTTGTTATACTTGCGTCAGCCGGGCAACCGCAGCTCCCACCTTATGATCTTCCTCACACCCTTAGGTTTTACCCCCATGAAAATTACAAGCCGGATGATCGCCTTTTTTGCCTCCATCGGATCGGTGGTGGCGACAGTGCCCTTGTCGGCGATGGCCGAGTCTCCCGCATCGTTCCAGGTGCGGCAATTGGCCGTCGATGCGAATGAAGGGATCGCCGCAGCCGACGTCGACGGCGATGGCAAGTTGGATCTTGTCGCCGGGCGTTTCTGGTACAAGAATCCCGAGTGGACGCCGCGACCGCTGCGGATGATCGAGGATTGGAACGGTTATGTGCAGAGCAACGGCGACTATGTCTTTGACGTCAACCAAGATGGTCGCCCCGATGTGGTCGCCGGATCGTTCATTCCCACTGAGGTCTTCTGGTTCGAGAATCCTGGCAACCCGAGCCTGAAACTTGGGAAGATGTGGAACAAACATCTGTTGGTCGATACCGGGCAATCGCGAAATGAAGGGGTTTTGTTCGAGGATCTCGACGGCGATGGTCGCCCCGAATGGATCGCCAACAGTTGGGCCAAAGATGTTCCGATGTACGTCGGTCTGCTGAAACCCAAATCGGAAGCGGCGGGGGAACAGGCTGACAAGAAGGATCAAAAATCGGAAGCCGCGTTTTCGCTGGTGCCAACCATGATAGGCAAGTCGGGAAATGGACACGGTGTCGGCGTTGGGGATCTCAACGGCGATGGCAAGACCGATATCCTGGTCGGCCAGGGTTGGTATGAACAGCCAGCCGAGAATCCTTGGTCGGGCGAGTGGAAGTTCCACAAGGTATGGGACTTGCACGCGAGCCTGCCAATGTTGATCGTCGATGTCGACGAGGATGGTCGCAACGACATCATCTTCGGCAAAGGGCACGATTACGGATTGTTGTGGTGGCAGAACACCGGCGTCGACGCCGATGGCGAGATCGAATTTAAAGAGCACTTAATCGATCGCGAATTCAGCCAACCGCACTCCTTGGCGTGGGCCGATCTGACCGGGGACGGGAAGCCCGAATTGATCACCGGGAAACGCTACTACGCCCACAACGGCAATGATCCTGGAGGGCAAGAAGTGCCATGCATGTACTACTATACCGTCGATCCTAAACAAGCTAAGTTCCAGCGACACACGATCGATGAAGGGCAGGTTGGAACCGGATTGCAAATCGTTGTCGCCGACTTCAACCAGGATGGTCGCAACGACATCGCGGTTGCCGGGAAAAGCGGAACCCATCTGCTAACGAATGTTGCTAAGTAAAGGACCGACGGTCAACGATGGCTGAAATCACGATTGCCGATGCACAGAAGTTGGTGGACGATTGGATTCAAACGTTGGGAGTTCGCTACTTTAGCGAACTGACCAACCTCGCCCAGCTGACCGAAGAAGTGGGCGAACTGGCTCGAATCCTCTCGCGTCAATTTGGCGATCAAGTGGCGAAACCGGGCGAGAGCCCGGGGGATGCCGGGGATGAGCTGGCCGATATCCTGTTTGTCACCATCTGTTTGGCAAACCAAATGGGGATCGACCTGAGCGACGCCTTCGAACGGAATCTTGTCAAGAAGACGGTTCGCGATCACGATCGTCATCGGAACAATCCCAAGTTATACGACGACCGGCGTTAGCGAGCATCGCGTCGCGTGAAAACGGGACGCGATGCAAACCGGGTACGCTGCGGGACACAATTCCCCGCAGTCGATCTGCAGCGTCGTGTTAGAAGGGGTTGGCTGCACCAAACGGATCGGCGTTGTCCATCGCTCCACCGCCAGCTGGTGCTCCAAACGGATCGGCACCGCCAGCCGGTGCACCGAATGGATCGGCACCTCCCGCGGGGGCTCCAAATGGATCGCCACCGCCAGCCGGAGCACCAAAGGGATCGGCACCGCCCGGGGCAGGGGCGCCAAACGGGTTGTCGTTGCTGGGCTTCGGCGCGGCCGGTTTGCTCGGTTCGCTGCTTTCGGTTTCGGTCTTAAATTCGATCGCGAGTTTGACGTCGGGCAGTTCGCGTCCGATCGGCCGTAGGCATTGGACAAACCCGGTGTCGCTGACCAGATAGATGCGATCGGTTCCACGGTTGACGATCGTACGGTGCAACGTGCTTTGCAATGCTGTCGCCGCTCTGGAGCCGTTTAGGGCGTTGATGACCGTCAAATGGTTCGACGAATCACGCACGATTAAAGCGTCGCCGATCGAACCGAGCACTTCTTCGACGCGCGACGCGGGGTTCTTCCACGCCAGTTGGCCGCTGGCGGCGTCGAAGGCATAGAGATTTCCATAGGAACTTGTAGCGTAGACATTTTTGTCCAAAGCGATTACGTCGCCGACCATCGGTTCGCCGGTGCTGTATTGCCAAAGTGGCGTCGCGATTCGGGTGACCTTAAATCCGTGGACATGGCCACCGGCGGTGCTGAAGTAGATCCGGTCTTCGCCAACTGTTTCGACGCGTCCGTTGACGTTGCCAGTGGTTTGAATTTGGAACATTTCCGATGGTGTTGCGGTGACCTCCATGCAATAGACCAGTTCGTTGCTGGTGGGCCAGACGAGCATGTCCGCTTTCGGGAACCGCCGCGGTTTGGCGATCGCATGCCCCGAAGTCATCGACAGATAAGGGGGCTCGGTGATGTCTTCCAGGAAATGCCCTTCGATACCTGTGGTCGAGGGATTCATCACGTATTGGCCGACGATGGTCGCACCGCCCATCGGAACCGTTTTGCAAGGTTCGGTGTTAACCAGGCCACCGGTGACGGCGTTCAGTTGGATGAGCGTGGCACCGCAGAGAAAGCTGACGTAGTCATCGTCTACGCCCAGCGAGAACTTTGGTTGTCGTGGATCTCCGGCTCGCTCGACCCAGATTGTTTCCCCGGTTTCGGCGTCGAGTGCTTGAACGGTTCCATCGGTACCAAGTGCGTAGAGCCAAATTTGTGGGACCACTTTTTCGCGGATCTCACCCTTGATTCCACGTGCCTTGAGAAATATCAACTCACGCTCGGCGGCTTTGCGGACCGCCTCTTCTCCCATCGGGCGACCGCGCACTGGATCCAAACGGTCTGTCGGTGTTCGCCATACAAGTTGATCGCCATCGAAGATATCGATGTATTTCCGCGAACGGGTTTCGTCGACATGCAAGGTGATATCGACCAGTCGACCGAACCCCGAGCCCGCTTGCAGCGTTTTACCCCAAGCCTGTTCGAGCCCGAGATGGGTCGCTTCATGTGGCGACAAAACGGACGGATCGGCTGCCGTTGCAAACGAGGTGAGCAACAGAAAGGCCAGGCATGGCAGCGCCGGTTTTCGGTACGAAAAGTTCATGGAGAGCCTCGAAGAAGGTTCGAGCATCGGGGAGTGGACGAAGCTTCGGGAGCAGAAAAGCGATCGAACGCAGACGGGGAAGGATCGCGCACAGCCGAACCTTTTACCCCGCAAGCGCGACCGGAGATCGCGTAGACGAATGCCTTCATTGTAGCCAGCCTGCGGGGCGTTGCGAAACGAGAAATCAAGGAAAAAGCGAGCCGTTAGCGTTTCGCGGCGGCAGAATCGTCGGAATCGTAAGGAAACGAGGCGATTCTTATTTCGATTCCAAGCCAAAGTCGATGGCTTCGCCCCCCGCATCAGGGACCGATACTTTTAGCTCCGTCTTGCCGGGATCGCTGTAACGCGGCGGCAGCAGCTGTTTGGGACCCGACTTTGATCGGGCGAGCGCCGGATCGCCCGCCATCGCCATCATCTGCCCCTCGTCGATTGCTCCATCGATACCCGCCATCGCTCCCGCGGGAATCGACAGCTTGCTGATGTAGACGGTGTTGGGGCCGGGAATCGCCCCGCCGACCAGGTCATAGACTCCGGCGGCGTCGGTCTTTGCCGAGCTGCTGAATTGGCCACTGATGAAATAGACGTCGGCCCCCTCGACTGGCTTGCCATCGAGAGTCACTGTCCCCTGCACGCTGACCGTCGAGGGACCTGTCGACGGAGAACCACAACCGGCACAGGCGGCCGCGACGAGCATCATAATAACGTTGTAACGCATGGATAGATTTCCTTTTTCGATAGTGCTGCCCGAGGTGGGGCCAGTCGACGTTGCCGGCTGGCCCCCACAAAATCAGACGTTGAAGTCTCGATCGGTTTAATAGCAATACCGTTCAACGAAGCGTAGTGGACGAGGTAACGAGTCCTTTTGCATCAGACCAAATTCGCTGGGACTCGTAACCTCGTCCACTACATCCCGCCGCTAGTTCCTTCGACGGTCCGAGGCTCCTTCGTTGAACGGTATTGGGTTTAATAGTCCGACGGAACGGGCAGGCCATCGTGGATGTAGCCCAGTTGTTGCAGGGTCAGATAGTTCATCGTTTCGGTTAGCAGATGGACCGACCCGTCGGCAAAGACAAAGTTGGCTCCGCCGGGATGCTTGCTACTGAAGACCCACGCATACGTGCGACCCAACGCATCGTTGTTGTAGGCACCGTTGATGCTGTAGTTTTGTCGGTACGCAGCGGCATAGGTTTCAGAAACCACGGTCGTGCTGCCGCCGGGGAGATACCCGTGGCAGCAGGTATGTGTGCCGGTCATGCCCCAAGGGCCATAATCGGCCGAGGTTTTAAACGCGCCGCCGGTCGCTTCACCGATTGCGATCGTCGTCGATGTGCCGTCGGTCATGGCGGCAAAGTTTGCAGCCCCATCGTTCCCAAAGACGCCTTGGCGGATGTCGCCGGAATAGGTGTTCCAGGGGCCGCTGTAGTCGGTCGTGCTTCCAACGGAAAACAGATAGCTGGTGCGAATCGCATTGCGTCGCGAATACATGCTGGTGCTACCAGCCGAAGTGCTAACGACCAAACCGGAGCTTGGATCCGAGGGGCAGACCAACGCATCGAGCGGCGTGTTGTAGAGTCCATCGTTGATCGTATCGTCCCCAGCGACAACGCCGCCGTAGGGGCTGGAACTGCTGGAACAGACGTTGTAATCGTACTGGTCTGCGAGTGCCGATTGCTCAAAGAAAGGCAACAGCAATGCCCAGCCTGTCGTGTTTTTGATCCCGCCGTGCGCCGCGTGGTAGCTGGCGTTGTTATAGCGTCCCGATCCCAACAATGCGGGTGGGAAAGTCTTGAATGTGTCGTGGTAGTTGTGCAGTGCCAGACCGAGTTGTTTCAGGTTGTTACTGCACTGCATGCGGCGTGCTGCTTCTCGAGCGGCCTGTACCGCGGGCAGCAACAGCCCAACGAGGATGCCGATAATGGCGATGACCACCAAGAGTTCTACCAAGGTGAATGCGGACTTCTTTGATTGCGATCTCATCTCTACGAAGACTCCGTGAAAATAGAATATATAAATCCTTTTTGACGTACCGGGCGGGGATACACGAACGTGTATGCAAATGGTCCAGCCGCACGTCTCAACGAACCAAAATTACGTTCCGCACGAATCTTCTTTCAGGCAACCGCGTTTTGACGCGATCCGGTTTCCAGGACGACGAGCACAAATGCCTGGCGAGAAGTTGGAACGATGCCGTGCTCAACGGACGAAATTTTGTACTTCGTTGACATAGCAATCTTTGTGCCAGTCTCGCGGTACTGCAGCTTTCAAATCAGCAGAGAGCGTTGCGCATTAGGCGACGGCAATGCGAATTTAATTGACACGTTATCGAAGGCCACACGCGACGACGTTGGATGTGCATACGTCGTTTGCAACCGGTGCCTGCTAAGTGTGCAGCGTTACCGGTTGCGCCACTTGTTAGGCGCGACATGTAACCGTCGCTTGAACGCGCGGTAGAAGCTCGACAAGTCTTCAAAGCCACACTCAAAGGCAATCGAGACAATGGTTCGATCGGTTTGCTTCAGTAGGTGACATGCGTGCTCCACCCGACGGTCGGTTAGGAATTGCAACCAGGTTTGACCTGTCGATTGTCGAAACAATTGCGTGAACCGACGGCGGCTGATTCCTAGCTGCGCTGCAGCCGAATCGAGATCGGTTGCTTCAAAGAAACGGCCATGTAATTGTTCGATATAGTGCGCCACCGCTTCGGCGGCCCCTGCAAGTGGTGTGGGTGGCTGGCGCGGTGGTGGTGCCTTTGCGTTGTTGCCTGCCAATGTGCCTAGCAACTGCATCGTTAGACCCACGATCGTTAGGTCGCTCCCTTGCCGAGGGATCGATTGCTCATAAAGCATTCGTCGCAGGGCATCGCGGATTCCGGGCAACGCGAGCTTGTTGATCGGTCGTACGCCCGCTTTACACCAGTCGGGCGAGATGCCTTGCCAGGCATAGAGTTCCGTGGCGATGCAGATCCCGTAGAGCGAAAGTGGGAACTCGGGAGCATCGATGATCGTATGTTCGCATCCCGGTGGGATCACGATCGTATCGTCCGCCTGGCACCCGACGTGGCAGTGATCGATCTGGATCTTTCCAGATCCCTGCATCACATGGAAGATCTCCGTGAAGGGGTGGCGCGACGGTTCCATTTGGAAGTCGGCGGCGTGATGACTTTCCAAAACAAACACGCCACAGGCGGGGATCGTCACCTCGACCGGACGCGTTTGCTTTTTCACTGGTCAGCCTCGTCGAAGGTTTACCGATCGCGAGCGGTCACTTGCCACCGCTCGCCCGTCACTCGGCCTCCGCTGACCACGGTCGCATGCGAATGCAAAGCGACTGTCGGGCAGATATGCCGAGGGATGGCGATCACGATATCGCCGACTTGCATCGAAGCGGCAGCTGGCGTTTGCAGGACCAGGTGTTCCTCGCTTTGGCCGATCGGTTGAGCATCGGGAAGGTCGGGGAACTGGAATCGTTTTTCCAACTGCATCTCTGCGGCGATCGATTTGTGGCCCAGATCGATGCAGACCTTCCCTTCCCCCGGTTTGCTGATCACGCGGGAGATCAACGCGGCGGCGATGTTCATCGGAAGATCGGGGTGGGCGTCTCCGTACCCAAAATCCCACAACAGCGTGGTCCCGGGGCTGAGATGCCAGGAAGTTTCCGCAGCCCAGATGCCAAACGTCGGCGATCCACCGACGATGATCCGCGGCGACGGATGTTCCTTCTCGTGCAAGGCGACTTTGCCGAGGATCTCTTTGACTTTGTCGGTCCGCTGTTGCAGATCGGGATCGTGCAGATGGCCGTCGTAAACGTGCAGGCCAGCAAAATTCAGTCCCGACAGCGAATCGATGTGCGCTCGCAATGCATCGCTTCGAGCGCCCAACGGGATCCCGGTGCGATGCATGCCACAATCGATATCGATATAGACATCCAAGGGAGCATCGGCGTCACCACACTTTTCATTGATCGCGTCGGCAGCTTGCGGGTCGTCGGTGAGGACGGCGAACTTTGTGTTGGGGAAGTCTTCGATCAAAGTAGCCAAGCGATCGAGCTTGGGGCCGACCAATTGATGAGCGATCAGGACCTCGCTGGCACCGGCACCGGCGGCCATTTGAGCTTCGGACAAGGTGGCCGCTTTGAATTTCGTGATCCCCGCGTCGACCTGCATCCGCGTGACTTCGGGCATCTTGTGCGTTTTGACATGCGGAAACAGACGGTCGATGTGCTCTGCACCGCCGACGATTTCGATCATCCGATCGATGTTCTGTTGGATCTTTTCGGAATCGACAAGCAGCCCCGGAGATTCCACGCCGTCGAGGCCTTCGATATTTTTCCAATTCATGATGTAAGCCTATAGGAGAAATGACACGATCGATGATCGGTGAGCCCGTAGACGCGCAGCGTGCGGCCCACGATCAGCGTAACGTCCGATGGGGCGGACGGGAACCTAGTAGACGGGAGGTTTCAACGCATTGTGACCGACGGCGGCAGGCTTTATGCGGCCACTCGCGATGAGCGGCTGAGCATTTGTGTCAAACCGGCGCAAACGTCGACGACTTCGATCGCACGCATCGACCAGTTGTCGGCCGAGCGCCGCTGCCGACTGGTACCGTCGAAGCGAGCCTTTTGGATCGAAAGATGTTCGGGGCCATAAGGGCCCGACAACTCCGGCCGCGTCGGTCCGTGTAGCGTGACGCAGCGGGTGCCGACGGCGACGGCAAGATGCATCGGGCCGGTGTCGCTGCTGAGAAACAGCTTCGTATGTTTCAAGACCGCGGCCAACTGGACCAGCGACGTGTCGGCTGCCAAGACCGCGGCGCCATCGGAAACCTGGCGAATCTGTTCGGCCAATTCGCGTTCGCGTTGGCCCGCCCATACGATCAGGGTCGGGATTTTGTGTTCGTTGCGAAGCCACGCCGCGACCTGCCCAAACCGCTCCGCCGGCCACATCTTGCTGTCCCAACCGGCTCCGGGATTCATAATCACGGGGTTGGGATCGCCGACGGTTTCCGTCACATGCTGTTTGGCCCAACGGCTGACGTCGTCGGGAATGTTCAGGTTGAACTGCGGCTTGCCCGGCACGATGTCCAGCGGTCGCAGCAGTTCGGCTTGGGCGTCGATCACGTGAAGATCGGGATCGCTGTCGACGGAGACCGTGTTCATCCATGGGGCTAGTTCACGGCCTCGCGGTTTGGCAAATCCGATCCGCAGCGGCGCATTGCTCATCCATCCCAAGGCGGCGCTTTTGGTAAGGCTTTGTGGATCGAGCACACAGTCGAACGGTTGCTGGCGAAGCTGTCGACGCATCGCCATCAGATCGCTGGGAGTGCGGAGATAGCGTTTGGGAACGGAGATCACGCGATCGACGTCGGGGCAGATCTCAAGGAGTTGCCGGGCCGCGCAGGAAACCGCCCACGTGATCGTTGCGTTGGGCATCGCCGCCTTGATCGCCGCGGCCATCGGCAGGGTTGCGATGCAGTCACCAATCGCGGACAAACGCGAAATCAAAATACGGTAGGGTTTGTCGGACATGCGATGCCTGTGGGAAAAGCGAGTTGTGGAGCGAGATGCGTCGGCTATTTCTTTGCTGGTTTTTTTGCCTCTGCGGGCTTGCCCGCCGGTTTCTTGGCAGCTTCGCCCGACGGTGTATCGGCGTGTTTGGCAGCTTCTTCAAACGAAACGGTTTTCAGTTCTCCCCCTTGGGATGCATCCAACACGACCGCCTCGCTCGATTCGTTCATCAGATCTGGTTGCGGTGGCGCACCGGGGACGATCGGATACCCATCTTCGAATCGAGTTTGAGCGTTGAGGTCGACGGGGGGCCGCAGTGGCGATGCGCCACTGGAATGGGAGTGGTCTTCCTTGTGGGACGAGGGGAGATCGCGTCCGGCCAAACGCGTACTTTCTCGCACGGTGCCACTTTCAAACGGTCCAACGCCCAGGACCCATGTGTCGCGGGAATCCGATTCGCTGCGTGAGATCCCCGATTGCCAGACCGCTTTGCGGGTTTCACGATCGTATGCAAACACCGCGATTTTTGCAGACGCTTCGTTCGACTCGCGGCGCGCAAACGAGATCTCAGGAATCGTGGGAACCGGTGGCGCTTCGGCGACCAGGGACGCAGCGGTCGACAATGCGTTGCTAGCGGGGATGCCGTAGCTGACTTGGTAGCCATCGGCACCAAGCGTGCCGACCCGAGCTTCGATGATCAGTTCCGCTGTTTTGCGGTCTTCTTCCAGCAGACAGCCCGCGGCGATGATCTGCTGTCGCAGCGAACTGATGATGTAGTCGGAGTTGACGAACAGAATTCCTTTCACCGCCGCCAGATACGTCGTATCGAGATAGACCTTTTTCCCAGCCAGCGGACGAAAGTCGATCGCCGATATGCTGCGGTCGACGGCGTCGGACAACAACAGTTGATCGGTTGCGGTTCTTGATTTTGTTGTTCCGCATCCCGTAGCCAACGAAAGTGCCAATACCCCAATGAGCGTTGCGACACGACAGGAAAATTCGAGGCGAGCATGCATCGTCGTTGTTTTTAGCGAAGCAGTGATGGTAGGAGGGGAGCGGGCGGGACGGGATGCGAAGCGAAGGAAGCCTGGCAATTCGCATTCGGCCTGCGGAGGGCAGCGACACAGATGTCGACGGCGACCGCAGGTTCCATTTTTTCGATGCGGCAATCGCTATCGACTCTGTGGTGCTTGGCCGAGGGGAGCGTTACCGTTTTCTTGAGCCATCTTGGGGGGCGCCCCCGCGTTGAACTTGTTGCGAATGATCTTCCAGTCCGACGGTGGCGAGACATCGATGAAGTTCTGACCGAAGATTCCCTCCATCGCTTTGGAAAACAAGTTTCCGTTGCGTTGCACGTCCGCAAATTCGTAGACGTCGCGTTCGGGGTTGTTGCGTTGATCAAAGTTGGGTGGGAACAGGACCAACGCCTTGGGCAGGAATTGCTTGGCGTCGATGATGATCATCACCTTCATGAATTCAGCGCGGTCCTTTTGATGTTTGGGCCACGCTTCCAACCAATACTCCCCTTGTTCTTTTGGGGGCAGTTCTTGGAGCCAATACCGGTTCTTCATCTCTTGAGCGTTCAGGTTGAAGACAAACGGCAACGGGCTGGAAACGATCTGAGTCCCTTGCATTTCGGGGGGCAGTTCTAAGATCTCGCACTTCTTGTTGGCGCGATCAAATTCCAGCAGTTCCTTGCCGGTACAGACCCACCAATCACCCGGTTGGTTTGCTTCCTTCTTGTAGATCGGCGCCTTCTTGTCGTCGAAACCGTTGAAGAACAACATCTCTTCGACGCGGTACATACCTTGCGCGGGAGCTTGGTATTTGACTTCGCCGCGAGCCCAGGTTGCGTGGATTTCTTTAGGTGCTTGCAAAGGGCGGAACTGCCATCGCTTGAAACTAGCCGACAACCGCTTGGTCGAATTGCTGGACGATTCCCATGCGGTTAACAGTTGGTCCAACCGGGCTTGTTGTTCTGCCGACAGGGCAGGAAACGGTTGGCCGGTTGGTTGCGCGTTCGCATTGGGGGTTGTGGCAGGTTGCGGCTGCCCCGGAGTCGCTTGCTGGGCTAGGCAGGTCGCCGCTGACAGCAGGCCCAACAGGCCGATCGATCGAATCAAACGCATCATCCGTGACGCCCTTTGAATGGTAGTAGGTGGTTTAGCTTTTCTGGAGATCAAAGCGGAACATTAGCAGATCGGTCCACGTTTCCGAAGATCGATTGCTGCCATCTAAGGGGACGATAGTCGAATCGATAGGGTTGTTGGAATGGCAATTTGCGGCCCATGCGGTCCCTTGGTACGATGCCACGCTTCTATGTTCACCCTGCATTTGACGGGGCCAATTGGCCGACCGCCGTGTTTTTCCTGAAGGAACCCCATGCCTGTATTAACTAAACACAAGATTTTGGTCTTCGTCGGGGACATCTACGAGGATCTTGAACTTTGGTATCCGAAGCTGCGTTTGATCGAAGCGGGAGCAAGGGTGGTGGTCGCGGGGCCCGCAGCGAACACGAATTATGCTGGCAAAAACGGCTATCCCTGCACCTCCGACGCGGCGATCGACGATATGGATGCAGCCGATTTCACCGGTTTGGTCGTTCCCGGTGGCTTCATGCCCGATAAACTGCGCCGCGACCCGAAGGTTTTGCAGATCGTTCGCGATTTTCATGAAGCGGGGAAACCGATCGGGGCGATCTGCCATGGCGGTTGGATTCCGATTTCCGCCGGCGTCTACAAAGGTATCCGCGTCACCGGTTCGCCCGGGATTAAAGACGATCTGATCAATGCCGGTGCGATTTGGGAAGATGCCGCCGTCGTGATCGACCGCAATCATGTCACCAGTCGACGCCCCGACGACCTGCCCGATTTCTGCCGCGGGTTGATCGAAGTGCTGACAGCTGGATAGGCGATGTTGCTAGCAAGTCGCTATTTGCCGATGCAGAATTCGCTGAAGATGCGATCGAGAATATCATCGGTGTAGACGACGCCCGTCACCCGGCCGATGGCGTCCAACGCGAATCGAAGCTCGGCCGCGACCAGTTCTTCGCCCAATTGATGCTCGATCACCTGTTGAGCATTCGACAGGGCATCGCTCGCTTGAACGAGCGTTTCGCGACAGCGCACCGCAGTCGATGAAACGGTGCTCGATTCGACAGCATCGGACGATTGCAGCCGCTGGCCAATCTGCGTACGCAGGTCGTCGATGCCGAAAGTGGTCAGGCTGCTGGTCAGCAGCCAGTCGTCGTCAACCCAATCGGGCAACCGCTGGCAAGCATCGCGTTTGGTTCCCACGAACAGCATCGGTTGACTGCTATGGTTTCCGGGCTCTCGCGGCGCCAGTTGCCACGGCCGCAAACTCTCTTGATTCAGATCGATGCAGACCAGCAACAGGTCGGCCTCTTGGTGCGCTTGTTCCCCCAATGCTTGAGCTTGTTGATTGATCGCATCGCGGGCCTGTTCGATGCCGGCGGTATCGATCAAACGGACCGCGAGCCCACCGCAGTCGAGCGTCTGTTCGACACAGTCGCGCGTCGTCCCGGCTGTCGCCGAAACGATTGCAATCTCTTCGCTCGCCAGTGCGTTGATCAGACTGCTTTTGCCAGCATTGGGGTCGCCGCGCAGCACAACCTGAGGCGCCCCGGTCGAACCGCTTCGGAACGTCAGCTGGTCGGTGATCGCTTCGACCTGCTGGCAAATCCGTTGGATGTTCGTCGAGAGTTCGTGTTGCGAAATGAATTCGATATCCTCTTCGACAAAGTCGAGTCCCGCTTCGAGATGAGCTAGCAAATTCAGCAGCTCGGTTCTCAGCTGGTTCAGCGGTCCGGAGAGGCCGCCGGACAGCTGCCGCAGCGCGGCGTCGAGCGTCCGCTTGTCGTCGGCATCGATCACGCCCAAGACAGCTTCGGCTTCGGTCAGGTCCAAGCGCCCGGCCAAGAAGGCTCGCATGGTAAATTCGCCCGGTTCAGCCATACGGGCACCATGGTCCAATAACCGCTGCAACGCTGCGTTTAAGATCGGTTGAGCCCCGGGCAAGTGGATCTCTGCGCTTGGCATCCCGGTGTAGCAGCGGTCATCGGGCCAGAGCAGAATGCTAGCGTCGACCTCTCCCAGCGGCTGCCCCAGATCCAGCCGCGCCTGGATTCGCGAGGCGCGGTCGGGAAACGGACCATCCGACGCGCACAACGCGTGCAAGATCCGCGTTGTGTCGGGGCCGCTGACGCGAACGATTCCGCGAATCGCTCCGCCGGGCGGAGATGCTATCGCGGCGATCGTTTCTTGAGTCGCAAACATGATCCTGGCTTTCTCACTTGGAAATTGCTTGGCGACGGAGGTTGGTGAGGCCGCAATCCGCCGGGCAATTCCAATACTGCTATTGTCTTATTATTCACATCACAGAAGAATTCAGCGGTCAACCGCACCGGAGCCGTCACCGCATGAACCACCACCAATCCAGCAACCCGTTCGCCTATCGGCGTCGACGGCGTTTCTCCGGTTGGCCCTGGTGGGCCGCGATCGGGATGGTCGCCGTTTTGACGGTCTTTGTCGTGCCGCGCGTCTGCAATTGGTTTTTGTTGAACCAGCTTACCCAAGGCATCGACGATCTTCCATTGGGATCCCAGGCCGAAAGATTGCAATCGATCGGACATTTGGGTGTCCCAGGGATTCCCGTCCTGGTTCAATCGCTGTCGCATCGCGACCGCGGCGTGGCGCGGGCTTCGTTCGAAGTCCTGAAGTCGATGCAAGACGCGACGATGCAGAAAGGGCCTGTCAGTGGAGCCGCTTGTCATTTTGAATTGACGCGTCAAATCGCCGACCGATTGCCCGAGATACCGCCGGATCGCTACCCTTGGTTGACCGATCTGTTGAACCAAACGTTGCTCGATACGTTGGATATCGACCTGCAACGCGCCCAGACCAGTTATCGGTTGGCGACGTCGCTGTTATCGCAGATCGGTTTGCCCGACGACGCGGTTGCAGACGAGCCGACTCTGGTAGCATCGACCCAACCATTGCCCGCTGCAGCGATGCCCGCGGGACCACCGCAAGCGTTGGATGTGGCACTGACCGAGGAATCGGAGTTCCTGCCTAGCGTTCAACCACTCGCTTTGGATTCACCCGGTTCGCCCGCCGTTTCAAGAAACGGGCTCGATGAAAATCTGTGGGTCGATCCCACCGGTCGCCCCCGTCCGGCCGCACCGCCGGAGTTGGTGGAAACCAGTTCGCTGGAGCCGGAGATGTTGGCTAGCAGAACCGCCCCAAGTGACGCTGTGGTGACGCTGCCGATCGGCGGCTCGGCCCCGATCCTTTCCGCAGGCGGATATTCGACCAACGGTGCGTTGGAAGCGTATTCGACTCGCGCGGTGATCGATCTTTTGTCGAGCATCCGCAAACCGTTGGCTCAAGCCGCTCGCAGCGAATTGATTCACCGCGGGTTTCGACCGGCCGATCTTAGCCTGGCGATCCGTTTGGCTTCGAACACCGCGGCGATCCGGATGACGTTGATCGATGAGATTACGAATCGATCCGATATCGACCCGCGTCGTTGGTTGCTTTGGTTAGCCGAGGACGCGGAACGGAGCGTTCGGATGCGGGCGCTGTCTGCGTTGGGAACGATGAACGATCCGAACGTCGCAAAAGAACTCCGCACGCTGCTATCGACCGAACAGGATCCAGCCGTCGCCGCTCGGATACGCCAAGCTTTGGTGCGCTAGCGTTCTTGAAGATGGATCGTCCGGGATCGATCGTCGGGCAAATTGGATTGTGTTGGCGCTGATCAGCCGTCACGCGATTGCCGTTTGTCGCTTTCGTTGGCCCATTGAAGTTGGCGAGTGACGCTCAGCCCAACAAGTGAGTGGACGATCCGGATCAGTATCTCGCTTCCGCACTCGGTAACGTAAGTAAACCGAAGACCTGCTAGCGCCCGGTTGCCTGGAGAACTGGACCTTAGCGATTCGCGACGGGGACATCCAATGAAAAAACGGTAAGCCCACGGGATCGCTCGTACGATTAACCGGGACAAACCGTTTGGAAGATAGGGATATCTCGTGTCGATCGTACACGAAGTCCGATCGACGCTCGTCCTGCAACGGGTTTAGCTGCCGTAAGCTGACTTGAAAAACTCTGCCTTTTCCTTTTGCGTTTCCGCTTCGGAAAGGGCTTCGTCGGCGGCAGCTTCCAGCTCGCTTACCTTGGTCTTCAGTCCCGAGAGGTTCTGTTGTTCCGCGGCCTGAGCCTTTTGCATCTCTGCCAGTTGAGCTTCCAGCTTTTTCATGTTCTCTTCGACCTGCTTCAACTGGGCGTCGCGTGCGGCGATCGACGCAGCGACCTTTTCCGCAGCCGCGGCTTCGGCCTCCATCGCTTTGCGTTTTGCTTCGGCCGCAGCTTCCGCAGCCGCTTGGGCTTGAGCCAATTTAGCCGCCGTGCTTTGGAACGCGACGAATTCGGTATTCAAGCCTTCGAGACGCTGTTGAGCGGTCGCTACGTTTGCGCGAGCTCCGTCGGTTTCGGTTTTCGCTTTTGCCAAACCAGCCGTTGCCGCGTCCAGAGCTGCCTTGGAATCAGCGATCTGTTTTTCGACAACTGGGACCTGGGCGGTGTTCTGTTTGATCGCAGCCGCAAATTTCGCGACTTCCGCTGGCTGGGCCGCTGCCTTCTTGGTGAGCTCCGACAGCTTTGCGGCGACTGCGGTTTCTTCGGCCTTCGCGGCGGCGACCATCGGCGTGACAGCTTCGACGGCCTTTTTAAATTCGGCGACCTTGGCTGCGGCTGCCACGCGAGCTGCTTCTTCCTTGTTATCGGTCGCGGTGAGCGCCTTCTGTTTTGCCGTCAGGTCGGCATTCTGTTTGTTCATCGTTGCCAACAGCGCTTCAGCTTCCTGACGCGATTTGGAGACCTCGCCGATGTCCGCGGCATACTTGGCCACGACGGCGGCTTGCTTTGCACGTTCGGCTTTGGCAGCGTCACGCGTGCCCGCCAGATCGGCGATCTGTTTTTGGCTGGCAGCCTGCGAAGCGGTGTTGTCCGTTTTTTGCTTCTCCATCGCAGCGATCTTGGCATTCAATTCCGACAGTGCTTTGTCGGCGGCTGCCTTCGTTGCATTGGCCGCAACCAGTTGTTGGTCGAGGGCGGCCTTTGCATCGGTTGCCGCCTTGGCTTCGCCCTGCGCCGATACCAATTGTTCGTTCAACGACTTCTTCTCAGCTTCATCCTTGGTGTCGGCAATTTGTTTTTGCAACGCGGCGACGGCAGCATTTTTGGCGTCGACGGCAGTCTGAGCCGCGGCAACTTTCGGGCTGAGATCGGCGACCTGATCGGTCCCCTTTTTCTGTTCGCCCTTCGCTGCGGCAACCTGTTGCGTCGCAACCCCGATTGCGGCGGTGAGGTCGGTCAACTGTTTGTTGGTTGCCGCCAGTTTGGTTTCAGCCGCTTTGAGTTCGGCTTCGGTCTTGGCCTGTGAATCGGCCGCGCTCTTCTCCGCAGCCGCGGCGTCAGCTTGCAGCTTCGTCAGCTCTTGAAGCTTTGCGTCGGCGGTGACCTTGGCTTTGGTCGGCGCGTCCATGTCAGCGGCCAGTTTAGCAATCGCAGTATTCACGGTTTGCAATTCTTTGCGGGCGGCATCACGTCGCGCGGTGGCGTCGGTCATCGCTTTGTTGTTGGCCTGCATCTGCACGCTGGCGTCCTGCATTTGTTTGGTCAACGCAGCGACTTTCTGTTTAGCGTCGTCCGATCGCTTGGTTTCGGCAGCTTTCTGAGCTGTCAGATCGGCCAACAGTTTTTCGGCAGCGGCTTTGTCCGCGGTCGCCTTGGCGAGTGCCGCTTTGGTTTGTGCAAGTTTGGCGACCGCAGCGTCGTGTGCCGCTTTGGATCCGTCGGCTGATTTCTGAGCCGCCGCTTGTTTCGCTTCCAATGCCGTCAAAGCCTTCTGCAATTCAGCGACCTGCGCGGCTTGAGCGCTCTGCTGTTGTTCCAGTGTGGGAGGATTGGGGGCGATCTCATGTGCTTGCTTGGGATCGGCCACACTCCAGATGACGGTCCGTCCCGACCAATCTCCACCGACAATTTTGCTTCCATCGTGGGTCAGCGCGACTTCCAACGCGGGTTCGCCAAACGCGGGCAGCGTAGCAATCGCACCGCCGTTGGCGTCCCACAGTTTGACCGTGCGGTCCTTGCCACAGGTCGCGATTCGGCCGTCTTTGGCCATCATGATGCCGGTCACGCTGTTGTGCGCTTTGAAGCTTTTCAGCTGTTTCCCTTCGGTCATCTCCCACAGCTTGACGGTTCCGTCTTCGCTGCAGCTGGCCAGGACATTGGAGTCGGCTCGCCACGAGACGCCTCGAACCGCCGCGGTATGACCGATCAGGTCCAAGTACAGCCGCCCGGTGTCCGCTTCCCAGACGTGTAGACCGCCGGAACGATCACCCGAGGCGACCAAGATCCCATCGGGACTGTAGTCGACACAGTAGATCCAATCGGTGTGTTTTTTCAGATCGAACAGCTTGTCGCCGGTCGACGTGTCGAAGATCCGCAGCATCTTCTCCGGACCACCCAACGCGATCCGCGACATGTTATCGTTCATATCGGCACCAAATGCGGTGTCCAATTCATCGCCGACGCGGAACAGTCGATCGCCGGTTTTCACGTCGTAGACCGCTGCAACCCCCAAGGATGAGTGCGTGCCACCAGCGACCATCAGATAGGCGCCGTCGACGCTGAAACGGATCGTTTGCGGAACACCTTCGGGGAACGGCAGCACACCTTCCAGCTGAGCGGTGTCGGTGTTGTAAAGTGAGACTTGACGTTGGCCACCCACTGCAATCAACGGTGCCCAGGGACTGGTTGCGATCGCCGACGCCGCAGCGCTGCGTTGAGTCGTGATCACAGGAACCCGCCAGACCGATTCTGGCATGGTGATCACGTCGGGCTTTCCGCCCGCATCCATCGCAGTGAAGGTCAGCGAAGGGCCTTTCTTTTTCTTGGCCTTACTGCCGCTGTTTTCCAGTACACCGCCATCGATCCAGTTCTTGATGATGTCCAATTGCTCTTTCGGCAGCGGCTCCGAATTCGGAGGCATCACAGGCGTATCTTCGTGAGTCATCACCTGGTACAGCCGGCTGCTGCCCGAATCCCCGTCGAATACAACTTCACCGCTGCCGCCACCTTCCATCAACGCGGCATAGCTGTCGATGGCCAGACCACCCTTGGCATCGTTCGCGTTGTGGCACTTCAAGCAGCTCTGCCGAAAGATCGGTAGAACATGATCGATGTAATTCAACTTCGGCTTGTCGGTCGGCTTTTCATCGGCAGCGTGCAAAGTGCTAAACGACGAGGCGACTAACAGGAGAAAGGAGATTCGTTTCATGGCGGCGAATGCATTTAGGTGGGGAGGGAATCATCCGAACCAACCTCACCGCGCAACAAGCGGGCACAGTGGGGGCGGATCGGCGATATCGATGTAGTTTCGCAGCGCATCGCTCACCCCGAAACCGGAGTGCTGCCCGCCAAAGCGATTGTCGATGGCGGGCATTCGCACGACGCGTTTGCAAACGCCGCAATGGGCGGCGTAGTATCGATCTATTCTACACGCGGATCAGTGATTGAAAACAAATTCCCGGCTGTTTAGCAAAGCCCAGAAAATGTCTTCGAGTCCTTCCTTGGGAGAGGGCGATTTTCCAATGGTCGCCAACAGTTCGGCCTTTTCCGTGTCGGTTGGCTTGCGAGCCAAGCAACGGATATAGAGCCGATCGAGAGCTTGTTCGGGAGTCGCATCGCCTTCCAGCAATTTGTCGATCACTTTGCCTTGAGTGATCTTGCCACTGGTGGTGTTGCTGTTAAGCAGGTGCAAGGCTTGTGAAAGCGATGGATCGGTCGACGCTTCACAGTCGCAGACGGTATCGCGTGGAGCACGGCCGAACGTCGTCAAAAAGTAGGTCGATGTGCGACCATCGGCGATTTGAACGGCTCGGGCTCCCAGTGGAAGACCGCGGAACTTCTCGTTGGTGTCGGTTACCTGACCGATGCAATCGAGCAGCATTTCAGCAGGGATCCGGCGAACCGTCGCATAAGCGAAGTTGCGTGTGTCGGTCTTGTTGCTTTCGTTTGCCGTTGCGCTACGTTGGTACGCTTCGCTATTGCAGATGTCGCGAACGAGCTGGCGGAAGTCGAATTTATATTCACCCAGCTTGGTTCCCAACATTTCAAACAACTCTTGGTTCGAGGCGGGATTACTGATTCGGACGTCATCGACGGGCTCTACAATTCCGACGCCCATAAAGTGAGCCCAGACGCGGTTCGCGATGCTGGTAGCAAAATAAGGGTTCTCTGGACTGGTCAACCATTCGGCCAGCACAACACGGCGATCTTTGCCCTTGGTGTCGGCAAATTCACCACCCAGAAATTTGGGTGGGCTGACCTTGTTGGTGACGACGTGTTTGACTTCGCCGCTGCCACGGTTGTAGATGATTCGTTCGCGATAGTCCTCTGCACCTTTGCTGCCGACTTGGCAGAAGAACGCGGCAAAGCTGTAGTAATCGTTTTGTGTCCAACGATCGAATGGATGGTTGTGACACTGGGCACACTGAGTGCGGATTCCCATGAAGACTTGGGCGACGTTTTCCGCTCGCTTGAGCGTGTCGGTTTCGATTTGGTAGTAATTGGTTGCTGGGCTGCTGAACGTACCACCGGTAGCCCCCAGCATTTCGCGAACCATTTGGTCGATGGGGACATTGCGAGCGAATTTGTCGGTCAACCATTGGTTGTACAGGAACGCCGACTTGTAGCTCACTTGGTTGGAGCTTTTGATCATCAACAGCTGAGCGAATTTCATCGCCCAGATCTCGCTGAATTCTTTGCGTTCTAACAAGCGATCGATCAACTCGGACCGCTTTTGCGGCGCGGTATCGGTCATGAAGGCATGGTATTCCTCTTCGGTGGGCATCTGGCCGGTTACGTCCAGCGTGATGCGACGCAAGAATTCTTCGTCGCTGCACAAACCGCTCGGTAGGATCCGCAGTTGGTTCAGCTTCTTGCCGACCGATTGATCGATGTAGTTGCCGGTGATCTGCGGTGCTTCGTACTTCAGGTTTTCTGGAAGCACGATCACTTGGCGGCCTTCGGTCTTCGTTTCGAAGCGAGCCATGATGAACGCTTCGCCACGCGCACCGGCGGTGACGTTGCCTTCGTTGTCGATCGAAGCGGAGGTTTCGTTGTTTGTCATGAAGGCGGCGAGGTTCGACACGTCACGTGTGGTGCCGTCGTCGTAATGGGCGACCGCGATGAACTTTTGCTTGCTGCCCGCACCTTCGATGACCGCTTGAGGAGGATAGATTTCCAGCTTCGAAACCGCGGGTGGCGGTGTCGGGTCGTTGGGGGCTCCGTTCTCCAACCACTCAAGGATGGTCGCGTAGTAGACGCTCTCTTTGTCAAACAATTTGCCGCCGGTGTGCGTTACCGCGCCAGTCGCTTTGGTCAAGAACAGGCTGTCGGCGGGAACGGCTAGGTTGATCCGACGCATGCCGATTTCGCGGGTGATGCGGCTGTAATCGCCAGCGGGATCGTACCCGAACAGGCTGATCATGAAGCCATCTTTGCCGATCTTCGCGCCGTGGCAGCTGCCGGTGTTGCAACCGCTGCGAGTCATGATCGGAACGATATCTTTTTCGAAACTGATCGGCAGCTTCTCGCTCGGCCGCGTGACCTTCACGGGGATGCGAATCTCGCTGGATCCATAATTGCAGACCAGTTCGGTCGCCCCTTCAGCCAACGGAGTGACTTTGGTGCCTTCGAGTTTGGCGACCTTGTCGCTGGCCAATGTCCACTTTGCGGTCTCGGTGACATCCAGCGTCACGTCGTCTTCGCGTTTCACGACGGCGATAAAGTTTTGGTAATCGCGAGCGGTATCCAGCGAAATCTCTTCTGGATAGACAGCCAGGTTAACTGTCGCCGAGGGGGCCGGGCCATCGGAACTGGCTGCCGCAGGTGCAGCCGGTTCGGCGGCCCATGCAACTGCGCTGGACAACAATACTGCCGAGAGTGTCAGAGATAGTCGACGCATCATCATTACCTTAGGGTCGTTATCGTTGCTTTTAACGTTCGGTGGGCATCCCAGCCCGTCGGTTGTTCCTGTGGCGATCTTCCTGACCTGCCAAAACCAATCGAAGCGAATCTATTGGCAATTCGGTTACCTTAGTTGCCGGCGCGAGCTTCTTCACGCATCAAACGGAGTTGCTCCAGGCGGCTCAGCGGTTTTTCGACCGCTGGTTTAGGTGCTGCCGGTTTTTTGGCTGGTGCTGCTGCCTTTTTAGGTGCTGGTTTGGCAACGGGTGCGGGCAGCGGCTTGTCGATCTGCAGGATGCCCGTTCCTTGAGTCTGCGTGATCACACCCTTGTCGCTAACGATCTTGGCACGAGCGACCAACGATTTGTGTTGGCCAACGCGAGCTTTGTCCGCGACCTTGACCGCGTAGACGACCTGCTCGGTCTCGTTGGTGATGGTCTGCTTCGAATTTCCGCAGGTCACACCTGCAGGAATCCCGACCAATTCAACCTCGCACGTTCCTTCGAAAGGACGGCCGATTTCAACATCGACGACGACGTTGGCGTCGGCGCCCAATTCGCTGGATGTCTTTGGGAAGCCGAACGTGAAGATCTTATCCGCAATGTTCAGCGTGATGGGGTCCGATGCGATTTCATAAGAGCCGTTGCCATCGCTGATGATGGCGGACGCGATCACTGGCCATTCGCCAATCGCTGCCGAAGCGTTGGCAGTGATCGGAATTTTTGCTTCGTTACTCCCCTTGGGGATTTTGATGCTTCCGCTGGATCCGATTCCCGGTGGGTTGTACAGCAAGCGAACGGCCACGTCGGCGTCATAGTCGGCACGGTCGATCGTAACGGTCAGTTCCATTGAACCGTTTCGCACAACGGGCACCTGCGGTTGAACAATGGCGATTGTGCATGGGGATTTTTTCGAAACCGCAATGGCAGCGCGATTGGAACGGTACTCGAAAGGAACCGCGTTGTTACGTCCACCAACGATTTGGTGTTGTTGGTCGAAACGGGACACAACGTCATCCCGTTTATCGACTTTGCCAACCAAGTTGACCAAGCGACCGTCCAATGGTGCGTCAGCTGTTGCGGTCAGCAACAACGGGACGGTGGTACGGTTGGCGGGCATTTGAATTGGGGTCGCGGTAACTCCAGCAGGCAAGTTCAACGCTTCGATGTCGATCGCGCCACCAAAGCCTTTGCGAGTTGCGTTGAGCATCACGGCGGTTCGGTTTCCTTGAGGGACCGCAATCATCGTGGCTTCATAACGCTTGCGGTCGGGGAGCGACAGTGTCAGTTCGGGCCCGGCCAATGCGACTTCCAATCGATAGGCAAATCCAGGCCCACCGCTGCCCAAGTGATCGCTGATTCGAACGTGGTACGCTCCATCAGCAGGGATTTTGTACTCGAGGAAACTGTCGGGACCGCCGGAGTCATCGTTGCCGCCAACGCGGCCACCTTTGGCGTTGTAGACGTTGATCACGCCATCGAGTTCGGATCGCAAGACTTTGCGTGAGAACAATCGGATGCTGACCGTCTGCCCCTTCTTCGCTTCAAAACTGAAATAATCGTTGTCGCCTGGTTCGGCTAAGATTCCGCAAAATGCGGCGGGCAGTGTACCGGCGGTCGATTCTTTGAAAGAGTTGTTGGGTTCTTGTTCAATCACGTTGCCTTGTGGTTGAACCCGAACGTAGTTCGGCGATGGGCTGCTGCCGTGTTCATTGGTAGCGACGATGGGATATAATTCCGACGGTTCGCTTGGCAATTGAATCGATTCTGTCCACTGCTGGCCATCGATCGATACAAACGTGGCGTTGATCACCTCACCTGGGGCACCACCGGCGGGGACGACAGCGACCGGGCGGGGGAAGGAACCGATGTGCAGTCGGTAGGCATCGTTACGACCGCCAAACGAACTGTCACGGACCATGACGATATAACGACCGTCTTCTGGGGCCGTAATCGAGCAAACGCTGTCCTGTTGCAACAGGGGGGCGTCGTCGCTGAAGGCGAGTTCAAATCGGTCGCTGTTCAAGATCGCAATGTAGGGATCGAAAAAGGGATCTCCGCGGCCGCGACGCAATCGCGTTCCTTCGACCTCGGCGGTCAAACGGTCCCCTTTCTTCAAATCAACGGCGAAGTAATCGACATCCTCGGTGGCGATTTTGCCCTCGATTGTGACGTTGCTTTCGATCAGCTGCGGCGTTTCGATATCGCTGTTGGGTTCGACTTCATCGACGTTGGGCATCGCACCGACGGCGAACATGATCATGTCGCTGACATCGGTTTCGGTCACCATGCGAACGGGATAAAGGCCCGGCGGCGTATCAGCGGGGACTTCTAGTTCGGCTTCGACTTTGCTGTTATCGACGGGAGTCACCGAGAGGACGTTGATGCCCGGGATATCGAACAACAACTGGCGTCCATCTTTAATCCGGGTACCGGTGAAGATGACTTTCTGGGTTGTACCGCGTTGGATTCCGCGGGGGATCGATCCCGTCAAACGGGGTTGGGCCGCAACCGCAACTCCAGCCAATAGGAAGAATAGCAACGACGTCATCACGATCTGTCGCGAAACCAGATAGGAAGAGCTTGTTCGACGTTCAGCAGCGGTCTGATAGCGGGTGCGATGCATGGCAATCGGTTGCTCGGGCGAAGGTGGGAGGGGGAAACACGCGGAGCTGGAAGGGCTCGCCCGCAGGTTTTCCCGGCGGGCGAGCGAATGTTCTTTTCAGCAGCGATTCTCAATCATAATCGCTGCTGATCAATCGGCTAAGCCAAAATATCCTTGATGACCTTGCCACCATCGATGATCTCGATCGGACGGTCGCCGGGAGCCATCAATTCCTTGTCGGCGACGATGCCCAATTGGTGATACATTGTGGTCGCCAGATCTTCGGGAGTCACAGGATCGAATTCAGGTTCCGACGCGGTTGCGTTGGACGCTCCGTAGACCGTGCCGCCCTTGATACCACCACCAGCCAACATCACGCTGAAGACCTTTGGATAGTGATCGCGGCCAGCATCCTTGTTGATCTTAGGTGTGCGGCCGAATTCGGTCGTCACCATGACAAGCGTCGAATCGAGCATGCCACGCTGTTCCAAGTCATTGATCAATTGGGTCAACGCGTGATCCAGTGGCGGCGTCGAGCGTTTCATTCCGGCAGTGAGGTTGGAGTGCATGTCCCAACCGCCATAGGTTAGCGTGACCAAGCGACAGCCCGCTTCGACCAGGCGACGAGCCATCAGCATCCGCATGCCAGCGGTGTTTTCGCCGTAGGCCGCTTTCATCTTGGCATCTTCTTTGTCCAAGTCAAACGCGGTCTTGGCTTCTTCGCTGCCCAACAGGCTGTAGGCGCGGTCGTAGAAGGTGCTCATCGCACCGACGTTGTCGGCGTTGGTCAACGAGCCAAACTTTTGGTTGATAACTTCCAGCGCCGATTGGCGACGTGCGAAGCGTTCCCCATCAGCACCCTTGTAGAGGTCCAGGTCGCGAACCTTGAAGTTCTTCGACGCCGGATCGGCACCTAGTGCAAACGGGCCGTACGAGCTGCTGAGGTATCCGCTACCTGCAAATTCGTTGGGCTGGTTGGGGATGCAAACGTACGGTGGCAAATTGTTGCGAGGACCGTATTCGTGGCTGACGACGCTTCCAAAGCTTGGGAAGATCAAAGCCGGGCTGGGCTTGTAGCCGGTGAACATGTTGTGCGTGCCACGTTCGTGAGCTGCTTCGCCGTGAGTCATCGAACGGATGACGCAGACTTTGTCCGCGATGCCAGCGACTTCCTTCATCGATTCGGAGAAGACTTCGCCCGTGTTGGTCTTCACGGTCTTCATCTCACCGCGAAATTCGATCGGGCTGTATGGCTTGGGATCGAACGACTCTTGTTGGGCGATACCACCAGGCAAGAAGATGTGGATCACGCTTTGCGCTTTGGCTTCGATGAAATCGTAGTGCTTCAGATCAGCGCGAGCTTGTTGCATCGAGAGCAGTTGTGGCAGCGACAGCCCCAAACCTCCCAAGGCTCCTGCGGCGACAAATCCACGTCGACTGATTGCGTTACCTTGACACTTAAACATCTCAAGAGACTCCTGGCAAAATTGATACGATCGATCACTTGCAAATCTGCAGATTTTGGAGATCTGGCAGATTGTTCGGTTACGTTTGGGTGCCGGCCTTTTCCACGTTGGATTGGGTCCGCCGCGTTACCGATTCGGGTTGGATACTGCCGCGTTACGCGCTTCGGCTCTGCGGTGTGTACTTAAATAGGTGGGATAGGGGCGGGGCTAAGTCGACTGTATTTACGATCAAATAATCTAACACGGCCGGCTTGGGTATGTCAAACATTTCGGTATTGCCAGTCGGCAAATTTAGTCTAACCGGACGTAGGAGCCGGAATTGCCCCCTAGCTTGGGTTTGTGAATGACTAGCGATTTTGGGGGTTAAATTGACTGGTGTAGGTTTTCCATCCGCTATCATTCGCCAATATATCGCGTCAGAAAAATTTTTGGTTTATTGGGCGGGTCGCAGGGCACGTGGTCCCCGGTCGCCTCCGAAAGGCCGTTCGGAGCGCGACGAACATAGGGAAACGTTCGGTTTGGAAGGCGTGGGGCAATGTAGATTTGCGCTAATCGGGGGGGCTGCCTTCAGCTTTCTCGAAATTTGATCAGGGCTTGATTCCGCTACCCCCCGTTGGCTATTAAAATGCTCGCTAGCTTAGATAATCCTTGCCGGTCGAACCTGGAGAAGAAAACATGCGAATGATTGCCGTTTTGGGACTTGTTGGAATCAGTGCGGTCTTGTCGTTGTCGGCGATCGCCGACGAGGGCGAGCCGAAGCATTCGATCAAGGAATGCATGAAGACCTGCTTTAAAGGTCCTTTAATCAAAAAGGTTGCCGGCGGTGAAGCATCCGACGAAGAGAAAGCCAAGTTGCACGAGATGATGGTTGCGATGGCGAAGGCAACACCCAAGAAGGGTGATGCGGAGAGTTGGAAGACCAAGACCGAAGCGTTGGTCAAAGCTTCCAAGGCTGCCGTCGATGGCGACGCAAACGCAGCGGGGATGTTGAAGAAGGCTGCAAACTGCAAAGCGTGCCATTCGGTTCACAAGTAACACGATGCCGAAGAGTTCGATTTCGAACACTTAAAATTCATCAAGCCAGGCGAACATCAGCGGTTCGCCTGGCTTTTTTTGTTGTTCGCTAGCACCGCCGACGGTGGTGCGCTACGCGTACGTGGTACCGCTGGCGGGCAACACGAAGACGTTGTCCTGCACCGTGTCGGCCGTGGTGTTGCGGCGGATGATATCGCTAAGTTGAGTATCTTTCACCATGCCCAGATCGGTGGCCGACAAAGCGTTTTCATACCAATAACGATCGCCGTCACGTAAGCGTTCGAATTGGTCGACGATGATGGTGTGGAAGGTCTCGCCGAGGTTCCCGTCGGCGACATGATCTTCCGACAGTCCACCAACCCATAGATCGATGTGGTCGACACTTTCGTAAGCCGATTGCAGTCGGGTGACTACTTCGGCGTCGCTGCTGATCTGTTCGAAACAGTCGATCCGTCCTAGCCCCAGCGCTTCCCGGGTGTCGTTGTAACTGGACAGCCCGTGATCGCGCCCGCGTTGGATATTGAGCGAAGCCAAGTCCATGCCTCCTTGCCCGGGTTCACCGAAAAGGAAGTTGCGGACGTCGTCGATCACATACGGATCGATCGTCTGGCTTACCTGAGCCGCGGCGCCTTGCAGGATGGGGGCGATGCCGCTTTCCAACAGCGTGTCGGCAGAGAAGAATGCGTCTCGCAGAGAGACGTTCCCCGCGGCGATCTCATTGCCGTCCGGATCCAAACGCAGCAGTTCCGGCGATAGTGTCGTGTGCCCAAACCGGAACGCGGCAGTCGAGAACTCGGTGGCGATCGATGGATCGACCATCGCGTCGTAGCCCGCGTAGGCGTCTAAGGCGTTTTCGCCAAGCAGCGTGGGGAGGAATTCGTTGTAGGTGATGTGTTGCAATTCAGCCCCAACGATCGCACGGGCTCGTTGAAAGATCTCTTCGTCGACCGCAGTGTCACTCAGATCGCGACCTTGATATTCGGTGGCCGCCAGTTCCGCAGCGATCCGGTTGTGTTCACGTGAGAACAATGTATGCATCGAGGTCAATGCGATGTTCTCACCGACGCGGACATCGCCTGAATAGAACCCCAGCTGGCCATGCTCGTCGGTTTCCATCGGCAGCAACTGGTCGGGCATGGTCAATTGACCTCCCGCAAAGCTTCGCAGCCGCGTCTCGGTTTCCGCATCGGAACCGTAGATCTGCGACGCATCGATGTACGACGTTAACGAATTGTATTGCTGCCGTACGCCATCGGCATCCAGGTCATATCCCGAACGATCGAAAGGCATCTGTGCGGTGCCGGTGCCATAGGGATCAAAAAACGGATCGCCTTGCGGGATCGCAATCGGGAACGATTCCCCCGAGTCCGCTTCGCTCAGGTCGATGTCGTGATCGATGAACTGGCCCCAGACCCACAGGAAGTCGGTGATGTCACGATCGTTGGGCAGATCCGTCACCTGGTCGTTCACCAGATTGCTGATCGTTCGTACGCTGGGACGATCCGATCCGGCAGGTGTGTTGTAGTCGTCGCCGTAGTCGGCCGGGGCGAGCCGAAGCAGTTGGCTGCCTGTCGCTCCAAAGCCACTGTCGTGATGCAGGTTGTTCTGAGTTCCATCGATCGTGCGGAAGTCATCGTGGAAGTCGACGATCGGATCATCGACGATCGGGGGATCCGATGGAGTTGTTGGCATCGCCGGGTTGCCATACTGGCCATCGGTTTGCGTTATCTGCACGCCCGAAAGGTCAACGGTTAGGTTGAGCGTAAATTGGTTGTTGTCGCCATTGATGTTGATCGTTGGCGCCAGGACCAGTTGGATGTTGTTTGTGGTCCCCGAGTCGCTCAGCTCATGTTTGAAATCTCGCAGCAGCGCTTCGATATCTTGCACTAACCGGCTTGCCAGCTTGCTGCCGGGGGCGTGATCGTCGCGCGGCGTTTGGTCTTCGCTTGCGTGCGGCGGCAGCGGATCAAATAGATCGTCGTGCGTGACGTTGGGACTGTCTGTTGATTCAGTCGGGTTGCACGGTGAAAGGTCCACGTCGCAACTGGCAGCGCTTGGTTTGCAGTCCGCAACTTCCGCAACCGGTTGGCAGTCGTGGCTCGGCGGTTCGGCGGGGTGAACCAATTCGGAAATCGATGCCCCGCAGAGGCTGCTGGCCGAGAGCACGATCAGTGGTTCCATCGTCTCGACGCAAAAGCCGTGTTGGTCGGCAGCGAGGCTATCGTGTTTGCCGGGTCGGGTGGATCGAGGGAGCAGCGCGACCGCACGTTCGATCCATGAGCGCTGTTTCGCCGTGGCGGTTGGAGATTTTTGCATCGTGAAGCTTAGCCTGTGTCCGAAGTAGTGTTGGCGTGCGGTCGCGATCAAGCGACCTCCGCGGTGTCGGACTCGGTAAGCAAAAGGGGGGCCAAAGTTAGCCCCACCATGATTTTTACCCATCAAACCTCGGTTTCTGCGGCTCGCCGTCGGGCCCGTGTTGCCAAAGAACAGCCCGACACGATGCCTTTGCGGGACGTGTGTCGGAAAAACGCAACATGAGAATGGGCGGTGGCGCCGACGCGTGCGGCGCAAAAGAAAGCGACGCCGTAGTGCGGCGCCGCAGCATGAAGTTCATTGGGACGTGTCCCGTATTAACGCTTCACGCGGATCACTTCGCTTCGCGATTGAGCGGCTGATCGACGACGATCGCTGCGGGGAAATCGGCTGCGTCGTTTCCGCCCCGTTCCGCCCAGCGTTTGTTTTGCGAACGGCCACGCGGCTGGTTCATCGGGATGTCCATTCCGCCAGCATCGCCCAGCATCTCATACAAGCGATTCTCCATCGCCTTGGCGACCGATCGCATCGCGGGATCGTTGATCAGGTTCTTGGTTTCTCCCGGATCGGCTTTCAGGTCGTACAGTTCGTCGACATCCCACAATCCGTAATAGGTGATGTATTTGTATTGGTCGCCCCGCAACGCAAATTGAGTCGGCGATTGGGGAAAGTTCTTTTCCCAGTAGTAGACGTACAAGAAGTACTTTCGCCAATCCATCTCGGGCTTGTTCGGCAGTTCGAGGAAACTCTGGCCGTCCATGTATTCCGGCGTCTCCAGTCCGGCGGCATGCAGGATCGTCGGCCCGACATCGATGTTGCCGATCACCGAATCGACGACCTTCCCACCTTCATAGAGATCGGGACATTGCATCACCATCGGGACGCGGATCGATTCTTCATAGGCGACGCGTTTGTCGATCAAGCCGTGTTCGCCCCACATGAAACCGTTGTCCCCCATGTAGATCACCAGCGTTGAGTCGTACAGTCCCATCGCCTTCAGTTGGTCCATAACGCGGCCGACGCTGTCGTCGACTGCCAGGACCGATTCGCAATAACGGCGGTACAGGTAGTCCAATCCGTTGTCGCTGTGGTAGGAGAAGTCGATTCCGTGCCAGCTGTTGCGTTGATCGCGGACCCAACGCGGCGCGTTGTTCGCCGCCGAAATCTCTTTTCCTCGCGGCAAGAAACTCAGGTCTGCATCAGCATATCGCCCGGCATGTCGTTCCGCGGGAGTGAAGTTCGAATGGACTGCTTTATGCGACAGATACAAAAAGAAGGGCTGTTCGGAACCCTGTTGTTGCTTCAGCCAATCGATTGCGTAATCGGTAAGTTCGTCGGTGATGTAGCCTTTCTGTTTGACCCGTTTGCCGTTGACGTTCAGCGTGTATTTGGGGTTGGGAGCCAGGTAGTTTCCTTGACCGCGAAAGCTGATCCAATGATCGAAACCTGGTCGCGGATCATCGTGTTCGCCACCCATGTGCCACTTGCCGACAAAGGCTGTCGAATAATCGGCTTGCTGTAGATATTGCGGAAAGAATCGAGTTCCCGCCGGGACGGTTCGGTTGTTGTCGATCACGCGATGCTTGTGCGTGTACAAGCCGGTCAGGATCGAAGCTCGGCTGGGGGAGCACAGCGAGGTCGTCACAAACGCATTTTTTAGATGGACGCCTTGGGATGCAATCGAATCCAGGTGCGGCGTCTCGAGAAACGGATGCCCCATGAAACCCATCGCGTCGTAGCGATGGTCGTCGGTCAAGATGAATACGACATTGCGAGGTTTGGCCCCGTCGCGTTTGCCCAGCACCGGCAGGTCGGGCGTCTCGTTTGCTGTCGACAATGAACAGCACAGCCCCAATAGAAAGCACAAGCCACCGGTAGTAAAACGCGAGCGCATCGACAGTCTCCAAGCAGATAATCTTCGTTGAATTGGATCCTCACAAGGGGCGTGAGGTCCTCTCTTCACAAGATGATAACGTCGCCTGATTCAACATAGAAGTCGTTTGTCGCGAATTGAGCAGGCTTAGCCGGACTTCGCGGTCTGCAACGAGACGGCCGCGGGGGAGCAGGGGAGGACGGCTTCGAAAGTCGAACCTTTTCCCGGTTTGCTTTGCAGCCGCATCGAACCGCCAAACGACTGAACGATGTTCTTGACGATCGCCAATCCGAGCCCGGTGCCGCCGTATTGCTGGTCGCGAGCTTTTTCGACGCGATAGAACCGCTCGAAAATCCGTTCCTGATCCTCGTGGGGAATTCCCAGGCCATCATCGGTCACCGCGATCGAAACCTGTTCCTCTTCGGGCTGACAGCTGACGCGAACGTGACCACCAACCTGAGTGTATCGCAGGGCGTTGCCGACCAAATTGTTGACGACCGTTAGCAGCGCTTCGCGTTCGCCCAAGATCGTGCACGCTTCATCGAACGGTTCCAAAATCAGTTCGATCTCCTTCTGGGCGGCGACCGGTTGGTAGGTTTCGCAGCATTCCTGGATCACCGGGAAGACCAGCACGTCGACGGGGGCGGCGGGTTGCGAGCGGTCTTGAGCTCGGGCCAGATGCATCATGTCGGCGATCAAGCGTTCCAGTCGATCGGCTTGCGAGAGGATTTGGTCGACGAAATGAGGCGCGATTTCTTTGTCGTCGATCGCACCTAATTGCAACGTCTCGGCGTAACCTTTTACCGCCGCCAAAGGAGTCTTCAGTTCATGCGATACGTTGGCGACGAACTCGCGCCGCATCGCTTCGAGCTGCTTGAGCTGCGTTTGGTCGTGAATCGTCAACAGGACACCACGCCGCGATTCCGATGGCAATGTGCTCGATTTGACCAACAGTTGTCGCATGTCGGTCGATTGAAGTTCGACCTCGGAATCTTCGTTGGTGCTTAATGTCTGGTTGACCAGATTGGTGACTTCCGGCACCCGGATCACTTCCAACAACTTGCGGCCGACGGTGGTTTCTTTGTTCAGTTTCAAGAAACGGCAAGCGGCTTCGTTGACCAGCAGAACACGGCGTTCGTCGTCGATCGCGACGATCCCTTCGACCATGTGAGCCAACACCATAAAACTGCGGCGGCGATCGGCTTGCAATTGTTCGATCTGGCCGCGCGTCGACTCTTGCAGTCGATTGAGGTGTTGCAGCAGTTGAGCTTGTTCGCCGCTGAACATGGGAGTCCGCACACGCGACGCCAAGTCTCCGTTGGCCAAGTCGTTGGCCCACCACATCAGTTCGCTTTCGGCCTTCGTGTGCCGCGTCGACCGCTGAACCAGCCAGATCGAAACCAAGGTAGCGATCACGCCATAAGCGACAGCAAAGCGGATTGCCAGCTGGCTGCGATACTCCAGCGGTACCGATGCGATCGTGACTCCGCCCAGCAGCAAACCGATCAGCCCAGCAATCAACAATGCCTTCCACAGCGCACGCAGCATATCCAAGATTGCAACCCTACTTGCTTCCGGCTCTCGATTGTTGATTCATCACGTTCCCACGACTGTTGGTCCGGCGGCGATCTTGAAAATCACCAGGAGTCCCACCGGCTCCGCCAACGCGACTTCGGCAGGACGTTTGTCTTTCTAATGTAGCCAAACGGTTCGCGAAGGAACACTTGGGGCTTTCGGAACCGTTTGGCGGCCGGCGCCGTGTGGGACGGGGCTTTTTCGAGTCGGATCGCAGGTTAATTATCGGTTAACTTTTGGAGGGCCGGACCGCGCGGCCGGGCGTGACGCCGGTTGCTGCATGAACGACCAGAGCGATTGCAGCGTCTTGCGATGCGCCGGGTTGACGTTCCGATTCCCGTAGACGACCACGTTGTACATCTCTGCCGTCAGCATGATGTTGCGGGCTTGTTCCGGGAAACGCCCTCCTAACAACTGCGTGAACTCGGTCGGAGTCAACTGTTCGGGGCGCGGACAATCGTGCTCTCGAGCCCAAGCGTTTAACGCATTGAAGGAGACCACAACGGCTCGCTCCATCGAGATCGAGGCATCGTCCAACGGGTTGGCATAAGCCGAAAAGGGACGTGGCGGAGCCGGAGGGACAATCGTCCTTGCCGCTTCCACTGGTGGTTCGACCGCACCGTTTCCTCCCCAGCCGCCAAATAGTTCCCGCAGCCAGCCGACGATCTCGTCCCAGTGACGCATTGCGTAAAAGGCGACGATCCCGGCCAGGAGGGCGAAGATGAGGAAACGCAACAGGCCCGAGAGCTTCGACAAAATGTCGGGCATCTTCCAACCCTCGCTTGGCGGCGGGGGAGGAGGTTCCGAAGCGGAGTTCCCTTGCTGATCGCGAGGCTCGCCAGCGTCCGATTCCGATTTCGGATCGCTGCCATCGGAAGCCGCCTTCGAATCGTCGGCCGACTCGCCGCCGGATTCCGACTTCTCGTCATCAGTTTTCTCACCGCCAGACTTCTCACCACCGGACTTCTCACCACCGGACTTCTCGCCACCGGACTTCTCGCCACCGGACTTCTCGCCACCGGACTTCTCGCCACCGGACTTCTCGCCACCGGACTTCTCACCGCCGGACTTCTCGCCACCGGACTTCTCACCGCCGGACTTCTCACCGCCGGACTTCTCACCGCCGGACTTCTCACCACCGGACTTCTCGCCACCGGACTTCTCGCCACCGGACTTCTCGCCACCGGACTTCTCGCCACCGGACTTCTCGCCGCCGGACTTGTCACCGCCAGGCTTCTCGCCGCCGCTACCCTGCTCTCCTTCGCCTCCTCTTGCATTTTCCGGCTTTCCCTTCTCGACTCCTTCGTCGCCCCAGCCCTGCTTGTTCGATTGCAGTCCTTCGGGCGAGCTGACCGAGGAGGGGAGTTCCAGGGATGCCAGCAGTTGGCCGGGTTTAGGCAGTAGGAAGCAGAGCATCAGCAGGCCGGCGACCAAGGCGGCTCCAAATCCTAGCCAGCGGATGCTGATGCCGGCCGGCATGTCGACTCCACGCTGCCGCAGATAGCGACGCATCCCCAAGAAGCTGGTTGTGACCAACAGCAAGAGCGAGCTGGCAAGATAGATCGCCAAGCTTCTCAACGCTGAATCGCGCGTTGCGGTGTCGCCGGGCAACAGAACTTGGCCAAGTCCGTACAGTGGGATCGCGGCGAACGCTAGGTACAAAATCCACATCCCCGGTCGGTGGCCACGCTTCTTTCCGCGGGGCCGCTGCGGATCGTTGGTGCCGGTGGCGGCTTGATCGTTATCGCGGCGATCGGTCAAGCTTTGTGTCGTGCCATCCAACGAGACGTCGCTCTCCTGTTTGGCGGCACCACCGAACAGACCGCCCTGCATCAGCCCCTCGCCGCTGGCATCGGATTGTTCGTCGATCAACGTGCAATCGATCGTGATTCGATCGGCCAGGTACCAGATCACGGTCAGCAGGCCCACGACCATCAGCATCCCTTCGCCGACGAAACGCATCGTCGACAGCAGCGTCGCGGCTCCCAGACCCAACGCAAACGCCATCGCTCGGCCGCGTCCCTCTTCGATCGCGATCCGCGCGATCCCGACGGCTGCCACGATAAACAGGAACAGGATGTAGTTGATCCGGGCAATAAAATCGCCGCGATACATGCACAGCGTGAGGAAGTAAACGAGGCTGGCGATCATCGTCACGATCAACGCAGGGTTGAGTGCGATCACGATGTAATCGATCGTCGTCTTGTCGCGTCGTTGAACCATAAATAGCAGAGCCCTCGCCGATATTCTAATGCAAACCGGTGGCGGAGGTTATTCGCGACAGGCGGCCCGTTTCAGTCGATCCATGATCGCGCGGCCGACTCCTTCAGCCGCACAGGTATCGGTCACGATCGCATCGAGCCCCATCGCGTCGAGTTCCCGCATCGCGGCAAACAAGTGTTGGCCGACGCGATTCAAATCCCCCGTGTCGCTGAGCACTCGGACGACGGCAAAGGTTTTACTTTCTTCGGGCGACAGCGGCTCAAATGCGATCCGCCCCACGCGGCCAGCGGGAACCGAGGCGGATGGATCGGCAAACAACAGCGGCGTTCGAGGCGAATAGTGCTGAAGCATCATGCCAGGCGCCTCCAAGACGACGGGACGCTGGTCGACCGGCAGCAGCGATTCGACGGGAATGTTCCATCGCGTGGCAAGCGTCTCCGCCGTGATCGCCCCCGGCCGCAGCAACCGCGGTTGTTCCCCCAATGCCACGATCGTCGATTCCAATCCAATCGTGCAAGCTCCGCCATCCAATACCATCGAGACGCGATCGCCCAATCCATCGACAACATGTTGCGCCGTCGTGGGGCTGACGTATTTCGATCGGTTCGCACTGGGAGCCGCCAGCGGCAGCCCGCTGCGCCGAAGCAATTGTTGCATCACGGGATGACTGGGGATCCGAACCGCCACGGTCGCTTGCCCCGCAGTGACCGCGTCGGGCAAGCGTTCGGATCGGGGCAGCACAATCGTCAGCGGCCCTGGCCAGAGGTCGGCGATCGCTTCGAATTGATCCATCACGACCGGATCCAAGGGCCAGCGGACGACTTGTCGCATCGCCGCGACATCGGGCAGATGGACGATTAACGGATTGTTGTCTGGACGCCCCTTGGCGGCGAAGATCTTGCGAACCGCCGATTCGTCCAACGCGTTGGCCGCCAATCCATAGACAGTCTCCGTCGGCACGCCGACGAGTTCGCCTGCGGCTAGATACTCACATGCCGCTTCAATCGATCGATCGGTTGCCGCGACCGATCGCATGTTGGGGGAGACTGTCATGAGAAGTAGGCGTCGACCTGTTGAGCTTCCAGTTCGTCGTCCTCGTCGTCGCGCCCCGAGTGATCAATCGCCAACGTCGGTGGAACGGCAAAGGCAGCCGCATCGGTCGGCTGGCTGAATTGTTCGCCCGCCAGCGAGATAATCGAAAGTCGATTGATAATCCGCAAAGCATCGATTGGCGTTAGACGGCCATCGCGATTCGTGTCGTAGAAGCGTCCGGGGAAGGCCGTCAGTGTCGCCAGTTCCGGCAACGCGTTGGTCTGGTGGTCGATGAATCGCCGCAGCGTCAACTCATTCAAAATATTTAACGCGTCGATCGGTTCGACAGTTCCCGATCCGTTGACGTCCAGCGGATCCGATGGGTTGGTCCAGAAGTGACCACCCATTAAACCGATCGTGGCATCGCCGGAGATCAAATTGCGGAGCAGGCCGGCGGCGAGAGTCTCGGTCGATTCGATCTCCCATTGGCCCAGCAGACGCAGTGCATCGAGGTCGGGAATCGTGATATCCAATCGGTCGTCGTTGGGACCAAGTTTCGTAAAGCCGCCGAGATCGAGCGTCAATTGGCTGGCATCCTCGATCGCGATCGCTTCGATTCCTGAAAACAGGTGCTCGCTGCCGGAGAGGTCGAGCGCGCGGTCGAGTCCCGCGGTGGTCAGCGTATCGATGCCGCCGCCAGCTGAAATCGCGAGAGCCGCATCACCGGGCAGCGTCGACGAGAGATCGCCGATCGTCCATTGGCTGTCCCCGTCGCCGTGAACCAATGCCAGCGACGATGCTCCCGCAGCTCGGAATAGAGTAACGCCATCCTGTTCGACTAACAATTCGCCGTCGGGTGACGCGGTGAAAGCGATTGTTTGTCCGTCCAGATGAACGACAAACGGACTGGCCGTCGCGCCATCGACAACGGGAATACCGCTCAATCGATCGCCATCGGAAAGCGAAAGGTTTCCATCGGCGGAGATCCCAAAAACGACATCGATGTCGCCGGGGAGCATCCCCGCAGGGATCGTGAATGGCACCATCGCCGTTTGATTGGCGATAGAGAAATCGCTGACGATCAGTTCGCCCGGATCGTTGAAGCTGCCGTTGCGGTTGAAGTCGGCCCAGATATCGACAAGTCCCGTCGTGTCGGTGGTGATCGTTAGGTTCGATACGTTGTCTCGCGCCGGATCGGCGACGATGCTGCTGGAGAAGTCGACCTGCATCGGTTGCGGCTGTTTGCCGACCACGATCTCCACACGTCCAAAATCGATTGCTTCGACAGGGACCGGGATGGGGGAATCCACCATCAACAGCTCGTGCCCGATTCCCTCGGGAGCACTTCCGACGGCAGTGAACAAACCGGGGGCGACAGCTTGCATCCGGATCGTCGCCACCAAAGCGTTCCGAATATCGAAGACGTCCGCCACGCCGCCGAGTTCGTCGACCAAGTTGCCACTGATCGATCCGTCGATCGAAAAGTTAAACGTCGGCCCAAACTCGATCGCATCGCCACCGACCGGGACTGCGTGGGATGAGTCAAAAATCAAATCGAGATAAGCGGAAAAAACGTGACGTGAGGTGAACTGGCGGTTGTCAGCGACGTGAACGGTTATCAGGAATTCATCCCCCACAACCACTTGGTCGATCGGAGTTCCCGCGATGTCGGTGGCACCCAAATGGAAGATCGCTTGCGGTGTGCCTGCGACATCGATCGACAGTGTTTCATCAAACGTGTTCCCCGCCAGGTCGGTATAGCGGATGTCGACCGCTTGGGTTCCGACATCGGTGGAACCAGGTGTCCATTGAAGCCGACCGGTTGCGGGATCGAGCGTCATGCCTGTCGGCGCGGTAATCAGGCTGTACACCAAACCGTTTCCTTCTTCGGCGTGATCGATGTCCAGCAAAAACGGCCGCGTGGCCAAAGCACCTGCGTTAAGCACCTGGTTCGATTGCGAAGGAACGATGCGATCCAGAGTGATAACCAGCGGAGATTCAAGCGTCGTGACGACGGTATCAAACGTCTGACGCACTTGCAGCGAAACCTCGCCGTCAGCTTGTCCCGACAGATCGACACCCCCAAATGAAACGCTTGCTCCCTCGGCAACGGTGCTGCCGATCACGTCTTCGCCGATCATCAATTCAACCGTTGCGCCCGGTTCGGTTCCGGTGACGGTAAACGATGGCGATGTGGCGGATGTTAGGTTGTCGGTATTGCTGACACCAGTGTCGCTGGCAGTGTCGAGGTTCAGCATCAAATCAGCTGTCGAATCGACGGAGACGACCAAACGCTGCAAATCGCTTAGAAGGCTATCGGGCGATTCGGCAGCGGGTGTCTCGGCTCTTCGCACTCCGACCAGAATCTCTAGTTCGCCGACAAATCCACTCGGCGGCGAAACACTTAACTGGCCCGTCTGTGGATCGATCGCAAATTCGTAGGGGACATCGCCCAAGCGATAGGCGTCGAAGGCCACCGCGTCGTTTTCGATATCGGTTGCCGATAATTGCAACACAAGCTGTTCGCCGGCAGCGACATGTGGCGGCGCGATCGGATTCAAAAAGGGCGCAGCGTTGTTGTCGGCTTGGAAATCATCGGCGGTGACCGAAACGAGGAACGTTTGTTGCGACTGGTTCCCCTCCGGATCGGTGATCGTTACTTCCACGTTCACCGGTCCCGTCCCCGCACCGGTCGGCTTCAGCATCAACAATCGGTTTTGGGTGTCGTTGAAAATCTCCGCGGATGTGATCGTCACGGGGCCAAACGCGTTGAGATAGCTGGCATCGACCGATTCAAAAGCGTTGACGGGAACCGCATTGATCGCATTGCGGACATTCTGTCCTTCAACTAATTGCCCGACGACGGGATAGAGGAAATCGAGTCGGCGTTGAGCCCCCGCCGTGACAAACAATTGGGAATCACCGCTGTCGTCATCGACCTTGGCGAAGCCCAAAACGCCATCGCGATTGTATTGCAGATCGGCGTGATATTGGTCGTCCAACGGCCCCAACGGGGAACCTCCCGTTCCGGTGCCGCCATGGTCGCCGAACTGGATCAAGCGATCCGGCGCGATTCGGTGGATGTCCAAATCGTCGTAGAAGCCGCTGTCGACAAGTTCGATCACGCGCCCCGCGGCATCGGGGACGCGATCCTCGAACAGCTCGAATACCATCTCGCCAAAGTCGGCGACTGAAAAACGAACGCTGGCGTTTGTGTCATTGACCGATACCTGCAACAAGCTAGGATCCGAACTGGTCACCGTGATGCTCAACGCATCGCCATTGGGATCGTAGCCGTCGATCGGCACAAACAACGGGGAACCGATGCCCACGGTTAGGTCGTCGATGGGGAAGAAACTTGGTGCGGCTCCGGCGGGAATAAAGATTCCCGCTGACGTTGCGACTTCGTCCGGCGTCAACACTCCCGTCGCTCGCGATTCGTCGGGAAAGATCCAGGTCGGCAATTGAGTGATCGCAGCGTCGAGCCCCGCTTGGTTGATCAAGTGGTCCGCGTCGGCAGCTTCGACATAGGTCAGGTACCTCGCACCATCGCCGAACGCCGCCAATTGTTCGGTCGTCTCCGCCGACCAACCAGCGCCGTAAAGGACTGCACCGGCTTCGGTCAACTGTTTCGCAAACGCGACCAAATCGCGAGCGGGTTCCCCTTCGGCAACCGTTTCGGCAAGCAAAGCGGCCGGCTGGCCGACGGGCTGATCGAGATAACAGACAGCCAAATCGCTTGCCAACAATTCGCGACGAGCAAGATTTTCCAGGGTCAAACGCCGGTTTCGCCGCCGCCCGGATGCACTTGTTCGATTGGATCGGGTCTTCATAAACAAGCTACGCCGCCACGAAAGGATGTTTTTGAATGGGAGGTGAGGTGAGAAATCGTTCGCGCAACCGCACTTCGTCGAGGATGCGGAGGTTGGTCTATTCTAGGCAACGCGGGGGAGATCGTAAAACGGCTAGCAAAGAATTCGTTGTGAATCTTGTCGGGCATATGGGGCGTTTTGCCCAGAAAAGTTTCGCTTGAGCCAGCCGTTTCACCAGCTGAGTAGGAAGACGCCCGCCAGTAGCCCGCCGATGCAGACAGCTTTGGCTCGCCAATTGACTTCGCCAAACATCAAGATCCCGGCGGCAAAGGCGATCAAGATCGAGGATCGCCGGAGCGGTGAGATCACCGAAATCAAAGCGTCCGGCTGGGCGATCGCGGTGAAATACAAGAAGTCGGCGATCAACAAACCGATCGCGATCGCGGGGATCTGCCACCGCCAGTGGAACGGCGATTTCCTTCGTTCACGAAACCACCAATACAGGCACAGCGGCGTCATCACGGCGACCAAGTAGATCGAAAACCAAGCCTGCACCGTCGACGGATCGAATCCGACGCGCTGCAGCAGATATTTGTCGTACAACGCGCTCAACGCACCCAACAGCGTCGCCACGACCATGCATCCGACCCAGCGATTGCGATCGAAGCGGATCCCTTCGCGAAGGCCTACGAACGAGAAGGCGTAGAAGGCGGCCAGCACGATCGCCACGCCAACCCACTGCTGCACGCTGGGCCTTTCGCCCATCCACAGCGTCGCGATCGCAATCGTCCACAACGGGCTGGTCGCTCGGATCGGCGACGCGATCGACAACGGGAGGTGCTTCAGCGCAAAGAAGGCAAAGATCCACGAGGTGCCAGCCAGCACCGATTTGCAAAACAGATACAAGTGCTCGTGCAGACCAAGCGTCGTCACGCGAAACGCTTCGTTAGGGATCGCGTCGGGAGCAACTTGCGACAGCACGATCCACGGCAGCCACAGAATCGCGGCGGTCGATGTGCTGAGCAGCAGCACTGGCGGAACGGCATTGCCGCGCACCGCCGATTTCTTTGCGATCTCGTAGAGTCCCAAGAAGAGGGCCGACAGAATGCTTAACCAAATCCAAGACATCGACTTAACGGCTTTCTTCGCGCGTGTCGCGATCGAAGTCGCCGCTTTTTCCGCCCGACTTGTGCATCAGTTTTAAGCCGTCGATCTCGATCCCGCGGTCGATCGATTTGCACATGTCGTAAACGGTCAGCGCCGCTACGCTGCAGGCGGTCAGGGCTTCCATCTCGACGCCGGTTCGAGCTGTCGTTTTCACCGTCGATCGACAGACGAGCGTCGCCGAATTTTTAAACTGAAAATCGACAGCGACAGCTTCGATTGGAATCGCATGGCAAAGAGGGATCAGCGTCGACGTCAGCTTGCTGCCGCTGATCGCCGCCAGCCGCGCGACGGCCAACACGTCTCCCTTTTTTAAACTTCGCTCGCGAACTTGTTGCAGCGTTTCGGGCTGCATCCGCACGCTGACCTCCGCGACCGCGGTCCGGACTGTGATCGCTTTGTCGGTGATGTCGACCATCCGCGCGTTCCCCGCGTCGTCGAAGTGGCTGCTGGATGGGGGCATTGGCGGATCGTATCCGTTGGCGATTGGGGCGTTTGACGATCGCCGTCGATCGTCGACGTTCAATCTACTGCAACGATGCGATCTTCTGAAAGGAGTCCTTCAAGGCGACGTAGAGATCCTGGTAGATGGGGAACAAGGCGTCCATCGCCGACGCCGCTTTGCGATCGACCTTGGTCTGCTCCTTCACCTGGATCGTCGCTTTGCAAGCTTCGCCGATCGAATCGTAAGCCCCGTCGCCGACCGCGGCCAACAACGCGACGCCGTAGGCCGGCCCTTGTTCCGCGTTGAGCGTGACGACATTCTGGCCAAAGATGTCCGCCTGCATCTGTTTCCACAGCGGATTCTTCGACCCGCCGCCGCTGACCCGGATTTGATCGACCGGAACGTTCAGCGAGCGGATGATTTCGAGACTGTCTCGCATCGCAAAGACGACCCCTTCCATGACCGCTCGCGTCATGTGAGCTCGCGTGTGGGTGAGGTTCAGTCCGACGAAGGCTCCGCGCGCCGAGGGATCGGCGTGCGGCGTTCGCTCGCCGTTCAGGTACGGCAAGAAACTCAAGCCGCCGCTTCCCGCAGCGATCTCGGCCGCTTCGGCCGTCGCCGCTTCGTAGCGTTTCCCTTTCGGAATTCCGGCTAGTCCTTGGACGACGTTGTCGATCCACCATTGCAGCGATCCGCCGCTGGTCAGATTCACGCCCATCATGTGCCATTGGCCGTGGACAGCGTGGCAGAAGGTGTGCAGCCGGCCTTCGGCATCGTATTCGGGTTGGTCGCTGTGAACGAACATCACGCCCGAGGTTCCGATCGACGTGCTCAAGACGCCGCGCTCGACGACCCCGTTGCCGATCGCTCCGGCGGCGCAGTCCCCCGCTCCGGCGACAACTTTGCAATCGGTGCTCAGTCCCAATTCCTCGGCGACCGCCGCGGTCAGTTGTCCGGTGACCTGTTCGGATTCAAAAACTGGGGGCAGCAGATCGGGATCGAGTTCCAGTTTGGAGAGCAGCTTTTTGCTCCACTGACGTTTCACCACGTCCAACAACAACGTGCCGCTGGCGTCGCTCATGTCGCCGGCGAATTCGCCTGTCAAACGTCGGCGGATCTCGTCTTTGGGCAACAGGACTTTGCGGACTTTGTCGAATTTCCGCGGTTCGTTATTTCGCAGCCACAAGATCTTTGGCGCCGTAAAGCCGGTCAGCGCGGGATTGGCGACCATCTTAATGAGCGCTTTGCGACCGCCGGCACGCTGAGTGATCTCATCGCATTCGGCGACGGTCCGTTGATCGTTCCACAGCAGCGCCGGCCGGACGACTTTGTTTTTTGCGTCCAAGAAGACCGATCCGTGCATCTGGCCGCTCAGCCCGATCGCTCGCACATCGGCCGGTTTCGCCTTGGCTTTGCGAACGACTTTGCGAACCGTCGCCACGGTCGCCTGCCACCAATCCTCGGGATCCTGTTCGGTCCAGCCCGGCTTGGGCTGATGCATCGGATATTCGGCGACCGCTTCGGCCAGCACCTTCCCCGTCGCATCGATCAACAAAGATTTCGTTCCACTGGTGCCGACATCGATCCCGAGATAATAAGCCATCACATTGTCCCGCTGTGGGTGAGGAAAGGTTGTCTGGGGTTCCCGTAATGCCCGATCGACGGCAGTGAACCGAGCGATACTATAATGCGTAGCTTTGGTACGTTGTACCTGCCACGACAGGTTGCCGTTTTCCCGTGCGACAGGCCCGCGGGGGTCGCGTCGCGTTTTGCGTTTCGTTTACGAACCCCAAGACCAGTCCTCATGCGATTCCTTTGCTCCGTTTTGTGCCTGCTGCCGACCCTGTTGTTGTGGGGATGTGATTCCAAGCCTGCGGAGGTTGAATCCGACAGCCAACCTAAGGCGGCGTCGACAGTTCCGTTGCGGGTGGCGATCTACGAATCCGAAGAGTTTGCCCGCCGGATCGAGACCGGATGGCAGGGCGTTTCCGAGCAACCGCTGCAGGCGACCGTTATCGGCGAACAGGAACTCGCCGACGTGGCAGCCAACAACGACTTGATCGTGATGCCGGCGCGGATGTTGGGCACGGCGGTCAAAGCCGGCTTGATCACTTCGTTGCCAGAGAAATATCTCGCCGACGAATCGCTGCAGTACCAGCACTTCCTGCCTCAGTTGCGAGAAACGCAAACGCGTTGGGGCGATTCGATCTACGGATTGTCGCTCGGATCTCCCGTCGCCATGACGTTGGTGCGCGATGACGTGGCGGAGGTGGAATCGGACCAGACGCTGACCTATGAACAATACGGTGCGCTCGTTGAGACGCTTGGTGGCGACAAGCCGCAATCGGCCGAAGCGTTGGCCGACGGCGCAGCGGCAACCGCCTTCCTGCGACGCGCCGCAGCGGCCGCGGTGACGCCATGGTTGTTCGAAGGGGACAGCTTTGAACCGGTGATCGATCAGCCACCGTATGTCCGCGCGTTGCAACAGTTGGTCGATGCGCGAAAGCACTATCCCGAGAAGCTGTTGACGGCAGAAGAGGTTTGGCAGCAGATCGTCGCTGGCGATTTGAAGCTTGCGATCGGTTGGCCGATCGAATCGGTAGAAGCTGGCGACGACGCGTCGGTGCGGATTTTCGACGCCCCGGTCGCGGCGGAGGTCTACTTGGGGAAGTGGCATCCCAACGACGGGGCGATTCCGCCGCGGTCGCTGCTGTCGGGATCGGGATTGGTCGTTGCCATCTCTTCGGCTTGCCGGCAATCATCCGCCGCGCGAAACCTGGCGACCTGGATGACAACCGAAGGGCATCCTGTGCTGCGACGTGTCAGTCCACACGTTTCGGTCGCTCGGGATGAACTGGGCTCGATCGAAAGCAGCGGGATGCAATCGGCAGCCACCGGTCAATACGATCGGCTTGCGCAGACAAGCCTCTCGAGCACCTTGGCGCATCCGCCGCTGCGGATTCCCCACGCCGATGAATATCTGGCGGCGCTGAACGCCGCGGTATTAAAGGCTCTCGATGGATCGATGACGGCGGAGGAAGCGCTCGCCCAGACCAAGGCGGATTGGCAGAAGATCAGCGAATCGGTGGATGTCAAAAATCAAAAGAACGCCTGGAACGAAGCCCGCGGGTTATAAGCAAGCCCCCCGACGCTGGCGTTGCGATCCCAGTGGTTGCGGATTTGCCGACGATTGCGACAATAGAGGCATCGTCGGTTTTGTCTGCCAAATCTGAGCTGGAATCTATCTATGTCGACCGCTGTCGGAAAAGGATCAACCCTGATTGATCCGACCTTTCTTTTTGATTTTTCCGTCGCGATGAAACGTGCCCCGCTGAAGTGGGGCAAGACCGGTGTGCGGCTGGACGAATCGTACCGCATCCCTGCCTTTGGCACGCTGGCTGGCCGGCCGCACTACGCCGACCTGCGGATGGGGTGGAACGAGAACGGGATCGGCTTTCGTGTCGAGGTTGTCGGCAAGGCGCAGATGCCTTGGTGTCGCGAGGCGCGAGTCGAGGAGAGCGACGGTCTGCATCTATACATCGACACGCGGAATTCGCCTGGGATTCACCGGGCCAACCGCTATTGCCATCAGTTCGCCTTTCTGCCGATTGGTGCCAGCGTCAAGCGGGACCAACCGGTTGCCCGGATGCTTAACATTCATCGGGCTCGAGAATTGCCGACGCCCGTCGATACCGATTCGCTGCAGGTTTACAGCAACCTGAAAAAACACGGCTACGAGATGAGTGGCCTGATTCCGACCAAGGGATTGACTGGGTTTGACCCCAGCGAATATCCCCGGATCAGCATGTGGTACGCGATCGTCGATCGAGAGATCGGTTGGCAGACGCTCTCCCTGGGGCCGGAGTATCCATGCCAAGAGGACCCCACGCTGTGGGCCACCGTTGAACTGGCTCGCGACAAATAGCGGCCGCCTCTCTTTCTCTCTCCATCAAAAGTCATCCCCTCGGTCCGCCAGCGTTTTCCCGCAGGCGGCGTTCGGGGAGTGGACCGTTTCTTTGCAGCGCTGTCCGGTATTTCTGATAGCTTGGTAAGCGTTCGGTTGAGTAGGATGCGCTGCTGACTCTCGGGGGAATCGGTTCTGCGAGATCATCACCTGCTGTGATCTGGCGGCGCATCATGTTTCCGTTGGCCGCGTTGGTGTCCAACCAGTCGCCCCCCTCGTTTTCTTCTGCAGGCTTTTCATGAGAACTGTTATACCGATCGCCGCGTTTTTTCTGATGCCGTTGCTGACGAGCGTTTGGAGCGATGGGGCGAAGCCGCCAATCAAGGTGTTTGTTCTGGCGGGGCAGTCCAACATGGAGGGGCATGCCAGGGTCGAGACGTTTGATTACATCGGCGACGATCCTGCGACCGCACCGCTGTTGCAGAAGATGCGGAATGCCGATGGTACACCGCGCATTTTCGACGACGTGGCGATTTCGTATCTGACCGGGCTGGGATCGAACAACGGCGAAGGCTTTGGCAAGTTGACGGCTGGGTATGGATCGCGGAGAGATCCTGCGCGAGACGGTGGCAAGATCGGGCCCGAGTTCACCTTTGGGCTGACGATGGACGAAGCCTTCGATCAACCGGTGCTGATCATCAAAACGGCCTGGGGTGGCAAGTCGCTCTATTACGACTTCCGTCCGCCGAGCGCTGGCGTCTACCAACGGACGCAGCAGGATATCGATCGCGATCGCAATCCCGAAAGCGGATCGGGCCACTATTACCGATTGATGATCGCACATGTCGATCGGGTACTCGCGGATATCCAACGCGTCTACCCCGAATACGACGCCGAGCAAGGGTATGAGCTAGCCGGATTCGTCTGGTTCCAAGGCTTTAACGACATGGTCAACCGGGACGTCTATCCGGTCTTGCCAAAAGAGAGTTCCGAAAATCGGTTCGCCAAATACAGCGACTGGATGGCCGATTTCATCCACGATGTTCGCAAAGACCTCGACGCACCGCGGATGCCGTTTGTGATCGGCGTGATGGGAGTTGGTGGTAACACGGCGAATCGCGACAATTTGCAGTTCCGCGAAGCGATGGCGGCCCCTTCGCTGTTGCCGGAGTTCCGCGGCAATGTGACCGCCGTACCGACGGCGCCATTCTGGGACGAACCGTTGGCCGCAATTCAGGATAAACATGATCAAGTCCGGCAGATGGGCTATCTGTTGCGGACCAAAAACAAGAACCACGCCAATGCCGACGGCACGATGAGCGAAGCGCAGCAGCGAGAGTACTTAAAAGAGATGGAAGCAAAATTGATCACTCCCGCAGAAGCTGCGTTATGGGATCGAGGCGCCTCCAACGCCGGTTACCATTACCTCGGCTGTGCAAAAACGTTTGCTCTGATGGGAGTCGCGTTTGCCGACGCGATCCTGCAAATGCCGCCAGCGAACGATTAGTCACGTCACCACGCGCGATCCCTTCATCTTGACGCGTTGTAAACAGAAGCGATTCATTCGTTCTGTTTCCGGCTTGATGGATCCGTGCAGCTGATGGACCAAGACTCGATCCAGCGGCTCGCCAAGTTTGCTCACGCGTTCGCAGCGCCGATCTATCGCTCGGTTTCGATTCGACATTCCCGATCGAAGGATATCCTTTCGGGGGAAGGGAGTTTCCGATTTGGCGGCCGTTGGAATCCACCCGGACTCCGTGCAACCTACGGCGCGCTTACGCCTGAAGTTGCGATGGCCGAAACGTTGGCAGCCGCTCGCTATCATGGCTTAGCGGCTCATACCGTGATGCCACGGATCTTTGTGGCAATCCATGTCCAGTTGAGTTTCGTTCTCGACCTAACCGCTGCCAACGTGCAGGCCGCAGGGCGATTTCGATCCTCCCGATTTACACACGTCGATTGGCGGGCCGACGTCGACAAAGGGCGTATGCCCGCGACGCAAGCGATCGGCAGTGCCGCAGCAGCCATCGGCCTGGAGGCGATCCTCGTTCCGTCCGCTGCGGCAACAAAGGGGCGAAATCTTGTTGTCTTCGTCGATAATTTGGTTGGATCAAGCTTGGTCGAGGTCCTCTCGGCGAACGACCTCGAGCTTTGACTGCATGCAAATTTGCATGTAGAATGTACTGTTGGCTCGCGGGCCGTAGGTGGCGATCTCGACAGGCGGAGTTCTCAGAGATGACGAAAAAAACACCCAACAATCATTCCACTGCAACTTCGCGTACCGGCGGCTTGGCTATCGTTGAGGATACGCGCGGTCGACGCGCGCTCCAGCTCCGTTCGAAGCTGGGAATGAGTCGGGAGGTCTTTGCGAGACTGGTCCCCACCTCGGTTCGAAACCTTGCCAGTCTCGAATCGGGACAACCACCTTCGCCGGTGATCCAGAAGAATCTAACCGAGTTGCAACGCGTCATTTCCGCTCTGGAAGATGTCGTCAAGCAAGAAGCGATCGGTCCCTGGATGGATCAACCCAATGCTGCCTTTGAAGGTCTTAAACCGATCGAAGTGATTGAACGAGGCGAGATCGATCGCATCTGGCGAATGCTCTACCAGCTGCAAAGCGGTGACGCTTTTTAACGAGTCTCCGAAGCTCAGTCGCCCTTCGCGGCATACGTCTGCTTGATCCAGGCGATCGCGGCGTTGTCGACAAGTTCGTGGCCGCCGTCGAAGAGGGTTACCGTGGCGCTGCCGGAGGTCCTGCGGAACAACGGCTGCTTCTCGCCGAAGCTTGGATCGGAGATCGCCGTTTGCAGATCCGCGGGGACTTTTGCCGTCTGGACTAATTCGCGGATTTGTTCTTCGGACAATCGATCCGCGGCTTCGGCGACTTCGTTGAACGCCAACAACGAATGGCTGACCGGGACGCTTCCCACATGCCCGTCGCGGATCCCCGCGTTGATCGACAACCGGACTCCTTTGGCGTCGGCTAGATAGGTCAGCGGCGATCGTTTGCGATACTCTTCGTCGACCTCGGGACTTGTCCCTGGAACGCCACCACACGACGCGACGATGTTGTTGAAGTAGTTTCGCTTGGCAAGCTTGCATTCGTGATACCACGCCGTCAGATCGGAGATCGGAACCCAAGCCGACACGCCCGCCCAGATTTCCGGATGCCGACCAGCCATCAGCAGCGAAGTGTATCCGCCGCCGGAAGTACCGATCAAATAGACAGCCGACGGATCGATGTTTGCCGTCATTTTCGCGTGATCGACGGCGCTGACGATGTCCTGGACGACAAGTTCCGATCCGGTCGCCTCGGGACGGAGATTGGGGCCGCGAAAGTTGGGATGGATATAGGCCCAACCCTGCTGTACGCACCAAGCTTCGATCTTTTTATGAAGCCGTTGTTTGTAGTCTCCCGACCAACTGTGCAAGACCACGACCAACGGGACCGCAGTGTCGGTCTGGGGGGCGTAGAACATCGCCGGTTGCTGCGAATCGTCTGCGGAACTGTGGTAGCGAATCTCTTGAACCTGCTGCCCAACGGCCTCTCGATGTGCGAATGGGGCGGATAGCAATAGAAGGATGAACAACGAAGCATTTTTCATGGCGTGGGGCTCTGCAGGTGGTGGGGCGTGGGGATTCGTTTCCAACATGCAACGGCATTCAGAACCGTATTGCATCTCTCGAGGGGGCGATCGGCCCCCATCCGGAGACATAGGTTACTCTCAGACTGCGTGAGTTTGTAGCGGCTGATCGGTTTCGGGTTTGCTAGCGTGCACCTGATCAGCCGATAGGTGTGATTGACCGGTACCGCTTTAATTTCGCTTCCCTTGGGAATCGAGTTCCGATCAAACGGTTGCGAGACACGCGACCGGTCAGCGAACGTTCGGCCTTTGTCATCCCAAGCCAGCTAGCGCAAACGATGGAAACCCTTAGTCCCAACGAGCCGTTCCGCTTTTCGGCGCAGTCAACGACTGCCGCCGGCGGCAACGCATCGAGCGAGGACTTGGTCCATCAAACCCGACGCGAGATCCAGCGTTTGGTGCGGGAGGCGTCCGATCTCGTCCACAGTTGCCGCGACGCAAAAACTTTCTGGCCGTCGTTCTTAGATCGGGTCCAGCGGGCAACGGCGGCCCAATCGGTGAGCTTGTGGGAATTTCGCGACGAACTGGCGGCGGAACAGATTCGGGTTGGGCAGCCATCCCACGCCGATGGCGATACCGAAGCGATCGGCTGCTACGCCCAATTGGTTGCCGAGGTCGCGGCGCGAGGCGAACCGGTATTGGTCCCGCCAGCGGCGGCGGAGGTCGATCGCGCGGCGGCGGCCAATACGACCGATTCGTTGGCGGTGTTGGTCCCGATCTTGGTCGATGGCCTTAGCGAAGCGGTGCTGGAGGTCTTGATGCCAACCGGTGGCGGGCTCGCAACGCAGCGTGGCTACCTGCGGTTCGCCGCTCAGATGGGTGATCTGGCGGGCGAATTTTTGAGAACGGAAACGCTGCGTCGGGTCCGTCGGGACGAACAAGATTGGATTCGGCTGGGGCAGAACGTTGCCGGTTTGCATCGGTCGCTCGCGTTCGATGACACCGCCGCGGCGATCGTCGATGTCGCGGCGGCGACATTCGAGGTCGATCGCGTCAGCTTGCTGCGTCGCGATGGCAACCATTGGCATGTTGTCACAATCAGTGGAGTTCCCGATTTCGACAGCCATGCGCCAACCGTGAAAGCACTGGCTGGTTATGTCGCACGGCGGCGTCAAATCGACGATGGCCCGGTTTGGGCTGTCGAATCGATCGATGAAGAGGCTGACATCATTCCGGTCGTCGGCCTGCTGCCGCTTCATCCGACGTGTGTCTTGCTGTTGCAACGGGAGGGCGGGCCGATCTCGCCAACTCAACAGCGACGTTGGCTCGCGTTTGCCGCTCACGCCGCGTCGGCGTGGTCCAACACCGACCGATTCGAAGCGATCCCGTATGCTTCGTTGCAATCGCAACTGTTCACTGCGGGGGGACGTGTCGAGGGCTCGCGACGGAAGGTTTTGCTGGCCGGGCTGATCGCATTGTTGTTGTCGGCGGTCGCCATGCTGCCGGTGCCGATGGTCGTATCGGCCGACGGGAAATTGGAACCGTTGGACAAGCAAACCGTCTACGCACCTCGCGACGCAGTCGTCGACAAGGTCCATGTCACGCACGGGGACATGGTCCAACCGGGAGACATTCTGGCGGAATTGATCGATCCGCAATTAGATCAACAGATCGATGATTGTCTGGGACAACAAAACGTCTTGCAGCAGCGGGATCGGGAACTCAAAGCGTTGATGATCTCGATGGCGGGCAAGACGAGCGAAGAGCGCGAGCGGATCGAAGGTGAGTTTAAAGTTGTCCAACAAAAGCGGGACGGCATTGCGCGCCAGCTGCATCTGCTGCAACAACAGCGGACGGATCTAACGCTTCGCGCCAGTCTGGCGGGACAGGTGATCGGTTGGCGGATCCAGCATGAATTGGCCGATCGGCCGGTTCGTCGCAGCCAGCAACTGTTGCAAGTTGTCGATCCCGATGGGCGTTGGGTGGTCCGCGCGTCGGTACCCCAGGAACGGATCGATCACGTTTTGCGTGCGGTCGATGGCAGCCAGCAGCCCGTCGATGCCCAGGTGATCTTCCGATCGTTCCCGAGTCAACCGCTTGCGGGCAGCCTGCAAAACATTGGGTTGGCCGCGTTGACTGCCGAATCGGAGCCGGCGACCGGTATGGCGGAGATCGCGGTTGAAACCGATTTGCTGCCGATTCGCCAGCCGGGAGCGATTGCGACCGTCGCGATCCCTTGCGGCCGCGAACCGTTGTTCTACGTCGCCTTCCAAGACTTGATCCGTGCCGTTTCCGAAGCGATCGGTGTTTATCTATAGGTTCGAACAACAGACGCGGTAGCGGTCAAGCCATGAAACGAAGCATCCCAAACCCTCGCCCGCAGCAAACGATGGATCACGAACTTAAACGTGGTGTTTGCACGACACCGACACGGCGTTCAGCACGCATGGGAATGATCCATGCGTTGTGGTTGGGACTGTCGGTCGTTTCCGCGGCCTGGGGGGCACCGGCAGCGCACGGGCAGGTCGCATCGGCGGCGGTCGTTGTCGAGGACTGTGCGGTCCGGTTCGCCGAAGAGATTCGCATTCCTGCGGTCGAAGCGGGACGCGTGGTCGAAGTTAAAGTCCAATTGAACGATACCGTTTCGGCGGGGCATCTGATCGCAAGGCAAGACGATTCGGCAACGTTGTTGCGTCGCCGAGCGGCTGTTTGGCAGCAGACCGCGGCGCGGGAGGAGACGAGCGACGAAGTCGATTTGGATTACGCCAAGGCGTTGTACGCCGAAGCGGTTGCCCAACGAGATGCCGACAAAGGGATCTATCAAAAAGGGGGCGGATCGCTGCGAACTGTTCGGCAGAGCGAACTGGGAGTCGAACGGGCGAGGCTGGAGATCGCTCGGGCCGAGAAGACGCTGCGACTGGCTCAGATTCAATTCGAACTGCGATCGGCAGAACTGTCGGCGATCGATGATCAATTGGAACGGCTGCGAATCAAGTCGCCGATCGCTGGCGTGATCTTGTCGATCGAACGGCGAGCGGGGGAATGGATCAAAGAGGGGGAGACGATCGCGACGGTCGCGCGGATGGATCAACTGCGGATCGACGCCTTCTTGTCGGCCGAACAATTGCCGCCAGCTGAAGCGGTTGGGGCCCCGGTCAGCGTCGTTTGGCGAAACGCTGGAGAATCGCATCAGTTGATCGGTGCGATCGATTCGGTCGATCCCCAGATCTTGACCGGGCAACGCTACCGTCTGCACGCGACGATCGATAACAAACGCTTGGGCAACGCATGGTTGTTGGTCCCAGGAACCGAAGTCGAAATGCGAGTCCATCTCGAACGAAAGGTCCGCTAGCCTTGAACGGTCCGATCGCCGCCGTCGATCCACAACCGCAGACCACCGATTCGGAATCGGATCGGGGATCGGGCGTCGCTGCGCCGCCGGTCCGTTTTCGTTCCGATCTGCAAGCGACAGCGACGTATCATCAAGGACGACGATATTGGTTGGTCCGCGATCCGTTGGCCCGCCAAGTCGTGCGTCTGTCGGAATCGGACTACCAGCAATTGCAGCGGCTGGACGAGGCCGATCCGGGGTTGGTCGCCGAGGCGGCAGAGCAACAGTTGCTGCAAGGTGTTCCGCAAACGCGGCGTGAATCCGCTCGACCAAGCTTCAATCCGTTCTACATTCGTTTGCCTGGTGTCGACGCCGATCGCTTGTTGTGTTGGTTGGTGCCACATGCGCGGTGGTTGTTTGGCAAACGAGCGGTCCTGTTTTGGATGGCGATCGTGGGGCTGGCGGCCGCGATTGTGCTGACGCAAATTCGACAATTCACTCACGCCTTGCCTTCGTTTCATGCCTTCTTCGGACCTCAAAATTGGTTGCCTCTCGCGCTGACGATCGTTGGGACGAAGGTCGTTCACGAATTGGCGCACGGCGTGGTCTGTCGCCAGTTTGGGGCGCGATGCCCGGAGATCGGCGTGCTGTTGTTGTGTGGAACGCCTTGCATGTATTGCGACGTGACCGATTCATGGTCGCTGCCCAGTCGTTGGCAACGCGTCGCGGTGATGTTAGCCGGCGTTTACGTCGAAGCGATCTTGGCCGCGGTGGCGACGTTGATCTGGTGGTCCGCACGTGTCGGACCCGTCTATTACGGATGTATGAACGTGATGTTCGTCTGCGGTGTCAGCACGCTGCTGTTCAATCTAAATCCTTTGATGCGGTTCGACGGCTATTACGTCCTTAGCGATCTGGTGAATGTCCCCAATTTGCGAAGCCAAGCCGCCGCGGCTTGGCGATCGGTGATCGTCGCTCCGTTGGCGGGCGACGCGTTTCGAAACGCGTCGCCGCGTCGGCCACGCGGCGCGCGATGGTTGGTTCTATTTCATGCAGCCTCGACGGCGTGGCGGTGGATGGCGGTCGTGGCAATCGCATGTTGGGTGATCGCCGTCGCCGAAACCGCTCGTCTGTTGCCGTTTGGCTATCTAGCAGCCTGCGGCTTGATGGCTGCTGCGATCGTGCCGATGTTCCGAAAAATGATCAGCGTGGCGCGTGGTGACGACGCCTGGATGGGAGTGAATCGAGTGAGACGTTTGATTTTAACCGGTGCCGCAGTGGCCCTCTTCGTGGTGATGTTGGTCGTTCCGTTACCGCGGCGGATCGCCGCGACGGGAATCGTCGACTACGCCGATGCGACAACTTTGTATGTCCGCAGCGAAGGACGTGTCGATCGCGTTGACGTCGAATTTGGCGACCGCGTTGACAATGGGCAACCGATCATCCAGCTGGAGAGTCCAGAGTTGTTGAACGAGCAAATTCAATTGGTCTCCCAAAGTGCAGAGGCCAGTCTTCGCGTGGCATCGCTGCGCCGTCGGGCGCTCTCGAATCCCGGACTGCTGGAGCAATGGGACAGCCAGCAAGCGACTGCCGAAGGTTTGCAGCAGCGGGTCGAATATCTCGCCCGACAAGTCGACCAATTGGCGATTCAAAGCACCGCCGAAGGGATCGTCCTGCCGATGATCGATCCCGACAGGGCCGCGAAGATTTCGCTACGCGAACTGAGAGGGCAACATCTAGTCGAAGGGACGAAGATCTGCCGGATCGGCGACCCAGAACAATTGGAAGTCGTATTGGAGTTGGATGCTCATACGCGAGCCTTGATCGACACGGGCAGTCGCGTGCGAATTCGCTTTGACCAGAATGGGATCGGCGTTGTCGAGAGCCGCGTCGATTCGATTTCGGAGATCCGTCGTGGCGATGGATCCGCCGCCGTGGGGAATGTGGAAACGTTTCGCATCATCTGCAAACTACCCAGCACCACGACACCTCTTGCGGGGACGCGCGTCGGCGCGCACGTAACCGTTCCTGCCGAAACGATCGTGCAACGCTTAGCCCGCGCGTGGCGCGAGACCTTCTAACATTTTGGCTCCTTGCGACGGAGAATACTCGGCGGTTTCGATTTGGTTGCCGCTGCGTTGCATTCTCGATTCGTTCGTGCGAGACTATCGAGCCCCCCTGGCTCTCGCAGGGCGCACCAAAGTGATTTGTTGTCTTGTTCCTGTTTCGAGATCGTTTGCCAATGTCCGATCGCCCTTTGTCCGCGTGTTGTGTTGCCGAAGTGCTAGGCACCTTCCTGTTGATTTTCTTCGGATGTGGTGCGGTCCACGTCGCGGTCCTGATGGGCGACTTGCAAGGGTTGTGGCAGGTCGGAATCGTCTGGGGCATCTCGATCATGCTGGCGATTTATGTTGTCGGTTCGATCAGCGGTGCTCACATCAATCCAGCGATCACCTGCGGGCTGGCGACTTGGGGACTGTTTCCTTGGGCACGCGTTCCCGCTTACGTGTTATCGCAACTGGCCGGAGCGATCCTCGCCGCGGCGGTGTTGTTTACTGTCTTCCAGCCCTATCTGGCAGCGAAAGAAAAGCAGAAGGGAGTCGTTCGTGGCCAGCCGGGCAGCGAACTAACAGCGATGTGTTATGGCGAGTACTTTCCGAATCCCGGCGGGATGGCGGGCACTCCCGATCTATACGACGCGACAGCCCACGCCGAACACAACAAACTAGTCACCGAACCTATCGCTTGTCTGATCGAAGTCATCGGAACGGCGATCCTTGCGTTGGTCGTAATCGCGGTGACCGATTCGAAGAACCAAGCCGGCCCGGGCAACTTTGCTCCCGTCTTCATCGGCTTGACCGTCGCAGCATTGATCTGCGTGATCGCACCACTGACGCAGGCCTGCTTCAATCCGGCTCGCGACTTTGGCCCGCGGTTGTTCGCCTATTTCGCTGGCTGGGGTTCGATCGCCTTGCCGGGAGCTCAGGGAACGGGTTTCCTTACCGTCTACATCATCTCGCCGATCGTTGGATCGGTGTTGGGCATCGGCATTTACCAACTGATGTTAGGCCGCTGGGGTGCGGCGAGCGAAACGCCGGCTTCCAACTAACGATCCCAGGCTGCGACAGTCGCGTCACCGCGACTCTATCTGTTGAGCAATCATCACGATGGCTCGGCAAACGTCCCGGCGATCTACTGTTCGCCGATGCAAACCAGAAACTCTTGCCGATCTGCTCCGTCGCCTTTGGCATGACGCAGATAAATCCGGTCGTCGACAACCACTGGCGACGCAAACGAAGAGTTGCCCCATTGGTTTTCGGCCAGCTCTTCAAACCGTTGCGGATTTGCTTTGAAGACATACGTTGTTCCACGCTCGTTGCTCGCCATGATCGTGTCGCCAACAGCCAGGGGCGATGCGCTCACGGGGCCCTTCAGCCGTTGCTTCCACATCTCCTCCCCATCGGCTGCTCGCCAACAATATGCGACGCCTGAATCGGCGACGGCATAGAGATAGCCATCGACGACCAGCATCGATTGCTCGTAACATTTGACACGGTTCTGCCAGACAACCTCTCCCGAACCATCGCCTCGGACTGCGAAGGTGCCCGAGTCCGGAAAGCCGCCGCTGGCGAAGACTAGGTCGCTATCCCAGACGACCGTGCCGCAGGTGGCATCGGTTGTTCCATCGGCTTGCCACAACGAACGACCGGTGGCTGGATCAAACGAAGCGAGCTGGCGTAACCCGCTGATCAGCAGCTGATCGCGGCCAGAGACCTTGGCGACGATCGGCGATGAAAAACTGGTCTGCTCGAGCCGCTCGGCTTGCCAACGCGGCTTGCCGGTCGCGGTATCAAACGCATACAAACCGCTGTCGGGGCCGTCGTATTCATTAGCGACGATCAATATGTCTCGGTAGACAACAGGCGATGCGGCGTAGCCAAACTTGTACTTCTTAGGGTCAAATTCGCCAACCCGCTGCTGCCACAAGACCTTTCCGCCCAGCGAGATCGCCGACGTCCAGACCGCTTTGTTATTCACAAAGACCGAGTACAGCTGCTTTCCATCGCTGGCGATCGTTGGGCTGGCATGGGTGTTCTTGCTGTGGATCTTGGCGTCCAAGCCACCTTGGTGCACAACGATCAGTCCCTCTTTGGCTCCCGTTTGACGATTGAACGCGACAACCGCTTGCACGTCTTTGGTCTTGTCGGCGGTGGCCAAATAGATGCCATCTCCGACGATGATCGGCGAGGCGTGGCCGCGGCCGGGAACGGGAGTCTTCCAGAGCACGTTCTCCGTTTCGCTCCACGATGTTGGGACCGATTCTCCCTGGCGGGCGTGGTTGTCCGCGGTTGGACCACGCCAGGCGAGCCAGTCGGCAGCCAGAACCGCGGAAGCTTGGAGCGCGACCAGCAACAGAAGAAGGCAACATCGCATCAAAGGTTCTCCATTCTCGAATATCGATTTGTGACGCTGTGGTGCCCGAATTCCATCGCAATTCCATCGCCAACGGCACCGCCGAGCGTTGCATTAACCGTTATGATACTTGGCATTGATCCGGCGTGTGGTGGGTTGAATCGGAAGCCCGCTCTGGAACGCTGCGGCGAGCGAAATCGATGGGGACGATGGGATGGCTGAATCCGATGAAGATCCAATCGTGGCGGAGACTGATGAGCCACCGGTCTTGGCGGAGCTGACCGTCTACGGAGCACCGCGGCGATTTGATCTAGCCACGATGTTGACCGTCACAACTTCCTATGCGCTGATGTTTGCTGTGCTTCGCGGATGTGGAGCCACCGATGCGATGGTGCTGTGGGCGGGAGGCTTCGTGACGTTGGTTGGCGTGGCACAAGCGGTGCTCTTCGGGGGCGCGTCGCCGCGGGCTGCATCAATCATAGCCAGCGTGGTATCTGTCCTAGCGACGGTTTGGTTTGCCGACGCTGCCAGCTTGGGCGGCCTGATCACCGCGGCGCTCTTCTTGGGAGTGCCTCTAGGCTATCTAACTGGCGCGTTGATCGGCGGCATCTTTTTAATCGCGCATGCGGTTCGCCGCCGGATCGAACGTTGACCGCGTTCGATTATTGTGCCGGTTCGGCAGGCCAGTGAGTCATTCGATCGTCAGCCAACGGACGGAACAGATCTTGCAGTTCGCCGCGCCGCGGGATGGCAGGATCGATCCACCGCTTGCGGGAATCTTCGTCGGCCAAGATCACCGGCATTCGATTGCGTGGATGGTGTCGCCCGACCAACCTGTTTGCCTGTGTCGTGACGATCGTGCAAGAGTCGATCGTTTCGTCGTCGATGACACAGCGGTCCCAAAGGCCCGCGAACCAGAAGGTTTCGACATCTTGAAGCCCGAAAAAGAAACCGTGTTCGAAAAACGCGGTGGCGGGGATCATCGCCCGCCGATCGGCAAACGATTGACGAAACGAAAGCTTCTCGTCGATCGATTCGCCGCGGGCATTGAAGGTGGGATACTTGCGGACAAACGATTTCCAAGTCGGAAACTTGGCCGAAGTCTTCCAAGTGCGAGGCAGCAGGCTCCAATTGCACGGCGCCAATTCCAATTCCTGGTGTGCGTCGCGACGGATCACCGGAACCGATGCGAGCGGGAAGAGGTCCTGTTGAAAGGTTCCCGCGTCGCAATGGTTTGTCGCATTGACGAGGTCGGCGATCGCTTGAGCACCGGTCTTAAGATGAAATCGGTGACACATCATGGCTTAGGTCCGAGTTGTCGTGCCGCCGCCTCGAAAGACGGTCGCAACGTCTGCCGGGTCGATCGAGGTTCTAGCGACGCTTCTTGGTCGCTTTCTTTTTAACCGCTGCCTTCTTGGCCACCTTCTTTACGGCCGCTTTCTTGGCGACCTTTTTGACGGGAGCCTTTTTGACGGTCTTCTTTTTAACAGCCGCTTTTTTGACGGGAGCCTTTTTGGCGGGCGTTTTCTTGACGGCGGCCTTCTTTTTAACGGGCGCCTTTTTCGTCGACTTCTTGACCGCTGCCTTCTTCGCAGTTTTCTTGACGGGAGCCTTCTTCACCGACTTCTTCTTGACGGCGGCCTTTTTCGTCGCTGCTTTCTTGACGGGGGCCTTCTTCACAGCGGCCTTCTTCTTGGCGGGAGCCTTCGTCGTCGCCGTGGTTTCGCCGCCGCCGCTGATCAATTTCTCGACCATCTCTTGGCGGTAGGCTTTGGCCAATTTCTTGGCTGCGGCGTTGCCATGTTGATTGATGCTGAACGACTTCTCCAACTGGCGACCGTCTTCGGTCCAGATCGCTACCCATGCTTGTTCGTCTTTGCCGCGACGCACGCGAGTCCGCAGATAATAACCGGCGGCGTTCAAACGTGGACCCTTGCTCCCTTTGAATACACGGGCGGGCAATTCTTTTAGTTGTTCATCGCGAAACTTTGTTGCTGCAATCTCCGCTTTTCGGTTGCTGCCGTAGATGCCATCGGAGAACAATTTGCTGACATGTTGGTCACCGCGTTGGATTCGGACCCACCAACCGCGGCATCCTTCGTGGTCCATCCGCGTGAGGTTCATTCGTTTTTTCACGTTAATATGATCCCATAGGTTATTGGAAAATTTGAGTCGACAATCAGGTCCCTTGTTAATTGGACGGGCTTGCCCGGTGTCGGTTCCTTGTTTTTTTTGAACCTCTGTTAACTTGTCGCAACACCAACGCTTCGCTTGTTTGCGAAACAACACGATACGTCTGACATAACAAACCGTCGGATTTTAAGCACATGTCTAGCGCAACCGCAACGATTGAACAACTGTGTACCGACTCAGATTTCGAGTATTTTCTCATTTGCGGCATGTATTACCGAAACTCAATATCGACACCAAGTTTTGCTGCGTGTACAGGGGTTAACATTTCGACGTCCGTGTGCCATGACAACGCAACTTGACGGGGCCAAGCTGACAGGTGACCTTCAAACGACGCTTCTGGTCAATCAACCCGAGATTCGTCAGCGGAGCGCGGATTGATAATCATGTTGAGGCACAGGCCGTTGATACGCTTCTCCAAAACGTACCTCTAAAAGTTTCTCGGTGCGAAAGTTTCGCAGCTCGATTCATGAGAGACCATGAAACCGGTGACGGAGTTTGACGATGTTTCATGCTACGCTACATCGTTTAACTACACGTCCTTGACGAGACACGCATGCGGTACATGCGATTGCAATAGAAACTTGCCACCTGTGGGATCCGAGAGATGGGGGATAGTTCATGGAAGGGGGAACTCCTGCGTCTCTCACGTTGCGGACGCCCCGTAAACCTCTCTTGTTGTGGGGGTGGTGAAACAAAATTGATCGTCGCCACCAAACGATGAGTGGGGGAGGCCAGGAATTGGAGGAATCAGAAGCTCAAATCACGATGTGCGGTGGTGCTGTGAAGGTTTTAGAACTATTGCAAGAACAACGCCAAGCCTTCGGTCCTTCAGTCGGCGGTGTGCGATAGTGGAGACAGGATTCCAGCGTGCATTGGCGTCGTCTAGATGCTAAATTCGGGTTCCATGAACGTTTCACATGAACAGCCTGCGTTTGATCCCTATCATACTTGGCTGGGCATTCCGCCCGACCAACAGCCGGCCAACATGTATCGTCTTCTGGGGCTCGAACGATTTGAAGCGAACGCCGATGTGATCGACGTCGCCGCCAACCGACAAGTCGCCTATCTGCGGCAAGTCGGCGTTGGCGACAAATTGCCGTTTGCGAAGCGACTGGCCACGGAAATCGCCGATGCCCGGCGGGTTCTGTTGGACAACAAGTTGCGAAACGCCTATGACCAACAGCTTCGCCACGCCGACGCTGGGCGTCCCGATGATCTCGCCGCCCCCTCGTTTACGATTGCTACCGCGGGGGCGACGGCTGTCGAAAATAGGCGGCCCGGACGATCCGCGAACCGCCGTCCCGAGAGATCGATGCGCCGGCAGCGTCAACGCTCACTAATAATGTGCGGTGCCGCTGCGGTGACGGTTGTCGTCGTCTTGGCTGGGGGCTACTGGGTGACACGTCCTCGCCCCGTCGCCGACAAAAGTTCCGTGGCAACATCGGACTCACCGATCGAGAGTTCTGCCCGCGTGCGGACCGCCGCAAAACAGCCCTCCGGTGCTCGCTTGTCGGAACCAGTTGTTGCCCGCAGCAAATCGCAAAGCATCTCCGATGCGTTTGATCGCAAGTTTCATGCGGCAGAAAATTCCGCGTCGGCAATGAAATCGAAGCTTGCATCGAACGTGAAGCCTCCCGACGGGAAGAAGCCTGTTGGCAACACCGCAGCATTAAAAAGCGAAACCACGTTCAGTGCCGACATTCCACCGCTGCTGCCGATCGTTGTCGACTTTGACAGCGATGCGTGGCGCGAGCAATTGCTGATCGAAGATAATGCCCAGTTCGAAAAGCACCATGCAGTTCGCGAGGGCAAGCTGTTCGTCGATCGGGCTGACGATGCTTCTTATATAGTTACGCCGCTGCATCTGAAGAATTTCCAGCTCGCTGCTGGCGAATCGGTCTCCATCGACGCGCGGATACCCAAAGGGCTGGCCAATGGCAGCGGCATCGTCCTGCAAGCGGGAGACTTCCGCTTGAGCCTTCGCGTCGACAGTCGAGAGACGCTGTTAGCCCGCACCGAACGGAACGAGATATCGGTCGATCTGGCGGAGATTCCGTTGGAAAGCGATCCGAAAGGTTTGCAAATGCCCTATCGATTGTGGATCACCTGTCCCGCGGCCGATTCGAGCGACTACGCATGGCGAATCGATACGCCTTCGGGGGAATCGTATCGAGGAATGTTTGATCCACGGCAAAGAATGTCGCGCGGTGAGGTTCTCTTTTTCGCCTCGCGATACGACGCTCGGAATTCCCATTTTTGGATCGACAATCTCCGCAGCGATTCGACCGTCAAACAACCTGAAACGCCGGCAGAGGGAGCTCCTTGAGTTCCCGGAGTTGTCGCGGACGACTTCGATTTGCCATTCCAGACCTTGAATTCCCACCACCATGCAGAACTGTCAACGCGATCGATAGTTGATGCTCTACGAATCCAGGCAAACCCACCTCATGACACGCTTCTGTTCCTTTCAGGCGATGCTCCTCGCATCACTCGCGATGCTGTCGATTTTTAGCGGTTCGGTCTCCGTCTTGGGCCAGCCAACGCCGCCATCGGTAGACGCGCAGCGAGAGCGGTTTCGATTGCCACCAGGGTTTGAGATCCAGTTGGTGGTCAGCGATCCGGAGATCGGCCAACCGATGAATCTGAATTTCGATGCCCGCGGGCGTTTGTGGGTGACGCATTCGGTGGAGTATCCCTATCCGGCGGCGGGCGAAGGAGTGCAGCCCGATCGCGGCAAGTTCGCTGGCGGCGGCGACCATCCGCCACGCGATCGATTGTCGATAGTGGAGATCGGACCGACCGGCAATGCGTCGCAGGTGACGCATTTTGTCGACGGGCTGAATATCCCGATCGGACAGACGCCTTTAAAGGATGGCAGCGAGGGACTGGTCTACGGAATCCCATCGATCTTCCACGTTGCCGATCGCGACGGAGATGGGCGATCCGACACGCAAACCGCTCTCTATTCGACGTTTGGCAACATCGACGTCCACGGAAACGCCAACGCCTTCACCCGCTGGATCGACGGTTGGATCTATGGCTGCCACGGCTTCTCCAATCACAGCGAAATCACCGACGCGGCGGGGCGGACCGTCGTGATGGACTCGGGCAATACCTACCGCTTCCGCAGCGATGGATCGCACTTTCAGCAATTTACGTGGGGGCAAGTCAATCCGTTTGGGATTACCATGGACCCGTGGGGCAACATCTTCGATTCCGACTGCCATTCCAAACCGGTTTACCAGTTGCTGCGCGGCGCGACCTATCCTCACTTTGGCAATCCCGAACCGGCGATTGGGTTTGGGCCTTCGATGATCGATCACGCCCACGGTTCGACAGGCATCTGCGGCCCGGCTTCTTATTCGGCCGACCACTTTCCCGACGAGTTCCGCGACAATCTGTTTATCTGCAATCCGGTCACCGGTCGGGTGCATCGAGACAAACTGCGACGCGTCGGTTCGACGTTGTTGTGCGATACCCAGCCCGACTTCATCACGACCGATGATCCTTGGTTTCGCCCTGTCGATGCGATCGTGGGCCCCGACGGTGCTCTCTATATCGCCGATTTTTGCAACCTTGTGATCGGTCACTACGAGGCGCCGTTGGATGATCCCGATCGAGACCGCACGCATGGCCGAATTTGGCGCGTCGTTTGGAACGGGGAACCGTCGGCACCTCCGCAGTCGGTCGATCTGACAAAACTATCGACTGCTGACTTGATTGTCCGCCTCGCCGATCCGAATTTGCAGGTTCGCACGCTGGCGACAAACTATTTGATCGATTCACGAGCCAATGAAGTGCTCGATCCGCTGCGTGCGACGCTCGCTTCCGAGAGCGATCCCTTCACCCGCGCCCATGCCCTATGGATCTTGGAACGTTTGGGTGCGATGGACTCCGAAGCGGTGGAACGCTTCGCAAACGATTCCGCCCCGTTGGTTCGAGTCCATCTGTTGAAGATGCTTGCCGAACGCGAGAACCTTCTCGAATCGGAACGTCAACTTGCGGTGGTAGGGCTGCGCGATCGCGACGCGTTTGTCCGTCGAGCCGCCGCCGATGCGTTGGGACAACACCCGACGTCTGCCAACATCGCCCCATTGTTAAACGCTTGGGACGCAGCGCCAGCGGAGGATTCGCATTTGATCCATGTGCTGCGATTGGCCCTGCAGCGACATTTGGAAACGGGTGATCTTCCTCAAGCCCCGGGCACCGCTTCGTTTTCGATTCAGAAGTTGACTGCCGAACAGCAGCGGCGGTTGTTGGAGATCGCTTCGGTCAGTGGCGGAGACCACGCGGCGGAAATCGTGTTCGAACTTGCCGATCCTCGAGAGATCGATCCCGCGATCTTTGTTCGATCGGCGGTACTGATCACTCGGACTGCGTCGGTCGCATCCCAATTGAGGCTCGTTGAACTGGCACCGCAGTGGTTTGCAAACGATCCCGACCAACAGCTGTCTCTCTTGTCAGCGATCTTCGACGGTGCGACGCAGCGCGGCGGAGAGTTTGCTGAACTGAAGCGACAACTGCGACAATGGCTCCAGCGACTGGCACCTGCCCGATTGCAAACGCTGCAAGCGGGAGGTTCCGATTGGTCGCGGCAACCGGTTCCGGGGCTCGAAGCGTCCGAGTCACCCTGGGGCATTCGTCATCGCGGGTCGACCGACGGTAACAGCGATGCAAAGTTCTGGGATAGCATCGCGCATGGGGAACACGTGACGGGAGTGTTGCGCAGTCCAAGCTTTCCGCTGCCTGAAACGCTTTCCTTTTGGTTGTGTGGCCACAACGGCCATCCGAAAAAAGAGTCCTGTGATGCCAACCACATTCGGTTGGTGCTGGTCGATTCGGGAAAAACGATCGCACAACAAGCGCCTCCTCGCAGCGATTCGGCTCAGCGATACACATGGGCGATCGATCCCCATTGGATCGGCCAGCAAGCGTTGATCGAAATCGTAGATGCCGATCAGGGGAACGCCTACGCATGGATTGCCGCGGGGCGATTTGAACCGCCCGTGGTTCAGGTGGCGGACGAACCGCAGGAGTCGCGGCTGATCGAGCTGATCGGTGCACTGAACCTTTCGCAATTCGCCGATACGATCGATTTGTTGATCTCCGATCGGCGGCAGTCGCTCGATGTTCGGCAGCAAGCGATCCGCACCAGCATCCGAATGGGACGCACCGAGCAATCGTTTGCGATCGTCGGCGAACTGCTGGTCGATCCATCGCAACCGCCCACGCTGCGAATGCAAGCCGCCGCAGCGCTCGCGGGCTTTGATTCGGATGCCAGTCGCGATCGACTGGTCGCGGCGATCGCTCAGTCACCCGCGTCGCTGCAACGCGAGATCGCATCGGGGTTGGCGAGAACCACCGTCGGGATCGATCGCTTGTTCGCTGCGATCACCGCCGGAAACGCTTCGGCCCGATTGCTGCAAGAACCGGCGATTGTCGACCCGCTGCATCGCAACGCAAACGAAAAGCAGCGACAGCAGATCGATGAGCTAACCCAAGGCTTGCCGCCAGCCAATGAAAAGCTCGCCGAACAACTGGCGCATCACCGGGTGTTGGCACACCGTCGGCCGAGCGCTGGGGCCGCGGTCGCGGGACGGATCGTATTCGACAAGAACTGCGCCGCCTGCCACCGGATCGGAAGCTCTGGCCAATTGGTCGGCCCGCAGTTGGACGGTGTCGGCAATCGTGGAGCCGATCGGTTGTTGGAAGACATCCTCGATCCCAACCGCAACGTCGACGTCGCCTTTCGCAGCCTGACGGTGGTCACGGTCGATGGGACCGTCGTCAATGGCCTGCTGCGTCGCCAAGAGGGAGAAACGATCGTGCTAGCCGATTCGACGGGACGCGAGATCACGCTGTCGACTGACGATATCGAGGACCAACGAAAATCAACGGTCTCGGTGATGCCCGGTAACTTTGCCGAATCGTTAGCGGAGCAGGAGATTCAAAATCTACTGGCGTTTCTGCTGGAACAGCGCGCTAAAAAGGAATCGCCAGCAGGTCCGGCCGCCAGCCCCTAACACCCAACTGCACCCACCCCAAACGCCGTTTGCAAGGGAGGTCGCGAGGTCGATCCGAGGCGTTTGATCCGGTGTGCAGGCCCTCCCCGAAAAACTCGCTAAACGCTCGTTTTCCGACCCTCCCTGACTGCGTCGGGAGGGTGAAGGCTACTTAATATGAATGAACGGGGCCAAGCGCTGCAGCGTTTTTGGGCCGATGCCGGGGACGCGGTCGAGATCGCTGAGGCTGCGATAGGGACCGTTAGCTTCGCGATCGGCGATGATCCTGTCAGCCGTCTGCGGGCCGATCGATGGCATCATCGACAACTCCATCGCGTCGGCGGTGTTCGGATCGATCCAAACCGGCAGATGGATCGGCGGTGGCTGGGGATCGATCGGATATTCGGTTGGCGTGCGGAGACTGATGATGAACAGGACGCCTAGGACTGCGAGCAGACCGATCTGCAGCGGCAGCGACCGCAGCATCATCGCAGACTCCTTTTCGATCGGTCCGTCGTCCACTTAAACTATCTCCTTGAATTCGAAAATTCATGGATCTCACCGCAGCGCAAAGGTTACCCGGAATGGCCGTCGAATACCAACAAATCCGCGTCGATGCTCCCTTGGAAGACGATTTCCGACAGCTGATTCGATTGGCGGTTCGCGAAGACTTCGATCGCCAGATCGATTGGACCACGGTTTCGTTGGTCCCCGAAGATCGGATCGGCAAGTGCCAGGTGGCGGTCCGCGAAGCGGGGATCGCCGCCGGATTGGTGACTCTTCCTTGGATCATCGACGAGATGAATTTGGAGCTGCGGATCGAGACGCTTGTCGAAGATGGGGATCGCGTCGCCGCGGGGCAGATCGTGGCGCAGATCGAAGGATCGGCTCGGGACATCTTGTCGAGCGAGCGGATCGTACTGAACACGCTGTGCCGGATGTTCGGGATCGCGACGTTCACCGATCGGTTTGTGCAGCAGATCTCGGGGACGAAAGCTCGACTGTACGACACCCGCAAAACGACGCTCGGTTGGCGGCGGATGGACAAATACGCGGTCCGATGTGGTGGCGGCACAAACCATCGGCTGGGATTGTTTGACGCGTTTCTGATCAAAGACAATCACTTGGCGTTGGCCGGTCCCGGCGAAGCGATTCCGCCGAGCGAAGCGGTTGCGAAGGCCAAGTCGTGGGCTGGCGGCGAATCGGCGGGGATGAAGGCTCCGCAGATCGTTGAAGTCGAAGTCGATACGCTAGAACAGTTCCAAGACGTGTTGCCCGCAGGTCCCGACATCATCTTGTTGGATAACTTTTCTTTGGACGATCTGCGGCAAGCGGTCGCGATCCGCAACGAAAAGAGTCCGCAGATCGAATTGGAAGCGTCGGGGAATGTGAAGCTGGAGACGATTCGAGAGATCGCCGAAACGGGGGTCGACCGGATCAGCAGCGGAGCGCTCACGCACGCCGCTCGCTGGTTGGACCTTGGCCTCGACTGGACTCACGACTTCAGTTGAAACAGATCGTCTTCGACGTCATCGGGCTCATCGACTGGTTCTGGTTTCGGCTTCGATTCTGGTTTCGGCTTTGATTTCGATTTTGCCTTCGTCGGCGATTTCCGTTTTGGCTCGGCCTTCGTCGGCGACTTCACCTCGGCCGTCGGTTCCACCGAATCGCGAGTCAACGTTTGCACGAACAATTGGTTGGCATCGACACACTCGCGAGCGGTTTCCAACAACGCTTCATTGTGCGTGAAGAAGATCACTTGAGTGTCGTTCGATAATTCCGCCAACAGTTCAAACGCGGCGCGGCTGCGTTGCAGATCGCACTGGATCAAGATGTCGTCGACGACCAATGGGATCGGATCGCTGCTGGCGAAGCTGTGTTTCAAGCTGGCCAACCGCAGTGCCAGGTACAATTGATCGGCTGTCCCTTGGCTCATGCCACGCAGGTCGACCGATTGGCCAGTCGCGGCGCGGACGCCCAACAGAACCGGATCACCTTTGTCGTTGTTGTCGGCTCGTAGTTCGCTGTACGAATCGAGCGTCAGTCGGCGGAAATAGTCGCTGGCGATCTTCAAGATCGGAGCCTGGTTTCGATCGCGGTAGTTGGTGACGGCGCGATTGAGCAGCGTTTCGGCGACTCGCAACCGAGCATATTGGACCGCATGTCGGTCGATGCGGCTGAGCAGTTCGTGGATCTCCTGCTGCAGATCGGCCGCGCTGGCACCGCCGTCCATCGCCTTTCGCTGTTGATCCAGCTGCCCCAATTCCTGGCAGGACGCCGTGTGATCCTCCTCCAGTCCCAGCAGCTTGTGGTGCAGTTCGTCGATGTCCTGATCAAGCGTCTCGGGATCGACGGCCGCCACTTTTTCAAGGAACTCGTCGACCGGAAGGGTTCCCGCCATTTGCGTCAGCCGACTGTAGTGCTCTTGGCGTCGGTGTTCGAGTTGTTGTTTCTGCTGGCTGTTGCGATAGACCTCCGCCAGTTGTTCGGGAGCATCGCAGCCGGCTTCTTTGCACAGCAGATTCAATTGCGTTTGGCAATCGATTCGTTCCTGTTCCAACGCGGTCAGATCACGTTGATCTTGAGCGATCTGTTGTTCGATCTGTTCGCGCTGGGTCTGTGTCTTTTGAGCTTGTTTCAGATCTTTCGCCCAGCCTTCGACGATCTTCGACGCGTCGAGTGAAGCATCTTTTATCGGCAGACCGAGGCCGCGGACCTGAGCGTCAAACGCGCGGGCATCGGTATCGATCCCGTCGATCCGCCGTTGGAAACTGTCGAACTCTTTTTGGTCGACGACCAGCTCGTGGTAGGCTTCCACGACACCGTCGACCTCGTCGGTTCCCGCTTCGTCATCAAGCTCCAACCGCGACGTGACCTCACGCCATTGAGCCTGCCACTGAGCCAATTCCTCTTGAATTTGTTCGTTGCGTCGTTGCGACTGCGGCAGCGATTGTTGCAGCTGTTGCTTTTGCTTCGTACGCTCCTCGTACTCCTGTTGCTGCTTACGCGTCGTCGCCACCGCGGCTCCGGCTTGGCGGACCAAGGCGACTAGATCGTCTGACGCTGGCGATGCCGAACCGTTTGGCATCGCGGCCAACAACTGCTGCGTCACACGCTGGATCCGCGAGGCGTGCCGCGCGACCGCTTGTTCGGCTTCGACTTGGGCATCGTACAGTTCGACCAAACGTTGATGTTCGCCCAACCAGCCGAGCATTTCTCGCGGTGATTTGGGTTTAAGGCTGCAATCGGCCCAGATCGCGTTCCAGCGATCGGCGAACTGTTGTCGCTGCGATTGCAGTTGTTCGCTCTCCTCCGCCAAACGCTGTTGTGCACGCTCGATCGACCCGCGTTCCGCCTCCAACGTCGCACGTCGGGAAACGCGTTCTGCCTCGCGACGCAAGCGGTCGCTCATCTGATCGCACTGTTCGATCATCGCCAGCAACGATTCAAACGCTTCGCGATCGCAACGGATGTCTGCCGCCGAATCGGTCGATGCGAGCGATGCCGACAATTGGTCCCGTTGATCACGAGCGGCGATCAGTTCCTGTTCGCTAGGGACTTCGCCGGCGCCGTGCAGTTCGTGCAACCGCGTCGTCAATTGTTCCAGTTTGTCGGTACACGCGGCCTGTTTCTCGACAAGTTGCTGTTGGCGGCTGCTGATTGATTCCCACTCCCCAGCACACTTTTCGATCGTCTCACGCTGAGGAACAGGGAGTGCCGTTGCCGTCTGCGCGTCACATTCCAGACCGGTCAGCTTTCGCAGCTGTGTCGCCACGGCGCGGCTTTCACGCGCCAACGCTGCTTGTGCGGCTTCGTGATCGCCGACCAACGTCGCCGCATCGCCAGCCTGTTGTAGCGCCGCGGCTAACGCTTCGGCCGATGGCGGTTGCTCGATCGCCGCGATCGCGGCATCGACCTGCTGCACCTGCAACTGCAGCGATTCCAGGTCCTCCGCCGACGCGTCGGCTCGCTGGGTGAGTGCGACGTATTGCTTCGCCAGCTGTTTGATCTTGGAGCGTAGGTCGTGAGGCAGCTGCAGATTCCAGACGTCGTCCGAATCGTTGCGGCCGATCCCGCGCAGCTTGCTCACGATTTGAGCCTGGGTCATGTCGCGACGCTTGACGAGTCCGGGCCGTTCGATGGCCGCTTTACTGATCCCACCAACCGCTTGGACCAGCGAATCGATCGTTTCGGCTTGATCCAACAGCGGATCGGGGGCTCCCAATGCCTCCAACTTTTTCTGTTGATCCTCGATCCGAGCGCGAACCAGTTGCATCTTCTGCTGACTCGCCGCCCAAGTCGTACTCGCTTGGTGTTGCCGCGTCGAAAAGTCGGGACTCAACATCGGCACGTCGGCCAACGGCGCAAGCTGCTCGGTCAATTGGATCCACTCGGCGCGCAACGGGATCGCGTCGCGAAGCGTCTCGTGTCGCTTGACCTCGGTGCGGGTTTCGCGGACCGCGTTGCGATAGTTCTCCGATTCGACCTGCTTCTCTTCGCGCTGTTGCTGCAGGTTCACAAACGTTTTGACCGGCAACAGGCTCTCTTTCAGCTGACGTTTCTTTTCACGCAGCTCGCCCAGCAAACGGTTCAGTTCCGACTTGGAACCCGATTTTTTGAACAGCTTGCCACATTCGTCTTCGATCGCATCTTGGATCTGTTTCAGTTGCCCCAGTCCGGCACCGGCGGCGAACAAGCTTTGCCCGACATCGCCGTCCCCTTTGACCATCATCTCGCCACCTTCGACAAGCGATTGATGGGTGATGCCAAATCGGTCGCCAAAAGCGGCTTTGTCGACGCCACGCAACATCTTCTGCAGCACGGCTTCATCGATCGCGTTGTCGTCGTCACCACAATAGAGTGTACCGGTGCGTCCTTTGCGACGCACACAACGGATCTCTTCCCCGTCGTGATCGATGATCCGTGCACCCACGCGGAGATCGCGGTTCTGGTGCCGGAAGTTGTCGCTGGTGACGTTGTCGAAACCGTACAGCAACGACGTGATCGCACGCAGCGTCGTCGACTTGCCCGCTTCGTTGGGGCCGTAGATGACGTGCAATCCGTATTGACCGCCGGAGAGGTCGATGCGTTGGTTCTGGAAGTGTCCGTAAGCGATTAGGTCCAATGATGCGAATCTCATACGTCTGCCTCCAAGGTTGCCAAGCGGTTCAACAGCAGCGGTTCGGCTTCGTCGAGCCACTGGCGGATTTGATCTTGATGATTCCAAGCTACGCCATCGCCATCTTCGACCAGTTCGATCGGAAGCTTGGCGACCAGCGGTTCCAACGCCGACTGGATCGCCGCCATCGCATCGGGATCAGCCGACACGCTGCCGATCGTCTGCAGCAGTTCGCCGATCGGGCCGCTGGCGTCGTAGGTGATCGCTTCCCGCGGCGCTGTCGCTTTGACGCGCAACCGCTCCATCCAGATCGAGCCTTCGTCGATGTCAAAGGTCTCCTGCCGCATCACGCTTTGCCAATGTTCCAGCCGCGCTTGCAGCGTCGAATAGAGAGGCGTCTGGCCGACGACGCGAACCCGGACGATCGATGTGCGATCGGGATTGTTCGCGCAGATCGCTTGCATCCGCGTTTTGCACTGCTGGATCAGATCGTCGATCCGATCGATCTCGGTGGCATCGATCTCGCAGATCTCCCACCGGCAAACGTCCAACGGTTGAAACTCGAGCTTCGGCGGAGCGATCGGATCCAATTCGACCAAGACGCAGCCTTTGGCACCGGTCTCGCGGACGCTGCGGCCCTGCGTGTTGCCCGAAAAGACGATCGGGCAGGAGCCTTCGATCGCGCGGTCCTCGCGGATGTGGATATGTCCCAACGCCCAATAATCGTATTCCTTGTCGGCCAATTGTTGTGGCGTGCAGGGAGCGTAAGGGGCGTGCCCTTGAGCACCTTGCAGGCTGGTGTGCAACATCCCGATGTTCAGCAGGTCGCGGGTGGCTCGCGGATATTTTTCGGAAAGGTTGTCGGTCTCGGCCTGTTTGCGGAAGCCGCGGCCGTGGATCGCGACTCCCAGATCCTCCAGAATCACCGAATCGACTTTGGTGCTCGACAACTGGACCGGCGAGCCGTCGGGATTCGTCGGCAGCGGCAAGGCTTTGGTCAGCTTGTTGGCAGCGTCGTGGTTGCCGCTGATGAAGTAGAGCGGAATCTCGGCGGCTCGCAGCCGAGCGACTTCCGAGGTGAAGAAGAGTCCGGTGTTGTGGTCGGGCCAATCGCCGTCGTAGAGATCGCCGGCGATCAAAACAAAATCGACCTGCTTCTCGATCGCCAGGTCGATCAGATTGGTGAGGGCTCGACGCGTGCTGCGACGGATTTCATCCGCCGGAGCCCCTTCGTAATGCTCCAATTGCAGCATCGGGCTATCGAGGTGGATGTCTGCGGCATGTATAAACAGAACCATCGTGAATTCCTTTCGTTGCAGACTCGAACTCGTCTCCGACACCGCAGCTGATTATTGCCGATTTCACAGCAAATTGGGAGCCGTAGGGGCTCGTCTTTGCCGCCGCTCGCCGCAGCGCGACGAGGGATCGATCAGTGCTAGGTGCCGTCTGAGTTTTTATCTTCGCCAACGGTTTTGACACGTTAGGTCCAACCGCCAACGCGGCTATTCCTTTCTCCCCCGCTTCGTTTAACCGCGTGGGCAACGGGCCGCGCGTTTGGGATGATGGCGAAGATGGGCGAGTGAGAAACGCGCGGGGCGTTGCCCTCGCGGTTAAACGATTGAAGGGAGCTAGGGTTGCGTCAATTGCTGGATGGTGGGGCGGTGTCGGCTCGGGCGGCGAAGAGGACGCGGTCGAAGCCTAGGCTGCGGGCGGTGTCGTAGACGCGGATCGCGTCGCCCATCGGGACTTCCGGATCGGGATCGACGATCACCGGCGGCAGGACTCCGACATCGAGGATCGCTTGCAACCGCTGTCGCAGGGCGTCCAAGGATGGTAGCGGTTGATCGTTGAACAACAGCGTCGCCGCACCACTTGTCCACTGGATGCGGACGATGATTTCATCAAACGGTTCGCTGGCTGGTGGCGGTTGCAGCGTCGCTTCCGCGCCGGCGGCGAGAGGTGGATCGGCGATCGCCGAGGGCATCAGAAACTCGGGCTCTTCAAAACTGCTGGTCCAGAGAAAGAAGACCAGCAACAGAAAGACGACGTCGATCATCGGCGTCATCTTCAATTCCAACGGCTCGCGGCCATGTCCACTGGGCAGTCGCATCAGCGAGTCTCCTGGTAGACCGCAAACGAAGCGTTCCAGAGTCCGGCACCGCTGGCGGCGCGAAGCAGCGGTTCGACTTGACCGTACGCGACGCTGCGATCGGTGCGGATCCGAACCGCGGCGTCGGGGCCATGTTCACCGTGATGGGATTGCAGCAATCGGTCGAGCATCGCCCGATCGACCTCGGTGCCGCTGACCTGCCAAGCCCCGTCGGGGAGAACGTTGATCGTGAAGACATCGTTTGGCGGCGGTTGGTCGACGGAGGCATCGGCGACGGGAAGATCCAACGGAATCCGAGACTCCTGCCGCGCCAAGTGACTCGAGACGAGGAAGAAGATGATCAGCAGGAAGACGACGTCGATCATCGGCGTCATGTTGGCTGAGCCATCGGAGCGACCGGTTCGTGATGGAGTTCGCATCGCAGTTTATTGAACTGGAGGAATCGGCGTGCCGGGAACAGGGCGTTTCACGCTGCGTCGTTTCAGTCCACTCATCGCATGTTGTGCCAGGTAGGCGACTTCGGCGACAAGACCATCGACTCGATTTCGCAGCACGGCAAACGCGCCCAACGCAGGGATGGCGACGATCAGCCCACCGACGGTTGTCACGAGCGCTTGATAGATCCCTTCGGCCAAGTCACCCGCGCCAGCGCCGCCTTGGGAGATCGCGACGCGTTGGAAGGCGAAGATCATTCCGGTGACGGTTCCTAACAAGCCGACCATCGGGGCGATGTTGCCGATCACCGAAAGGTATTCGATCCGTCGCATCATCCGCGCCGACTGTTCGGCCAACGCTTCCTCCATCGCCTTTTCGACGCTCGGCCAACCAAAATCGACTTCCGCCAAACCGCTCATCATCACAAAGGTCAATAGACTTGGCTTCTGGCGGCAGATCGCGTCGGCTTCTTTGACGCGTCGCTCGGCGAGCAGTTTTTGGATCGGTTCGACAACTCCTTCTGGGATCACCTCCCCCCGCCGCAACGCCATGAATTGGTCGAAGATCAAAAACGCGGCGATCAGGCTCAGCGAGAACAGCAGCAGGATGATCAGCAGGCCGACGATCCCGCCGCTGAACAGGATCTGCCAAAATGAACCGCCGCCGGCGTCCGCATCGACGGTTTGAGCTAGCAGGCCGGCCATGGCGAGCGAACTGTTGAGCATTCGGATTCTCTTGGGCTGCGGACGCGGAACGAAGCGAAGGGGATAAGGGAACGAAGCGTAACAGTGTAGCGATTGTTGGGCGAGGCATTAAGAACCCCGCCAGATTCGGGGGGAGGTGGGATGGTTGTTCCGGATGGGTAAGCTGTGCGGTTGATTTGCATTACTACAGGCATGCCTGCCATGATTGGCGGCGGCAAACGAACGTAAGCAAACTGTCAAATAAACCTTTGCCCCCCGCGACGGCCGTAAATAGACTCGAATTCCGTCATCTGATGACGCGTTACCTGAGTGGTGTGCCGTTTCCTTGAGAGGTAGTGGTGCGTAGGATTCAGCGATCGCGACGGTGGCGATCCGGCATACCAGCTGTGGCCAATCAAAATGGCGTTAACGAAGGATAGAATAGAAACGTGTCTCAACCTGCTACCCGCACCTCCCGGATCGTCAATCAATACCGTCGCTATCTCGATGCGTCGGATTCCCTTGATTTCTTCCGCACGGTCAACGAGTCATATACGGTCGACACGCTCCTGACGCTGCTGCGACGCGGCGACAGCGAATCGCGTCGGGCATCGGCGCTGGCGTTGAGCATGGTCGGCGACGTCCGTGCGACCGAGGCGTTGGGGCATCGATTGAGCGACCGCGATCGTGGCGTCCGATTGATCGCCGACGATGCCTTTCGAGCGATCTTGGTCCGCGATGCGGCACCATCGCACCATCAAAACCTTCTGCAGGTGATGCATCTGAACGACGGAGGCGAATTTGCCGCCGCCCTGACTCCCGCGATGGTCTTGGTTCAGCAAGCACCCCGTTACGCCGAAGCCCATCACCAACTGGCGATCGCCTATTTGGGACTGCAAGAATACGCGAGTGCCGATTGTGCCTTTAGGAACTGTTTGTGGCATTGCCGATTCCATTATTTGGCTTGGTCGGGGCTGGCCGATTGTCGCCGCGCGATCGGCGATCAACGCGAAGCCTTAAAACATCTGCACCGCGCGATCGCCATCTGTCCCGATTTTGAATCGGCCCGAATCCAAGCCCGCGCGATCCGCCGCTCGCTGAATCGCAACCCGCCGACTCACTGAGGCCGCCAAGATACTTTGATCTTCGGGTGAGCTGAAACGCATCGTAACCCGCTTAAGATTTGTGGCTCGCATCGGCGAGACGCCTGCTTGCATCGTTCCTTCCGTGAAGGCTTGGAGATTCGGCAGTCGAATCGCCATCGGGAAACCTTAAAAGATAGGGCATCTCAACGAAAAAAGGGCGATCCCGCGGTCATACCGTGGAATCGCCCTTCTGTTTTGGTCGTCGATCGATCCGCTACGCGGCGAGCGAAGCTAAGGGATCAACCAGAACCCGCCGGCGACAACCGCCGCTTGGCTCAACGTTCCGCGGAGGCTCAGCGGAATTGGTGGCAACATGTAAGGAGCACAGTTGCCCGGTCGGTAGTAGCCCAACGCGTATTGGCATTCGGTTGCCGGATGGATGCCCATCTTGTACGGCAACACGGCGATGTTGACGAAGAAGTGAGCTGTCGAGATCAGCGGCTGCTTGATCGGACCGGCACTGTGACCGTAACGTTCCAGTTGAACCTCTTCGAAGTACAACGGGTTGTGACACAGGTTGGATGCCTTCCAGGTCATCGTCGCAGGTGTCCAGTTACGCGGTTGGTAAGCAACTTGGGCGATGCGGCATTCGCGTGGCAGGCCCCATTCCTTCGACAGGAAGGCCAAATCGGCTTCGCTGAGTCGCGAGATGTCGACCTTTTGCTTGCCGCCCGATTCGGTGCGAATCACAACATCTTGGTAGCTGAGATCGTATAGCGTTCCACGTCCCAACAGCGATCCATCGATGCTTCGCCAATCGCGAGGCTTTTGATTTTTGTCAAATGCTGTCCGCAGTTCGGAAAACTTTTCATCGTCCAAAACGTCGGGGCGGTAGGCGGGCGAAATGTCCAACGAAATTCGGCTGATCGTGCGGCTGGCAACTTCGGTCCGCAAATCTTCGCAGGAGAGGTTCGATCGCTGTTGTGGCGGAGTGATGCCGAAACCGCGTCGCGGTGCGAAATCGGGTTCCGGTTCGGCCGCCTTGGGCTCCGGTTCGCGATCCGATGGGCTATCGGTAGCGTCGGCTGGCCCGCGTTGGAACGGGTTGTTGTCGAGCATATCCAGCTTCGATTCATCCAGATTGTCGCGTTGGTCATTGGTCGGCGGCAACAAGGGGCTCGGTTGCTCAGGCTCTGGAGTGGGCTTGATCGCCGGAGGCAACTCATGCTGTTGGGGGGCCGGTTCGTTCGGCGTGCTCAGGTCGGGCATCCGCAATGCATCGGGAGCGGGCGAAGCGGCAGGCGGCGTTGTCGCAGGTGGTGCGCTAAACGGACTGTCGAAGGCGTTGTTGTTAAATGGATCGGGCCTTTCTCCCGCCGCAGGTCCGGTGCCATCGCCGAACAGATCGTCCGGTACCGCCCCTTCCTGTTGATAGGCAACACGCATCACGGGACCGTTGTCGGCGGACAAGTTGGTCGTGCTGCCCGACGCAAATGAGCGAGGTGCGACGCGATCCGACGAACGCCATTTCAGCTTGGCTTGCTGGTTCGATGACGGCTGCGGATGGCTGGGCCGGCGGGCGACAACCGAAGTGTCGGATGTCGCGTTAGAAAAACTGGCATCAAACCGCGAAGCGGTTGTGGTGCGTGGAGCGGCTTGCGTTTGCGCCGCTCGGGGCGTGTCCCAAGTTACTTGAGCCTGGGCCGGGAGCGTCTCTAGTGCTGCCAGCGGCATGGCTGCCGCCAACGACATCCATCGACTAATTCGAATCGCCCGAGTGATGAACTTCGGGGCTGTAATTCGGTGCTTCCTGCGTAATCGCGATATCATGCGGATGGTTCTCCCGGACGGTTGCAGCCGAGACTTTGATGAAGCGTGCGCGAGTCCGCAGCTCCTCAATCGTCTGTGTGCCGATGTAACCCATCCCTGCCCGCAAACCGCCCACCAATTGGAAGACGTATTCGCTAAGCGGTCCCTTAAACGGAACGCGGCCCTCGACTCCTTCGGGGACCAGCTTTCCACTCTCGGTCGCGCTCTGACGATATCGCTCGCTCGAACCCTGAGCCATTGCACCGATCGATCCCATGCCGCGGTACGCCTTAAACGTCCGCCCTTGGTACAGGATCATCTTTCCGGGGCTTTCGGTCAGACCGGCAAACAAGCTGCCAATCATCACGACTTTTGCACCCGCTGCAATCGCCTTGGTTATGTCTCCGCTGAATCGAATACCGCCATCGGCAATGATGGGAATGTTTCTTTCATTTGCAACGCGGGCAGCTTCCATGATCGCTGTCACTTGAGGGACACCGACGCCACTGATCACGCGAGTCGTGCAGATCGAACCAGGTCCGATCCCCACCTTAATCGCGTCGACGCCAGCATCAATCAAATCGCGAGCCCCGTCGGCCGTAGCCACGTTGCCTGCGATCAAGTCGATCCGCCATTGTTGCTTAAGTTTTTTGACGGTCTCGATAACGTTCTTCGAATGTCCATGAGCACTATCAACCGTGAGGATGTCGACCCCTTGGTTGATCAGGCTTTCGGCACGCTCGTAATCGTGCACACCGATCGCCGCCCCGACCCGCAATCGGCCTTGGCCGTCTTTGCTGGCGCTGGGGAAACGCTGCATCATGTCGATGTCTTTGATCGTTATAAGTCCCGTCAGTATCCTTTCTTCGTCAACCAGCAAAAGCTTCTCTACTCTTTTTTCCGTTAATATCCGCTCAGCTTCCTCAAGCGTTACATTCCCTACAGCCGTCACTAAGTTCTCATGAGTCATGACTTCGCTGATTAGGCGATCTGGCGACTCTAGGAAGCGAAGATCTCGCCGGGTCAAGATCCCCGCCAGCTTGCCGTCGGAGTAGACGATCGGGATCCCCGAAACGTTTTTCTGATCCATCAGCTCTTGTGCGCGGCTGACCTTTTCGTCGGGGTGGAGCGTGACGGGATCAAAAATGATTCCGTTGGCGCTCCGTTTCACCTTCAACACCTCTTCGGTCTGAGCTTCGATCGAGAGGTTCTTGTGGATAACTCCGAGCCCCCCAACCTTGGCCAATGCGATCGCCATCTCGCTCTCGGTGACCGTGTCCATCGGCGAACTGATAAGCGGAATTTGCAGCCGGATTTTGGACGTAAGGTGTGTGCTGGTATCGACTTCCGACGGAACAACGGCGCTGTATTGGGGCGTCAGCAGCACGTCGTCGAACGTAAAGCCTTCTTGGATCAGTTTCTCTTGGGACATCGCATCAAAGATCGGTTTGGGGGGATCGGGCATCAATCATTGTCGATTATGGAGCCCGCTGGCAAAAGTGGCAACGCCCAGCGGCGCATTCGCGATCGCAGCGCTTCGCTTGTCCGAAGCAATGGACCAGGGCTTTGCCTTCTTGGCGGGCATGGGAGCCACCGTGTGCTGGGGTTCCCACGGTGCGATCGGCCTGGTGCCAGGATCGAGAGCCGAAGAAGCGGCCGTCTAGAGAGGATCGATGCCGATTGGGGCAAGCGGGGCGTCCGATCGCCATTCGCTATCTTGGGGGGGGGCGTCCGTAAGGGGTGCGGGTTGAGAGGAGATATTCCGCTTTTAAGGGTGTAACGACAACCTGATCGTTCATCTACATCTTGGGAATCAGAACTTATGCAATTTCTTCCGTTGATCATTCAACTTGTATCCGGTGCCGCCGGGGGCAACCTTACCGGCAAACTGGCAAAAAAACTCGACCTGGGCGTGTTGGGCAATTCGATAGCAGGAATCTTGGGTGGCGGTTTGGGCGGCCAACTGTTGGGCATGCTGGGGATTGAAGCGGGCCCCGCGGGATCGCTCGATATCGCATCGATCCTCGGCAGCGTCGCCTCGGGTGGCGTCGGTGGCGGTGTCGTGATGGCGGTCGTTGGGGTGATTAAATCGGTCTTGGCCAAAGGGAAATAGAGAGTTCAGGAGGAAGGCTCCGTGGGGCGGCGACCGCGTGGAAACCGCGATCCTTGGAGAGGCCGTGATGTCATAAATCCAAGAGCAGCCGGAGACGGATCGAACGATTCCTTTCGGCTGTTGGCTCGGGTCGGCGAGCCGGTCATCGGTTCGTCGGCTCGACATCGGACTCCGATGGGATCGCGGCTGGGGCGATTGTCTGGGGGGCAATCCCATCGGTGGGATGGACCGGAACGGATTCCAACAGCGTGCCGGTGGCTCGGTTGAGGTTTCCGATACTCAGATTGAATGTCAATTGGCTCTGCAGATATTCAAACTCCGCTTGCGTAACACGGTCTTGCGCATCGAGCAAATTTTCTAGGGCGAAGCTGCCCGTGACCGAATCATTGATGTTGCGGTGCCAACGTTCGGTGAGCGATTGCAGTTGCCGTGTTCGCGCTTGTTGGGCTTCGTGCTTCGCCGCCAGTTCTCGCTGCGAGGTCTGCAGTTCTCGAACGGCGACTTCCACCTCCAATTGGACCGTCGAAAGGGTCGATTGGTATTGAGCGTTCAATTGTCTCAGTTCCAACATCCGGCGTCGATTGCGGTATTTTGCGGTACGATTTCCGATCGGTAATTCGTATTCGAGTCCCACGCCATAGCTGGGCGCGCCGGTATCGAATTGCCGCGACAACGATGCTGGGATATCACCCTGGCCTTGCAGGCCACTAACATACGCTTCGGTGACCAGATTCAGCACGGGGAGCAATTCGTGTTTTGACATCTTCAATCGGACGCTGGCCGATTTGATCTGCTTGATCGCTTGAGCGACTTCGGGCCGGCACTGAATCGCCAGCGCACGCTGTTGTTGCATGTCGACGTGATACGATTCCAGCGAAGGGGGGGCGGATGGAATCAGTTCACAAGTATCCGACGTGTCTAGCTGGGGGGCGTTAACCAACGCTCGGATCTTGCTCTCCGCATTGACGACTGCCGCTTGAGCGCGAAACAGTTCTGAGCGCCGTTGGGCGAGCGTCGCTTGGGCCGAGACGAGCTGGGTTTCCGATGCGTCGAGTTGAGCGCGGAGTTCCAATCGTCGCGTGATCTCGGCAGCGCGTTGATACGATTTCAGTTTTTGCAGCAAGACGCCCCGCTCCAAATACAATTCCCAATAGCTGCGCACAACCTCCAACAGGTGTCCCTGCAGCTGGCGTTGGTATTCGTCGTCGGCCTGTCGGCGGTCGATTTGCGCGAGCAGGATCAGCGAGTTGTTGTAGTCCGCGCCGCGGCCACGCAACAACGGCTGGGTGAACCGCATCGTCAATCGCGATGTCCCTTGCGGGGCGGGGACGAAGAAGTTGGAGTTGTTGTCCTGCCAGCCGAGGCGTTGGGACATTTCGACTTGGGCACCGCTGCGCGTCTGGCGGCGCAAACCGGCCGATCCGTTTAGATTGTGATCGTTGAATCGGGTGCCGTTGCCGCCGACGGTCAGCGAACTGCCAACGGGATCGCTGACATCGTCCCAGCGATTGTTCAGGAACGCGATCCAGTCGAAGGCCGCGTCGGCTTCGCCCACGGCCGTTTCTCGAATTTGTGGAAGCTTGGAGAAGACTTTGATTTGGTAGGAGTGGTTTAACGCACTGACGATCAATTGTTCCAGATCGACAGGCAGCGGAGTTGCCTCGGGACGCAGCGGCCGCGCGACGAGACTCTGCCACCAGGGAAGTTCTCCAGCGACCAAGAGTCGCGAGGATGTCGATGATATTCCTGCACCGCTATCGAAATCGGGTCGTTCCGGTAGTCGGTCGGACGGCGAGGGGGGAACCGTGGATTCAAACGACGGTTCAATCGATGAGGAATCGGCCGCGTTGTGTGTCGCTTCGGGGACGAGAACTTGCTCGACGTTGTTTTCCGCATCGGTCGAACTCTGCGGATGAAACGAGGCGGGGGCTGGAGGCAGAGTCACCGGAACCGTTGCTTGGGTTTGCGAGACACGATTCGCAATTCGCATTGGTTCATCGGGCATCTGTCCCGAGGAGACGCCAGGATAGCTCCAGGGGACCGCGTCGGAAGCGTCGGGGGATTTGACCGCCGATGGCGGAACGATCCGTTCACGTAGTGATGGATAACTTGGCGGCAATGGATTTTGAGCGCCAAAAAGGGCAACACGAAGCGGTGGTTGCGGTTCCGGGAGGCCAGGATTGGAAGCGGTGGAATAGGTGTTGGTGCGATCGTCTGTCGAGGATCGATCCAACCCGCTGAAATCCAACGGGCGGCCAAAGAGCGAGAGACTATCGGACGACTCGGTTTGCAAGGAACTCGAGGCACCCCGGTGATGCGGCGTGCTTTTGAGTGGTGCCGTCGATTGCAAGGATGGGTCGACCGATTGTGCACATAGCTCTCCCGGGATTCCAATCGCGATTGCGAGAGCAGATAGGAGTCGTGTGTACGGATGCATCTTCTTATCCAGAGGAACTGGCTTAGGGGCGACAACGATACCTAGCATCGGTTGGTGTGTGCTGGTTTCGCTAGCCCTAGGCAATCGCGCTGAACAATGCTGTCATGCATCAGGATGCGTACAGGCGATAGATTCAGATCGATCCGCTCTCTCGCGGTCGCTTCGAGATCCAATTTTGGAATCTATGCCAAAGGACAGAGGCCACGTTTCCCCGGTGGGACCGAAAGCCGACCCATCCGGTTGCACCGAGTTTTCCAGTCAGTTCGCTTTCGTCGACGCGGATGATCGCGGCAAAGTAGGCTTCGGTCGCTTCAAAAACGGTGTCGCTGGAATCGTCGGATGGGAAAGCCGCGATTCCGTCCTCTGGTTCGCTGTCGGGCTGTCGATTTGCATGGGTGGCGATCGCGCCACCGGCTGCGGCGCTGAGGGCAGCATGTGGAAGCCGGGTGTCGCCGCGTGGGTCGACATGTTCCAACCGGCCTTGGAAACCGGGGCTGCCGAACATCTGCACGCGGACCGACTGACCAACCCGAGCGACGAAGTGTTCCAGTTCGCGCTGCGGTACCAACGCTTGGATACGGCACTGACCCTGCGGTCCTAATGTCATTAACGTTTCCCCCGGGGCGACGTAGGTTCCCAACAGCGATTCGAGGGACTCGCCGATCACGATCCCAGGTTTTGCCGAGCGGATGACGAGGTTCGACAGCATCGATCGCCGATCGTACAATTGCGATTCGATTGCCGTCAGTTGTTGTTGTTCGACATCGTACGCGGCGGCTTGGTGAGAGGCGGCGTAGATGCGGGCGCGGATCTGCGACCGTTGCACTTGAGCTTCCAACTCGGCCGTTCTCATCTGCAGCGGTTGATTTTCGAGTTCCAAAAGAACGTCACCGGCACGGACCTGTTGGCCGCTGCGGACGGCGACCCGTTTGACGAAGCCCATCGTGGGAGCGCGAACCTGGATCAGCGGGTCGTAGCCAACGATTGCCGGAGCTGTCGTTTGGCCATACCAAGGTGCCATGAGAATGCCACCGATCAGGAGCGATACGATTGCGATCGCCTTGCAAAATTGCCAGCGGTTGGGTTGGCTGGTCGGAGTGCCCCAGACGATGAAATGGAGCGTCCGGGCGATGGGCAGGATGAACCAGAACGTCGCAGCGAACAACGCAAGCGCGATCCCCGCCCCCCACAGCATCTGTTCCGCACCGAGGATCAAGGCGGTACACATCACGATCCGCCACGCCATCGCGGCGATTCCGTAGCTGGCGATGAACCATCGCCAGCGGAGGTTGCCATGCGCCGCCGGGGCTTCGATTCCCAAGAAGAACTTGCGCACTGCGCGGCGCACCATCTGGCTCGCATGCGTGGCCAAGTTCGGCATTCCCAGCCAATCGGTCAGGATGTAGTAGGCGTCGAATCGCATCAACGGATTCGCATTAAACATCAACGTGATCAAACTGCCCGATAGCATGACGTTAAACGCGTGCTGCACGATCAGCGGCGAAGTCGATCGGCTCCACAAGATCGCCGCGATCGCTGCGATCATCAGTTCGGCCATCACCCCAGCGGCCGAGGTGAGGATCCGCCGCGATCGCGAGCGGAATTTCCAAGCCGACGTGACGTCGACATAGGGAAGCGGGATCAACATAAACAGGACGACGCCAAATTCGCGGACCGTCCCGCCAAAGCGTTTGCAGGCCAAGCCGTGAGCCAGTTCGTGCACCAGCTTCAACAGAAACCAAGTGATTCCCAACCAGATCCAATTGCTGCGATCGATGACCGTTTCGGCACTCGGATCGATTCGATCGGCCGCGCCAAAGAGGGACAGCAAACCGCAACCGAGGACGATCGTCCAGAGGAAAAATCCCAGCGGCGAAAACCACCAGCCCAACAACGGCGAAATCGCATGGATCACGCGATCGGGGTTGCCCAAGGGAAGCTTCGCGCTGACCAGGGAGAGGCTGGCCAGACGTTTCTGGAAGCGATGTTTGTCGGCCGCGTCGGCCATCCGGCACGAGGTCAGCGATGCGGGAGTCGAGGCCAATTGATTTTCGACTAACCAACGACACAGCCCCGCGGTCTCTTGATCGTTGAGCGCTTGGGCCCCCAACGCCGACGCGGCCAGGCCGTGCGCTTCGGCGATCGTCACGTGTCCGTCCAACAACGAGATGAAAGCGAACTCGGCGATTCCAACCCGATAGAATTTCGTCCGCGCATGATCTTCAATTAGATAGGTGTCGGCCGCGCCGTCGTGTTGCAACGTGAACCGCAAGTCGTCGCGGAGTGTCAGCACGACACCACTCAATTCGACACAGCTGTGCTGCGCTTCGGGGGTGTACGATTCGGGTGTTTCCAAAGACGATTGCATGGCGAGGTGACTGTCGGTTGGGTTGGGATCGTGGTGGATGGAAAGCGATTCGCCGCGGTCGAGTTGGCCGCGGTCGATCGGTTGGATTTTGGTTGGCTTAGGTGAACGTCAGCGACAACCACGCGACGGCTCGTTCCCAAGGTTTGTGGAACCAATTCCAGGCCAGCGTGTGGCGAACGGTTTCGATGCGGGCGTCCCCTTCCATCCCGGGGCGCAGCTTGCCGTCGGGGTTGGCGACGGTCAGTTCGGCGACAAACACATTGCGGTTCTCGCGGACGACCGAACGGGGGCGGATCGATTCCAGTTTGCCAACGATCGGTTGCAGCCGTTCGGAGTTCAATCGAATCTGCACCTTCATGCCGATCTCCACGTGGGAGATGTCTTCCGCCGGAATCGCAACTTCGACCCGCAGCGGCGAGATCTCAGCGATCTCGTACAGCTTTTCGCCGATCCCGACCGGAACGTGCTCGCGTCGTTCGAGACTTCCCGCCAGCACCAAACCGGCGACCGGAGCGCGGATCTCCATGTTGTCGCGTTGGTATTCGAGCAACTGGCGACGGGCGGCGAGTTCGGCCAGTTCCGCTTCGCAGATCATCGCCTTGGGCGTCTCGTGATTTGCCATGTGGCTGTCGAGTGTTTTGCGGATCCGTTCTTGTTGCGCGACGACGCCTGCCAATTCCCAGTTGATCTCGCGTTGTTCCATCCGGGCAAGCGGCGCGCCGGCGGCGACGCGATCGCCGGGTCGGACAAAGGTCGCGTCTAACAATCCGTCGTACGGAGCGACGGCGAAGCGTTTGGCTGCCGGTTCCAAGCGGCAGCGACATGCGACGCGGTAGGGCCAGGGGAGGCACAACGCGATCAGGACGATACCGACCGACGCGAGCAACAGATTCCGCTGGGTGGCGATCGATTTCGAAGCGATCCGCTGGGCGAAGCGTCGAATACGCGAGGGTTGAGCGCGACGGCTGATCGACAACACCGAACCGATCGGCAGCGACAACGCCGTCAAGAGGTTCTGTGTCTCCGGATTTCCGACCGATAGAAACGGACCGGCTGCTGAAAGGACGCCGACGATTCGGCCATCGTTATCGCGGAGCGGAGTCGACGCGATCAATTCGACTCCCGCCGATTCGACGATCTGCCGGTGGGCGATTGAGAGTTCGCGACGGTTCGGTGCCAGCGGAGGCCAGCTGGTGACGCATTCACGCAGCACACATTCGTCGTGGGCCGATTCGATCGCATGTGCAAGTGGAGAACTGGGGTCGAAGTGTGCAAGTCCCGAGATCGCCTGTAGACGCAGCGCTTGGGAACGTCCTTCGGCCAATCGGCTCGCCGCAGGGAACAGGCTCAACGCGATGAACTTGCAGCCGAGATGAGCTTTCCATTGGTCGACGATCGACTGGCACGCCTCGGCCAACGTGGGACACTTCTGGACGTTTGCGACCAGTTCCACCAAGGCGGCGGTGACGCGAAGGTCGTGCTGGCAGGCGATCGCTTCGCGGCCGAAGTGCCACGCGGTCGCCATCACCGGCAACAACTGGATCGTCCGTTGCAGGTCGCCAGCATCGCTGCCGATCGCGACCAAGGTGATCGCGTAATGCTGCGATCCGACCGCGAGCTGGATGCAGGTCGCGTGCAGGCCCTGAACTTGGGGCGAGGTAATTGTTTGCGGTTCCTCGTCGGTTGCCAGCGACGTTCGGCAAGCGTGCAGCCATTGTTGCGTTGCGGGCTGTCCCAAGAGGCCGCCAGGAATTTGGGCCGCCAGCGGTTCGCTGTCGTCGGTCGCCGGGTCGGTGTTGGAACGCGGGTGCCACATGCCGCCGATCGCGATTCCGGATCGACAGATCGCTGTCAGCGAGGCATCGGCAAATTGTTGGATCGAACCGGCGTCGCGGGCGATCTGAGTGAGCGTCTGCTGCAGTTGGCCAAATCGTCGGTCGACGCTCGCAGGCGTCGCGGCCGATTGCTCGGGCTGCGGTGTCGATTGGGGCAACGGGGCGTTGGAACGGGGAACCACAACCGAAGCGGGGGACCACTGGGTGTTGGTGCCGGTCGCGATATGGGTTGGGATCGGTGGGCTTGTCATGATGGATGTGTCAAGATCATTGGGCGTTGGGCGATTGCGATGTTCCGCGGGAAAGTGCGGTGGCCGGGTTACGGGTGTAGGCGACAGCGAAGGCCGCTGCGGTACTGGTTGTTAGGATTGTCAATGATCACCTCGACACCAACGCGGCCACTCTCGGCGTTGGTGACCGGATCGATGTGGCGAATCGTTGCGGCCACGTCGGCGGCGGATTCGGGGAACTGCAAGGCCAGCGTTTGTCCAACTTGCAGCCGCATGGCAACCTGCGTTGGCAGGTAGAAGACGGCGCGGAGAGCGCTCAGATCGACAACGCGGACGGTCGTCGGTTCGGAACCGGCGACAAATTCGCCGACATCTTGAACGACTTCGGTAACGATCCCAGCGATCGGACTGCGAATCTCTTTCATCGCGATCCGCGCGTCGATCTCGGCGATCTCCAGTTCGGCGATCCGTTGCCGTTCGAGAGCTGTCTGCACGCGAAGCTGGGCTATCTTGACTTCGGTTTCGGCTTGCAGCACCTCGTCGGGACTGCCCGCCCCTTGCGACCGCAGTTCCAGCAATCGTTGGTAGCGGTGGGCGAGTCGTTGGTGTTCGATACGCAGCGAATCGATCTCGCTGGTCGCTTCGGATTGTTTGACGGCGACGGCTCGCGTGGCGTGAAGCACTTGGCTGTCCAACGCCATCAACAACGCATCGGCTGCGACCTGAGCCCCCGGTTCGACGAAGACCTTTGCCACGCGTCCAGGCTCGGCCGCGGCGACGTCGATCGTTTGGAAGGGTTCGGTGAATGCGTCGTAGCTGGCCGACGGATGATCGTTTCGCGGCGCTGCCGCTGCGGCGGATGCAAAAACGATGAAGAGGAGCGTTGGCGGTGCGATCATGAATCGCGAGCGCACAAATAGTTGTGGGGTCGACATCATTAGACAGCCTCTTTGGCGACGGTTTCGAGGACGCGATCGAGCCATTGGTCGGCGCGGGTCAGTTGCGTGCGGCGTTGGTAAGCTTGATTTTCCAGGTCGTTTTGCAGCCGAGCGATTTCGGTGGAGAAATCGTGCTGCGCTTCGGGGGCCCCGCTGCATCGTGCCGAGATCGACTCAGCCAATTGCGGGGCGTGTTGAAAGATCTCGTCTTCGGCGGAGACGAAGAACTGGTACGAACCGGGATCGCCTTGTCGCGCGGCGCGGCCGATCAACTGGCGATCGACCCGGGCGCAGGGATGGTGTTCGGTGGCGATTACATGCAGACCGCCGCGGGCGCGCGATGCATCGGTCAGGGCGATGTCGGTGCCGCGGCCGGCCATGTTCGTGGCGATCGTGATCGCGCCCGGTTGGCCGGCGATGGCGATCAGATCGGCTTCGGCTTCATCCTGGATGCCGTTGAGCGTGCGATGGGGAATGCCACAGTTGTGCAGCGCGGCCGATAGCGTTCGACTTTCGGCGATCGTTCGCGTGCCGACCAGCATCGGGCCTCCATTGGCATGCCGGGCGCGGATCTCCGCGACGATCGACGCATGTTTGGTTTGGAGGTTGGAAAAATGGCGACTGGGCAGCCCGAACCGGTGGCAGGGTCGATGCGTCGGGACGCTGACGACACTCAAACGATAGAAATCCTTGAGTTCGCGGGCCGCCGCTTGGGCAGTTCCCGTCAAACCGCAGATCGAATCGTATTGGCCGATGAAGCGTTGCCGGGTGATCCGGGCCTGCGTTTGTTGTTCGGGGACGACCGCGACGCGCTCTTTGGTTTGAACCGCTTGGTGCAGTCCATTTCTCCAGCTGCGTTCGGGATGGATGCGGCCTGTATTTTGATCGACGATTTGGATCTCCCCATCGCGGACGACGTAGTCGACGTCGCGGCGGAAGATCTGTCGTGCACGCAGTGCGTTTTCGACGTAACAGGACCAGGCACGAGCCAGACGCAGCGGATTGGCTTTCGCAAAGTGTTCATGGATGCGAAACCAGCCGGTTGGCGTGAAGCTTATTTTTCGATCGACCGGATCGAGGCTGAAGTCTTCTTCGGGCTGCAGTTCTTGGGCCAGGATGTCGGCGACGCGGTAGGCCTCCGGATCGGAGGATGCTTGGCGCATCGCGTGCTCTTGTCCACTCAAGATCAACGGCGTGTTCGCCTCGTCGATCAACACGCTGTCCGCTTCGTCGATCACCGCACAAGCCAAGGGGCGTCCGATCAGCGAATGGGGTTTGTCGATCGATTGGCCGCGCAGATGGGCCAGATGTCGCATCCCTAGACGCGGCCGAGGGGCCGATCGAAGGGCGATCTGATCGCGAAGGAAATCGAATCCAAATTCAAAACCGGGGCCGTAGGTGACTTCGCAACGGTAGGCCTGGCGTTTTTCGGCGAGACTCATTTCCGAATCGATCCGGCCGACGCCGACGCCTAACAATTCGAAGGTTGGTTGCAGCGTCTCGAAGTCGCGGCGCGCCAGGTAGTCGTTGACGGTGCTGACATGGCAGCCGCGTCCGGCCAGCGCTTGCCAGAAGGCGGGCAGACCCGTGGTGATCGTTTTGCCTTCGCCGGTTTGCATCTCCGCGATCGATCCGGCTGCCAAAATCCAACCGGCTTGCAATTGGACGTCGTAATAGAGTTTGCCGGTCGTGCGGCGCAACGCCTCGGCCATCAGACCATGGGCTTCGATCATCGGTTCGGCGGCGTCGGGGCGTTTCCAACGCTGCCAGCCGCTGGAGATGGATCGGTTGTGTCGATGTTGCGATTTGCGCAGGCGTCGCAATTCGTCGGTGTGGTCGCGGAGCGTCGCGTCGGATAATCGCTGAAACCGCTGCTGTTGCTGGCGAACCGCGGCAACGATTCGATCGGGAGTCATCAGCGTTGATTTCATTGCGGTTCGCTACGTTGGATCGGATTCAGGCAAAGAAAAACATAAGGAGGCACGCTGGGTATATAGGTTGTGTTACGGCGCCGATACCGCCGTTGGGAAGCGTGCATTCGACGAATGTGCAATTTGACGTCAGCAGGATCGTTGCAATCGACAAAGTCTCAACGAAGGGAACCGAGGTATGTCGATGTTGGTGAAGAGAAACAAGACCTAGATAAACTGCGCTGTAGGTTTCATCTGCAGGGATGATATTTCGTTCACTCGTTGCGCGCGAATTGGATTTGGGGTGAATCCAAATTCGCGACGCACTCCTACCCGACTTCGACCCAATGAAATCAAACCAATCTTCGGCGACCAAGCCAACCGTTTGTTCCGCTACTGAATCGCATCGCGTCCAACGAAAGCTGGATCGGTTGATGGAGGTGTTGGAAGATCGGGTGATGTTCGATGGGGTTCCCGATGGGACATTGGATCCAGCGGCACTCTCGCATGACGATCCTTTGATCGATGTGGCCGATAGCCGCGTCGATGGAGAGCGTGACGGGGCGTCGCTGCAAGCGGAGCCGAAGGGGATCGTTTTCGTCGACAAACGGGTGGCGGGATTCGAGCGTTTGGTGGCCGATCTGGCGACCGATGCGAACCGCGAGATTGTGTTTCTGAACAAACAGATCGATACGCTGTCGCAGATTGCCGATGTGTTGGCCGATCGGAATGCGGACGACGGAACTGTTTACGACACGGTGCAGACTGTCGCAGCGGGGAATGCGGACGATCCCGATCCGCGGTTGGTCACGCTGGACCAGGCATCGCTGCTGGCAGCTCAAACGGCTCGCCATCTCGAAGGATTCGACGAGAGCTCGTCGGTGGGGAACGCTGCCGAAACGATGGCCGCGGTGCGGACCGAAGTCGTGGTCATCGATAGTGGGGTCGAGGATGCGGAGACGATTTTGGCGGGGCTGCGCGATGCATCGGACCAGGTGACCGATTGGATCGTCGTTCGGATCGATCCATCGGATGATGGGATCCAACAGATCAGCGCTGCGCTTGCTGGTCAGAAGTCGGTCGACGCGCTGCATTTGATCAGCCACGGCGACGGGCGTGGGATCGATTTGGGCGGGACGCATTTGGACATCGATTCGATCGCGGCTTTCGCGGGGGAAGTAGCGCTGTGGGGCAACGCGTTTGCCGAGGATGCCGACATCTTGATCTACGGTTGCGATCTGGCGAGCACCGAAGCGGGGCGATCGTTGGTCGAAGCGATGGCGGCGCTGACCGATGCCGACGTGGCGGCGAGCGACGACGCAACCGGTCACGAATCGCTCGGTGGCGACTGGGAACTTGAATTTGAGACGGGGCTGATCGGGACTGCGTCGTTGGGGCAGACGTGGAGTTTCGATGTCAGTTGGTACGGCACGTTGGCAACGATCAATGGCACGTCAGGATCGGACATTTTGGAGGGAACGAATTCCACCGATACGATCAGCGGCAAAGGGGGCAATGACATCCTGTTGGGTGGCGTGGATCTGATCGATGAAGGGAATTTCAATAGCTCGTCGACAAGCACCCAATTGGACGTCACGACGGCGAACAGCGGATGGGATGTCAGTTCGGGAACTGTCGATTTCCTGTCGGCAAGTTCGGGGATTTCCTTACCGAATGATCCGAATGACGCTAGTCTCCGCGCTGTCGATCTGAACGATGGAGAGATCAGCCGATTGGTCGGTGGGTTGACGATCGGCGAGACCTATCATGTGGCCTTTTTCATGGGGGCCGATGGCGCCACGACGCAAACCTTGGATGTTGCCGCGGTGGGTGTCGACAGCGCATCGATGTCGGTGACGATGCCTCCTGGAAGCACCTTGGCCAACATGACATGGCAAGTGAAACTGTTTACGTTCACGGCCACGGCAACGTCGCACAGCATTCAGTTCACCTCGACGTCTGGTTCGCCAACCGCCGGCGCGATCATCGCGGGGGTGCGGTTGGTTCACGATAACGCCGCGGACGGTAACGACACGATTTACGGTAACGCTGGCGATGACCTGATCATTGGTGGCGGTGGGGACAACGAACTCTGGGAAGATAGCGGAACGAACATCATTGTTTCCGGGGCGGGGGAGGACGATATTGAGGGCGGCGACGACAACGATACGATTTACGCGGGCGATGGAAACAACTATGTCGATGGCGGGTCAGGCGATGACATCATCACTACCGGATCGGGTGATGATGAGCTGTATGGCGGTGGCGACAACGATACCATCGACGCAGGCGATGGCGAAAACATCGTTGTGGGCGATGCCGGCGATGACAATATTCAAGCTGGAAGTGGTGATGACTATATCCGGGGCGGTGACGGAAACGATGTCATCGATGGCGGGGACGGCAACAATGTAATCGATGGCGATACTGGTAACGATCAGCTGACATCGGGTTCCGGGAACGATGAGATTTGGTCCACGGAGGGAGCGGACACCATCTTTGCGGGAGCTGGCGATGATGAAATCTACTCCTACGGCGATATGGCGCAGGACACCATTGATGGCGGCGAGGGAGCGGACACCTATTATATCTACGTGGACGATGCGGCCGACGTTTTTCAGGACAGTGGGACCGACGGTGCGATCGATATTCAGTATCTCTATTCCGGCGGCAGTGAGACCTATTACATCACGGACCAGTTTTCCAAAGCGGAAACTGGCATCGATACGATCTACAACGACTGGACGGGGAGCACCTCCTATCTTGGCAGCAGCAGCCATGCCACCGCGTTGTACTGGGACTTCAGTGGAATGGAATTGGAAGCTGTCGAGCAGGTGCATGGTGGCACGCAAAACGACACGATCATTCTCGATTCAGCCGGCCCCGATAATCCGTATGCGATCTATGGAAACGGTGGCAACGACACGTTGACCGATGGTGCGGGGGTGCACTCCCTGTATGGTGGTCCGGGAAATGACCGGCTGTATGGTGGTGCGGGAAATGATCGTTTGTTTGGTGGTTTGGGCGTCGACAGCGCACGATACGATGGCGCGCTTGCCGATTACACCATCAATCGAGACAGCTACGGCCTTGCCAACGACGCCAGCGTTTTGCGGGTTCACGAAACGACGATCAATGGGACCGATGAAGAAAACGATTTCGTCTATGGGACCGTGGAATATTTGTATTTTTCCGATGGTACCTACGACACGGCAACTGGCGGGTTCGTGCCGAACGTTCTCCAGGTTCATTCCATGCCGGGGACCCAGGAGATCGCCGTCGCGGCAGGATTGACGTTCAATGCCGCCAATGGGAATTCGATCTCGATCACCGATGATTCCAGCGATCTGTTGGAAGTGACGCTATCGGTCAGCGAGGGGACTTTGACCCTGGGAGCGATCCCTGCGGGATTATCGTTCTCGTCCAATGATGGGACGAATGACGCGACGATGACGTTCACCGGGACCGTCGCGGATATCAACACGGCGTTGGATGGTTTGCAGTTCACATCGCCCGTCGACTACGAAGGCGGCGCGGTGTTGAGCATGGAATCGTCCGATCTCAACTTTGGCACCAGCGATGCCGACAGCTTGCTGATCAAGATCGGCGATGCGTTGGTTGTTGATACCGCGAGCGATAGCTCCAACAACGGCGATACCTCGAGTCTCGAAGCGCTCTATTTGGATAAGGGGAGCGACGGTTTGATCTCGCTGCGCGAAGCGATCATCGCTTCGAACAACACCTTGGGGACGCAGGCGATTCGGTTTGATATCTCCGGGGCGGGGCCCCATACGATTGCATTGACATCGGCGCTGCCGTTGATCTCCGATGGCGTGTTCATCGATGGTTGGAGTGAACCCGACTACGCCGCCGACGGCGTGCCGGTCATCGTGCTTGATGCTGGGGGGGTAGGCAGCTTCGATACCGGGCTCGAGCTTTCATTGGGATCGGATGGTTCGACGGTCCGTGGTTTGGTTTTGAGTAATATTTCACATCACGGCATTGAGATTGACAGTGACAACAATTGGATCTATGGGAACTATATCGGTGTCGATGCCAGCGGATTGACGGCTGCTGCGGTCGGTGGTGCCGGAGTCTTTTTGAACGCGGGTGCGTCGAACAACATCATTGGAACCAATGGCGATGCGGTGGCTGACGTTTCCGAACGCAATGTTATCGGCGCTGGACGCAACGGTGTTTTCCTTGCGGGAGATGGTGTCAATTCAAACACCATCGCAGGAAACTACATCGGGGTGGGAGTCGATGGCGAGACGGTCCTCGGGTTGGAATTCCATGGTGTCCGGATTGTTGGAGATGCCAGCAACAATACGATCGGTGGTGCGACCGCGGCATTGGGAAACGTGATCGCCGGCGCTGATGATGCGGCGGTGGAAATCGGGAGCGAGTCGACGACGAATTCGGTTCTCAACAATCGAATCGGCATCTCCGCGGATGGAAATACGTTGCTGGGGGACAACACGTTCGGAGTCAGCATTTTGAGTGGGGCCGATGGCACGACGATCATTGGCAATTCGATTGGCGGTAGCGTGCAGGCGGGCATCTTGATCGATGGTGATTCGGTCGGCAGCGTGATCCAGGGCAATACGATCGGCACCGACGCAACAGGGACTCTTAACTGGGGCAACGGCGAGCAGGGGATCTTGCTCGCCTCGGGGGCCACCGGAACCGTGATCGGTGGCATCGGAGCCGGAGAAGGCAACACGATCGCGTTCAGCGGTCAAGCGGACCGTGACAACGGGGCTGGGATCGCGATCTGGGGGACGGCAACAGGCAATACGATTCAAGGAAACTCCATCTATTCGAATCAAGGAATCGGCATCGACTTGGGAGTCGCCAGCGACGACGGAGCCGATCCGAACGACGCTGGGGATAGCGATACCGGCGGGAACAACAAGCAGAATTGGGGCGAGGCGGGGGGGCCGTCGATCAACGACGCCGGCGATTTTCGATACTACGTCAACCTCTACTCATTCGCTGGCGGAACGACCTACACCCTGGACTTCTATGCCAGCAGTGATCGCGACGGTGGCCAGGTGGAAGGCGAACGCTATCTGTTCAGCCGGACGGGGCTCACCAATCTCCAGTCGGGATGGATTACCGAAACGGGGATCGATGCGACGCCGGGCGAATACATCACCGTGACGTTGACCGACGACACGACGGGGGATACGTCGGAGTTTTCCAGCTATTCCGTCGTCGTCGACAGCGACGGTTCGGGTTCTGCTCCACACGACCTTACGCTCGTCGCGGCGGGCGATGGGGGAGTGGAAATCAATGCCGATGGCGGTAAGGACGCGAATCTTGTTGTCCACAGCGACGGAAACACGGGGAGCATCGGCGATCGAATCGGCGGACTGGGATCGATGACGATCGAAGTCGACTTCGCCGCCGCCGACGGCGCCCACCAGGCCCTGCTTTCTTACGCGGCAAGCGATCCGGATGATTTCACGCTTCAGATCGATCCGGATGCTGGCAACGGCAGTGTCACCGTGATGATCAACGGATCGGCGAATCAGGTCGTCGCATCGGGCATCGATTACAACACGCTGTTGGACGGACATCGGCATCAATTGGCCTTCACGTGGGACAACACCGACGGCGATTGGTCGATCTATGTCGATGGACAACTGGCCGAATCGGGAACGGGGTTGGCGACCGGGTTGACGTTGGCGGGGGATGCTGCCAATGGAACCCTGATGTTCGGCCAAGAACAGGATGCCATCGGCGGCGGGTTCTACGCGTTCGATACCTTTCGCGGTACCTATTTCGATGCACGCGTGTTTGATTCGGTTCGCTCCGCCGGGCAGATCGCCGCGGGGGCGGGGCAGACGTTGTCCTACAGCGAACCGGGGATGCTCGCCAATTGGACGTTTAACGATCTGTCGACCGATGGCGTTGTCACCGAATCGGTTGGCGGGAACAGTTTGAAATTGGAAGCCGCCGCGGCCAGTGGTTTTACGTCGAGCGAATCGGTGTTGTCGGTTTGGTTGGACGAAAATGCAGTCAATGGCACGTCGGTCGGAAAGGTTTACGGAACGGATATTGAACGCGAGGCGTTGATCGCGGCGTTCCTGGCCGCGTACCCGTCGCTGCACTACAGTGAGGAAACCGACAAGTTCTACAAAGTGTTGTCAGGTGCCTATGATCGCGACGCGGCCGATGCTGCGGCCAGCGGTGAAACGTTGAACGCCAACGCGGGATCGCTGCTGACGATCGAATCGGCGCACGAAAACGAACTCGTTCGCCGCTGGATCTCCGAGACGGGGGAGAGTCGCGTTTGGTTGTCGGGTTCCGATCTGGCGGAGGCGGACCAATGGCGTTGGGATGATGGCACGTTGTTCTTTGACGACGACGGCGCGGTTGACGGAGCGTATGAAAACTTCGCCTCGGGGGAACCCGATGGGGCTGTCGATCCGTCGATCGTCTATCTGTCGATGGGCAGCGATGGCCAATGGGCCGACAGTGCGGCCGCACAGGCAAGCACGGGGGTGATCGTGGAGTGGTCGGCTGACGAGGCGCTCGATCGGTCAAGGATGGTGCTCTATTCGATTCAATCGCAGACGACGCCGGGGGCGTTTGCCATCGATTCCGATTCGGGCGTGATCACCGTCGCCGATGCGTCGGCAATCGATTACGAGACACTGGACAGCCACCAATTAAACATTCGCGTATCGGACAACAGCGGGCAAAACTACAACGAGTTGTTTACGATTCAATTGCTCGATGGCAGGGAGCCCGTGTCGCTATCGGGTCTTGAAATCGGGACGTTGACCTATACCGAGAACGACCCAGAGCTCGCGATCACATCGACCTTGGAGGCTACCGCTCCCGAGGTCGTGGCGATCGAATCGGCGACGATCGCGATCAGCGTGGGATATGCCAACGGCCCAGACGTTCTCACGTTCGACACGACGAACGGGATCACCGGGGATTGGGACGCAGCGACCGGAACGCTCACGCTGACCGGATCGGCGACGCTGGCGGCCTACCAAACGGCGCTCCGCAGTGTGATGTACGTCAACACCAGCGAAGTGCCCGACGAGACAACGCGAGAGGTCCGCTTTACCGTCAACGATGGCGAACTCGACAGCAACACGGTTCACCGCAGCATCGCGGTCGCCAGCGTCAACGATGCGCCGACCTTCCCGTTGGGGACGGGATTTTTGACAATGCCGGACGATGCGTATCAGGGGTCCGAAACGACGGCGATCCTGCTGCAACCCGATGGGAAGAGTCTGGTGGTTTCGCCCGTCTTTCGCCCCTTTGACGACTCCTTTGGTTTGAACCGCTATACCACATCGGGCGTTCTCGATACCAGCTTTGGTGGCGGCGATGGGAGCGTGGTGACAAGCTTTGGCACAGGCTACGGTTATCCGACCAGTGCCAGCTTGCAAGCCGACGGGAAAATTGTCGTGGCGGGATCGTTTTATGACATTGACGCCGGCTATTCGGTTGCTGCTTTGGCACGCTACAACATCGATGGCACGCTCGATACCAGCTTTGGCACCGCGGGGATGGTCACGACGGTCGTCGCCGGATTCAGCTCCAATATCACAGAGGTGACGGTCCTGGCGGACGGCAAGATCCTGGGGGCGGGATATGTTTACGATTATGACGGTCTCAATGAAATCGCACTCTTTCAATTCAACAGCGATGGAACTCTGGATGCCAGCTTTGGCGCGGGGAATGGATACGTTACCGCAACCGGTCTCGCGGACCGATCGTTAGCCAACAGCATGGTGGTGCAGTCCGATGGGAAAATCCTGGTCGCGGGGATCATCGGCAACGGTGGGGACAGCGATTTTGCTGTCGCTCGCTATAACAGTGATGGCACGCTCGATACGAGCTTTGATGGCGATGGAGTCGTCGATATTGTAACGGGCGGAACTGAGGCCGAAGTCACTGAATTGCTTCTGCAACCCGACGGCAAGATTGTGTTGTTGGGAGACACCGACGCCAATGGCGACAGCGACTCGGTGGTTGTGCGTCTTCTGGCCGATGGTTCCATCGACACCAGTTTTGGTGGTGGTGATGGGATGGGAATCACCGCGATCGCTGGAAGCCACGAAACGATCTACGCCGCCGCGATACAAGCCGATGGCAAGATCGTTGGGGTGGGGGGCGATTATGATCCGGCTACTTTCAAAAATCGTGGTTTCACGGTCCGCTACAACAGTGATGGCACGCTCGATACCAGCTTTGGCGACGACGGGATCGTTCCCTTCACGCTCGGTGACACCAGCTCGGATGCTTCTTACGGCATCGCGATCGATGACGATGGCAAAATTTTGGTTACAGGGAGCAGCTTCAGTACTCGAGGCACAGGCTATCTAGTGCGCTACAACTCCGACGGCACCCTGGACATGACCTACGGCGCGGATCATCAGTTGGACGGAGCGCCAACTTTCATCGAAAACGGTTCGGCGGTCGTCTTGGACGACGACGTGGCGATCGTGGATGCCGACCTGATCGAGTTGGACAACTTTGCCGGGGCGACCCTGACGCTGCAGCGAAATGTCGCGGCCAACGACGACGATCTGTTCAGTGCCACCGGAACGCTCTCCTTTGCCGGCGGCGATCTGGTCGTCGATGGGACGACGATCGGTAGCGTGACGAACACCGGCGGAACGCTTTTGCTGGCCTTCAATAGCAACGCCACGCACGCCTTGGTCCGTGCGGCGATGTCGCAGATCGCTTACGCGAATGCAAACGACACGCCCGCGGCGAGCGTGCAGATCGATTGGATGTTCGACGACGGAAACACCGGAGCTCAGGGAAGCGGCGGGGCGCTCAGCACCGTCGGCAGCACGACCGTCGCGATCATCGCGGTCAACGATGCGCCGGTTGTTTCGGGAATCGAGACCGAGGCGATCGACTACACTGAAAACGACGGAGCCGTTGCGATCAGTTCGACTTTGGCGGTCTCGGATGGCGACGGCACGCAGATCGAATCGGCGACGGTCGCGATCAGTTCGGGATACGCCAACGGGCAAGACCTGCTTGGTTTTGTCGATCAGAACGGGATCATGGGCGCATGGGATGCCGGTACCGGAACCCTGACACTCAGCGGTTCGGCAACGATCGCCGAATACCAAACGGCACTCCGCAGTGTCACCTACACCAACAGCAGCGAATCACCGAACACGGCAACGCGCACGGTCAGCGTCACCGTCAACGATGGCGACGAGAACTCGGCTACTCAAAACCGTGATATTGCGATCACGGCCGTCAACGACCGTCCGACGTATGGAACTATCGTCCTTCCCACATTCACCGCGCACGAGCTCACGAACAACGCCCTTGGCGCAAGCTTCGTCACGACAGCCGACATGGACGGTGACGGCGATCTGGACGTGCTTTCCGCATCGTTTGTTGACGATAGGATCATCTGGTTCGAGAACGACGGCAGCGGAATCTTCACCGAACATACTGTCACGTCGACGGCCGATGGATCGCTCGCCGTTTATGTCGTGGACCTGGACGAAGACGGCGATTTGGACATTGTATCCGCATCGCATCTTGACGATACGGTGTCCTGGTATGAGAACGACGGCAACGAAAACTTCACCTTGCATGTGATTACCACGTCAGCCGATTTCGCCGCCTCGGTGACCGCTGCCGATGTGGATGGTGACGGCGATCTCGACATCCTTTCCGCTTCCTACCGTGACCACAAAATCGTTTGGTATGAGAACGATGGTAACGAGAACTTCACCATCCGTGTGATTACCTCGACCGCCATGGGTGCGAGATCCGTTGCCACGGCGGACATGGACGGTGACGGCGACCTGGACGTTCTTTCCGCAGCGCGGGATGACGGCACGGTGGTTTGGTACGAAAACGACGGCAGCGAGAACTTTACCACGCACGTGATCGCCGCAGACGCCGAAGGAGCGATGCACGTCATGACAGCGGACGTTGACGGTGATGGCGACCTGGACGTTCTTTCCGCGTCATACGACGACAACTCGGTGACCTGGTACGAAAATGATGGCAGCCAGAATTTCACCCAACATGTGGTTGACACGACAGCCGTTGGCGTGATCTCGGTCGCGGCAGCGGACGTTGACGGGGACGGCGACCTCGATCTGCTTTCCGCTTCATCCGTCGGCGACACGGTGTCCTGGTACGAGAATGATGGCAGCCAGAATTTCACCCAACATATGATTGCTGTGGCATCCGATGGCGCGAGATCCGTCATCATGGCGGACATTGATGGTGACGGCGACCTGGACGTCGTTACCGCATCGCAATATGACAACACGGTCACATGGTACGAGAGCGAGGTGATAGCGTTGATCGGCGACAATCCGACCTTCGTCGAAGACGGCCCGGCCGTGGTGCTCGGTTCAGGCGTCGAGATCGAGGACATGGAACTGACCTCACTGGATGATTTTGATGGCGCATCGCTGTCCTTCGCCCGCATGGGTGGACCAAGTCCCGACGATCACTTCAGCGCGACGGGCAATTTGGCCTTCGTCGGAACCACGACCGGCAACATCGAACTCTCGTCGGTCGTCATCGGTACCTACACCAACACCGCCGGCACGCTGACGCTCTCCTTTGCTGCGGGCACCACCAACGCCCAGGTCAACGCGGCGGCGCGGGCGATCGCCTACAGCAATTCCAACAACACGCCACCGACGAGCGTCCAAATCGACTGGACCTTCGATGATGGGAACACCGGAAGCCAGGGCATCGGCGGAGGCCGACAGGCGATCGGCAGGACGACCGTCACGATCACCGCTACCAACGATGATCCAACCAACGCGGGCTCGCTGCCCAGCAGCATCAGTGTCACCGAAGACGTCAGCAGCAACGTCGACTTGTCGTTGATCGATTTAAGTGACTTCGATGCCGGCACCAGCAGCCTGACGGTGACACTGACCACCAGCACCGGCGGCCACTTGACCGCCGCCGCAGCAGCGGGGATTACCGTCGGTGGGACGAGCACGGCGAGAACGTTGACCGGCAATCTCGCGGATCTGAATAGTTATCTCAACACGACCAGCAATCTCACCTACCTACATGGCACCGCGGACATCAACGGCGATGCCGCCGACACGATCCAGGTCGACGTCACCGACAACGGCAACACAGGCAACGGCGGCGGTGGAACGATTGATCTCGGTTCGGTCGATGTCGACATCACGCCTGTCAACGACGACCCGACCAACGCGGGCAGTTTGCCAGCAACGATCACTGTGACCGAAGATGTGCTGAGCAACGTGGATTTGTCTGCGATCGATTTGAGCGATGTCGATCACAATGGCGGGGATCTGACGCTGACACTCACGACGTCGACCGGCGGCAATCTGACAGCCTCCACCTTGGGCGGTGTGTGGATTGTGGGCAGTGGTTCGTCGTCGCTGTCGTTGACCGGTACGCTCAGTATGCTCAATGTCTATCTGAACAACGCCAGTGCGATTCAGTATTTGTCAGGCGTCTCGCATGCCAATGGAATCGCTGCGGATACGTTACAATTGTCATTCACCGACAACGGCCATTCGGGAATCGGCGGCGGTTTGTTGATCGATTTTGGGACGCTGGATGTTGACATCGCAAGCGTCAATGACGCGCCGACTTTTGAGATCGGCGATGGGGTGGTGACGACTCCCGTGGGCGCGTTGAATGAGTCCGCCAGTGACATCCTGGAGCAGCCCGATGGCAAGATCGTGGTTGCTGGCTACGTCCACAATGGCCTCAGTTTCGATTTTGGCTTGGTGCGTTACAACGTCGATGGGACGTTGGATACCAGCTTTGGCGGCGGTGATGGGGTGGTGACGACTGCCACCGCATCTCAGGCGGATATTGCTTACAGTGCGACGTTGCAGCCCGATGGCAAAATCCTGTTGACAGGTTTCACGACGGTCAGTGGAACGTACCACCATACGGTGGTGCGTTACAACATCGATGGGACGCTGGATAGCAGCTTTGGCGTCGGCGGGATTGTTGTAAGCAACATTGGTGCGAATGGGGATGCAGGCAAGTCCGTCACGTTGCAATCCGATGGCAAGATCTTGGTCTCAGGGTGGAAGATGAGTGGCGGAACCACAGGGTCCATGCTAGTGCGTTACCACAGCGATGGGACACTGGATACGAGTTTTGGCGGCGGTGATGGGATTGTGGTTTCCGACTTTGGAGCGACCAGTAGCGTTTATGACGACATGGTGGTCCAGGCCGACGGCAAGATTCTAGTAGCCGGATACCTGGACTCAGGTACCGCGACCAAACGCGATATAAGCTTGGTGCGTTACAACAGCGATGGCACCTTGGACAATAGCTTTGGTGTCGCAGGTATCGTGAGCACTGACTTAGGAGACAGCACCGACAATGCCAGTCGGATTGTGTTGACTGCCGATGGGAAAATTCTGTTGTCGGGCTATAGCAAGCATGCTGGCGATTTTGACTTTACCGTGTTGCGTTACAACAGCGACGGAACGTTAGACTTCAGTTTCGGCGGCGGGCTGGGGGTTGTCACGACCGACGTGCAAGCTGACGATAACTATGCCAATGGCTTGATCATGCAGGATGACGGCAAGTTCCTGGTGGCCGGTCATATCGCGAGCGGACCCGAGTTTGTCGTGGTTCGGTATCACAGCGACGGCACGTTGGATACCAGTTTTGGTGACGATGGGATTGCGGTCGGGGCGCTGAATGGTGGTATCGTTGGCATCAACAATGCCACGCTCCAGGCCGACGGTAAGATTCTGTTGACAGGTTACCACACGCAAAGCGCGAACAGTGATTTCTTGCTGGTGCGTTACAACAGTGATGGCACCTTGGACACGCGTTTTGGTATCGACTCCAGCTCGCTTGCTGGCACGGTGAGCTATACCGAGGATGGCCCGGCAGTAGTGCTCGATATCGATGTCGAGCTCAGCGATCAAGAACTCGATGCGCTCAACGGCGGCGATGGCAACTATGCCGGCGCCCAGATCACGCTCGTCCGCGACGGTGGCGCGGCCAGCGAAGACGTGTTGGATTTTGCCAACGGCAATGGGATCACGCTCGTGGGGGATCAGTTGATCAAGAATGGGCAAAGCATCGCAACGTTCGATACCACAACGACCGCAGGCGCGCTTGTCATCACGTTCACCGATGGCAATGGCGAGATCCCCACGTCCAGCGATGTCGTCCAGATGCTCCGTCGACTCACCTATGCCAACAGCAACGACACGCCGCCGGCGAGTGTCCAAATCCATTGGACCTTCAACGATGGCAACACGGGCAGCCAGGGCAGCGGCGGGGCGTTGGACACGACCGGAAGTACCTTTGTCACGATCACCGCTGTGGACGACGCGCCGGTGATCGCTGCGATCGAATCGATTGCCATTGACTACATCGAGAATGACGGCGCCGTCGCCATCAGCCCGTCGTTGACAATTTCGGATGTCGACGACACTCACATCGTATCAGCGGTCGTCGCCATCGGTGCGGGATATGCCAACGGCCAGGACGAGCTTTCATTCGTCAATCAAAACGGCATCTCAGGCAACTGGAATGCCAGCACCGGAACGCTCGTGCTGAGCGGGACCGCGACGTTGGCACAGTACCAAACCGCACTGCGAAGTGTCACGTACGCTAACTCTAGCGAACTGCCGGACACGACCACCCGCACGATCAGTTTCACCATCCATGACGGCCAGTCAAACAGCAACGTCGTGGCGCGCGATATCACGATCACGAGCGTCAATGACGGGCCCGTGTTTTTCGAACCTACCCTCGACTCAGCCGATCTCCCTTTCGTCCATGTCGAACTGGACGGATATAACAGGATCTATCTCGAGAGCATTGTCTTGCAATCCGACGGCAAGAGTCTACTGCTGGGAACGGCAGCCTCTGGCGGCGTCTACGAACTGGCACTCGTTCGTTACACAGCATCGGGAATCATCGACACCGGTTTTGGCGGTGGCGACGGCAGCACGGTGACGAGCTTCGGCTCGGATTCTGTCTATGCCGCTTCCGTCGCGCTACAAGCGGATGGCAAAATCTTGGTGGCCGCCAATCAGTATCACGATGACAGCAGTTCAATCATGTTGGTGCGATATAACAGCGATGGGACGTTGGACAGTAGTTTTGGCGGAGGCGATGGGATTACAACCACCAACGTTTCGGGAAGTTATGACTACGTCGAGGAGATCACATTGCAAGACGACGGAAAAATTTTGGTAGTGGGAGGCATTACCAATGGTGCTAACAATGATTTCGGGGCGATTCGTTACAATAGCGACGGTTCACTGGATGCCAGCTTTGGCGGCGGCGATGGGATTGTCGAAGACTCTCTTGGCGGTACCTTTAGTAATATTTCTAGCATCGTCGTGCAGTCCGATGGCAAGATCCTGATCGCGGGCGGCAGTTCGGCCGGATCGGAATATAGTGTCGTTGTGGCGCGTCTCAACAGCGATGGTTCATGGGATTCGGGCTTTGATGGCGATGGGATTCTGAAATTCGACTTGGGGGGCATCGATTCCTCCGCCAGTTCGGTCGTCCTCCAATCGGACGGTAGAATTGTCGTGGCCGGTTATATCTCGACAAGCGGCATTAGCGACAGCGATAGCTTTGTAGTGCGTTTGCTGGCGGACGGAACGTTCGACACCAGCTTTAGTGACGACGGGATCGTGATCACCGATGTGGATGGGGCAGATGAATATGCGGGGTCCGCCACCGTGCAAGCCGATGGCAAGATCGTTGTCTTGAGCACTTCTTACGGCAGTACGACACATGGCCAAATCATCCGTTACAACGTTGATGGCACAATCGATGGTAGTTTCGGCGACGATGGGGTCGTGAACATTGCGGTGGGTGAGGACTCGGAGGATTACAGCAGCCACCTGGTGATCGATGCCGATGGAAAGATGATTGTTGTCGGCAACAGCTATTCCGATGATGTCATCGGTTTTGTGCAACGCCTCAACAGCGATGGCACTCTGGATGCTACTTATGGAGTGGAGGATCCGTTGGCGGGTTCACCAAGTTACGTTGAGGGCGGCGCGGCGTTTGTCTTGGATGACCATGTTTCCATCTTCGACGAAGAATTGGTTATCGACGATAACTTCGCTGACTCGACGCTGACGCTACTCCGCAGCGGCGGCGCGAATGCGGAAGACCAATTCATCGCTACCGGAACGCTCTCCTTCAGCGGTGGCGATCTGGTCGTCAATGGGATCACGATCGGCAGCGTGACCAATGACGCCGGAACGTTGGCAATGGTTTTCAATGGGAACGCAACGCAGGCGCTGCTCAGCTCGGCGATGCAGCAGATCGCGTATGCCAACGCCAGCGACAAGCCCCCAGCGAGCGTGCAGATCGATTGGACTTTCGACGACGGGAATACCGGTGCGCAAGGCATCGTCGGGGCGCTCACGGCGACCCAAAGCACGATCGTCGCGATCACAGCGGTCAACGACTCGCCGGTTCTTTCGGGAATTGAGACCGAGGCGATCGACTACACCGAAAACGACGGAGCCGTAGCGATCAGTTCCACGCTTGCGGTCTCGGATCCCGACGACACGCAGATCGAATCGGCAACGGTCGCGATCACGGCCGGGTACGTCATCGGGCAAGACCTGCTCGTCTTTGTCGATCAGAACGGGATCACAGGCGCATGGGATATCGGGACCGGAACCCTGACGCTCAGCGGTTCGGCAACGGTTGCCGAATACCAAACGGCACTACGCAGCGTCACGTACACCAATAGCAGCGAACGTCCCCTCACAACGACACGCACTGTCAGTTTCAGTGTCAACGACGGCGAACTGGACAGCAATGTTGGCACTCGCAATCTAGCGATCACTAGCGTCAACGACGATCCGAGCAATACTGGCGGCTTTCCAACGTCGATCACTGTGACCGAAGACGTTTTAACTACCATCGACCTCTCGTCGATCGATCTCAGCGACCTCGACCACAACGCTGGGAATCTAGTGCTGACAATTCGCACATCCAATGGTGGTGCGATTACTACAGGCGGTGCACACAGTTATATCCGCTCGCCATTGGGACCCACCATCGCTTCGTTGACGGGCTCGCTCGCTTCGCTCAACGCCTTTTTAAACGACGTTGGCTCGCTCCAATACAAACATCCCACCCTGCACTCCAACGGCTCCGCTGCCGACACGATCACTGTGACAATCCGTGACCTCGGCAACACAGGCAATGGCGGTGGGGGAACGATCGATCTCGGATCGGTCGATGTCGACATCACCCCCGTCAACGACGAACAGGTTCTCGCGGTCAACACCGGCGCGACTGTAGTGGAAGGTGCGACCGCTAACACGATCACGTCCGCCATGTTACAGACGACCGACGTCGACAATACCAACGAGGAATTGGTCTACGTCGTCGATACGCTTCCCAACAACGGAACGCTCTACCGCGACTCGGTCGCATTGTCGGAAAGCGATACGTTTTCGCAAGCCGACATCGCGGCTGGTTTGATCACGTACGATCACGATGACAGTCAGACGACGAGCGATAGCTTTGCGTTCACGGTGGACGATGGGGCGGGCACGACCAGTTCTTCATCGTTCCACTGGACAATCACCCCCGTCAACGACGCGCCCTACGATTTGACGAGCACGCCCCTTTCGGTCGCGGAGAATTCGGCCAACGGAACGAGTGTGGGAACGGTTACCGGGTACGATGTCGATTCGGCATCGCTGACCTATTCGATCTTCGCTCAGGATTTCCCTGGTGCGTTTGCGATCGATTCGGTGACCGGCGAGATCACCGTTGCCGATGGTCGTTTGTTGAACTACGAGGATGCGACCAGCCAGGCGGTGACGGTCCGCGTGACAGATGCGTCCGGTGCAACGTACGATGAGGAAATGACGGTCGCAATCACCGATGAAGCGGGGGACGTGGTTGCCACCGCTGATGCCATAACGGTTGTCGCTGGGGCTCCGGTCGTGATCGATCCGCGCGGCAACGACGTCTCCGGAAGCGGCGATCCTTTGGTGGTCACCGAGATCATCGATGCTGCAGCGGGCAACGCCGTCACGTCACTTTCCAATCCCGGAGATACGGCAACGCTCGCATCGGGAACAACGCTCACCCTGCGCAGCGACGGTCGGTTGACGGTTGTCGCTGCCGCTGACGGTATCGAAACGTTTGCCTATCGCGTTTCCGATGGAACGACGGACGATTCAGAACTGGTGACATTGACGGTCGATTCGAGCGAGTTGGCGGCGCAGTCGATCGGCTTGGTAACGACGTGGGACACGACCCAACCGGGTAGTGCCAGCGATACGATCACAATCGCCGCGGCGCCGGGCAGCAGCAACTACACGGTCTATTGGGGGGACGGCACGAGCACCGTTGGTGCCAGCGGCGATCTCTCGCACACCTACGCGTCGCCGGGGCAGTACACGGTCACGATCGTCGGCGATTTTGCGGGATTCAATTTCGACGGCGGCGGCGACGCGGCAAAGATCTTGTCGGTCGAACAGTGGGGGAGCGTTGCATTCGAGGACTTGGACGATGCCTTTGATGGGGCGGTGAATCTGCAGATCAACGCGGCAGACGCTCCCGATCTCAGCGGCGTCACCAGTTTGAAGGAGATGTTCAATGGCGCTACCGCGATGAATGCCGACCTGAGCGGTTGGGATGTCGCCAGCGTTGACAATATGAACGGCCTGTTTCGGGGAGCCGGTTCGTTTAATCAAGACCTGAGTGGATGGGATGTATCGAACGTCACCAATATGGCGAGCATGTTCTATGGAGCCAGTTCCTTTAACGAAGACGTGAGCAGTTGGGATGTTTCCAGCGTTACCAGTATGGTGGGAATGTTTCAGGACGCCGGATCTTTCAATCAAGATGTGAACGGCTGGGATGTCTCCAACGTCGCCAGTATGGTGAGAATGTTCTATGGAGCCGGTACTTTCAACCAAGACGTGAGTGGTTGGGATGTTTCCAGCGTCACCAGTATGATCAACATGTTCTATAGCGCCAGTTCCTTTAACCAAGATATAAACGATTGGGACGTTTCCAACGTCACCAGTACGGCGATCATGTTCTATGGAGCCAGCTCATTCAACGGAAACGTGAGCGGTTGGGATGTTTCCAGCGTTACCAATATGGTGGGGATGTTTCAGGACGCCGTTTCTTTCGACCAAGACGTGAGCGGCTGGGATGTTTCCAACGTCACCAATATGGGGAGAATGTTCTCTGGAGCAAGCTCATTCAACCAAGACGTGAGCGGCTGGGATGTTTCCAACGTCACCAGTATGATCAACATGTTCTATAACGCCGGTTCCTTCAACCAAGATGTGAGCGGTTGGGATGTTTCCAATGTCACTGGTATGGCGAGCATGTTCTCTGGAGCCAGTTCTTTCAACCAAGACGTGAGCGGTTGGGATGTATCCAATGTCACTGGTATGGCGAGCATGTTCTCTGGAGCCGGTTCCTTCAATCAGGACGTGAGCGAATGGGATGTCTCCGGTGTTACCAGTATGGAGAGCATGTTCCAAGACGCCAGCGCTTTCAATCAGAATCTAGGCGACTGGGATATTTCTAGCCTGGCAAATGCGTCAAACATGCTGTCGAATTCCGATCTGTCCATTCCAAACTACGACGCCACTCTGATCGGCTGGGCCAGCCAATCGGTCAAACCAAACGTGCCCCTGGGAGCGGACGGTTTGCAGTACAGCATCGCGGCACAAGCGGCACGCGACTTGTTGATCAACGATCACAACTGGAGTATCACGGGGGACAGTTTCTATAACTACGTTCCCGAGATCACCAGTGATGGCGGCGCCGATACCGCGTCGGTACATGTCAACGAAGACACGGCAGCCGTGACGACGGTGGCGGCGTCGGATCAGGACGGTCTGCTCAACACGCTAAGCTATTCGATCTATGGCGGATCCGATGCAGCGCGGTTTGCCATCGACAGTGTGACCGGTGAACTGGCGTTTCTATCCGCTCCGGACTATGAAAACCCGACGGATGTCGGCGGAGACAATCTCTACAACGTGGTCGTGCGTGTCAGTGACGATCAAGGCGGAACCGATGACCAAACCCTGACGGTCGCCGTCAGCTCCATCAACGATGCGCCGCTGGCCGTCAACGATCCGAGCTTTGTCACCGACGAAGCGACAGCGCTCACGGGGCTTGATATCTTGGCGAACGATATCGACGTCGACGTCGACTTGTTGACGATTTCGCGAATTGATGGCAACGCGTTTACCGTTGGCGTACCGATCTCGCTCGCCAGCGGCACCCTGGTCACGGTGAACCCCGACGGCACGATCGATTTTGATCCCGCGAATGTGTATACACAGCTAGGGGACATCCATTCGGCGATCGAAAGCTTTACGTATGAGATCGCCGATGGCCAAGGGGCCTTCGATACGGCGACGGTGACCATCCAAATTCAAGGGCTCGACAATCCGATCAGCATCTCGGAACTGACCGATGGGCCGACGATCGACACCGATGGCGATGTCTTTGAAAGCGATCTGCCGCAGGGAACCGATGCCGTTGGCGTCGGCGAATCGACATCGGGAACGTTCCTGTTGCAGCCGGGAGATGGTCTGGTTTCGCTGCAGATCGATTCCCGAGTCATCACCGCCGCGGAACTGATCGATACCGCAACCACCCCCGTGATCGTGAACACTTCGCTGGGGCGACTGGCAGTCTCGGGCTACAACGCCATTTCGGGAGTCGTTTCGTATTCGTATACGTTGACCGGATCCGGGGATCATACCGCCGGCAGTGTGATTGACAACATCTCGCTGACGATCACCGACACCGATGGCGACATCGTCAACGCCACGCTGGGAATCTTGATCCACGATGATCTCCCGTCGACGAGCGACGATGCGAGTTCCGTGCTCGAGGAGAGCGGCACGGCGGCGACGGGAAACGTGCTTGTCAACGATCAGGTCGGTGCCGATCAAACGGCCAAGCTCGTGGCGACGGTCGGCAGCGGAGCGAATCTGCCGTCGGCGATCCATCTTGGCCAAGCCTTGTCAGGAACGTACGGTACGATCGCGATGCAGGCCGACGGCAGCTACAGCTACCTGTTGGACGATCTCGATCCCGTGGTCTCCGCGTTGTCGACTGGCGAATCGTTGACCGATCAATTCACTTACGAAGTGGTCGATGCCGACGGCAGTCGATCGACAGCGACGTTGACGATCCAGATCAACGGAACCAATGATTCGCCGAACCTTGGTAGCGACAGTTTCGCAACGTTCGAATCGACGGCGACGCGGTTCGATCTGTTGGCAAACGACAGCGATGACGAAGGGCATGCGTTAACGATCACTCAGATCGACGGGCAACCAATTCTGGTTGGCGGGCAGGTTGCGGTCGCTGGCGGTTCGGTCACGCTGCACGCCGATGGAACCGTTACGTTTGTTCCGACCGCGGGATTCAGCGGTTCTTTCGCGTTCGAATACGCCGTGGAGGATGCGTTGGGGGCCGAGCAAACGGTCGCTGTGCAAGTGGCGGTTGTCCCCTCCGATTCGCGACCCGAAGTGACACTCGAACAAACGCCGACTGCGGTGGTCGATCTGCCTCTGGCGCAGTGGACGCACGGCAGCGGAACGGTCGCCCCCGAGCTGCAGGATCCGACGTTGGTCGCCGCCGCCGCGAATGAGACCAGCCATGGCGGGCTGAACATCGCGATCGGTGGCGGTTCGGCATCGATCCAAGGTGTCGACGCGGCGACGCTGGCCAACGCGATCGCCGACGAGGACTATCTCGCCTATTCGGTTACCGTTGCCGATCCGCTGCCGCAGGACCATCATCTGCTGCTGACCGGCATCGAGATGTTCAAACCGACCGGCGGCCCCGACTATTTGCGAACCGTCGTCGTCTCGCGCGATCCCGATTTTGCGACGGCGACAACGATCGTTGCCAACGATCTCGTCTCGGGAGACGGCGTCGCGATCGATCGCGATCTTGCGACAGCGATTTCCGTCGTCGCTGGCGAAACGCTCTACTTCCGCGTCTATCTCTATGACAGCAGCGGCGGCGATGTCGTTCAATACGACAACTTCCAAGCGAAGTTCAGCGTGCTGGATGCCAACGATTCGGCCGCGTTTAGCGAAGGAGATCCGGCGGTGGCTGTCGATGCGGGTGCCAACGCCGATGCGAGCGATGGCGGCGAGGCCGATCTGGTGCAACTGACGGTCACCCTGTCGGGGATTGTCGACGCAAATGCCGAATGGGTGACGATCGCAGGCCAGGCGGTCGATCTCTCCAGCAGCGGCAATTGGACGGGACTTGCCGTCGGCGGATCGGTCGTCGATATCGGTTACAACCAATACACCCAATCGTTCACGATCACAAATCACAGCGGGTCGGGTAGCGCGATCCCGCAATCCGATCTCGATCTCTTGATCCGTGGTCTCCAGTATGAAAACACTTCGCAAAACCCGAGCTACGGCCAACGGACGTTCGAATTTGTCCTGACCGATGCATCCGGGTTGGCGTCGGCACCGGTGATGTCGACCGTTTTGGTCGCGTCGGTCAACGACTTGCCCGTCGCGGTGAACGACTCGTTTGTCACCGATCAAGATACTCCGTTGGACGGCCATCTGTTGGCCGACAATGGCGGCGGCGTCGATTCGGATCCCGATGGCGACACGTTGACAGTCACTCAGATCAACGGCCAAGCGTTTGCGTCGGGAGATGTCTTCGCCTTGCCAAGTGGGGCAACGATCCAAATGTTCTCCGATGGAACGTTCCGCTTTGATCCCGGCACCGCGTTTGATCACCTCGGTTCGGGGGAACAGGTGACCGATTCGTTCAGCTACCAAATCTCCGATTTTCATGGCGGCTTCGCGACTGCCACCGTAACGATTCAGATCGATGGGATCGACGATCCGTTGAGCATCGATGGGATCGACGACGGGATCCATTCGGGCACCGATGCATCGGTCGATGAGAGTCATCTGGCGACCGGTTCCGCGGCGATGCCGGGAGGCGCGACGACCAGCGGATCGTTTGTGCTTCAGGTCGGGGATCAGATCGAATCGTTACAGGTTGCTGGAGTTTCAATCACTACGGCTCAGCTGTTGAATGCACAGACAGTACCTGTTGTGATTGCGACCACGCATGGCCAGTTGACGATCGACAGCTACGATTCGGCCAGCGGCCAGGTCGACTATCGTTACGAATTGACATCCGCTGCGGACCATTCCGGCGGTACCGCAACCGAATCGATCGGCTTGATTGCACGAGATCTCGATGGCGACCAAACCGCCGTGACGCTGGTGATCTACATTGTCGATGATCTCGCCATCGCCAACGACGACTGGGACGAAGTCATCAATGTCGCTGGAAACCCGTCGAGCGTTGCCGATGGGAATGTCGTCACCGGACAGGGAAGCGGCAGCGACCCGAACTTCAGCGACGGCGTCGTTGATCGCGTCGGTGCCGATCAAGTCTCCGCTCCTGTTACTGGCGTCGTCGCGGGAACCGGATCGCCGGACAACACGTCGGGCAATCTGGGGCTTCCCGTGGCGGGCGCCTTCGGTTCGCTGGTGCTGCAGGCCGATGGGGCTTACATGTACACGCCCGATTATGCCAACGCTCAAGTGGCCGCATTGGGGCCCGATGAATCATTGACCGATGTTTTCACGTATCAGATCACCGATGCCGACGGCAGCCAATCGACGGCCACGATCACCTTCACAATTCTCGGCACGCCGACGATCATCGGCACGCAGGACGAAGGCCTCGTGGCGGGGACCGATGCTTCGGTCGAAGAAGCCGATTTGAGTACGGGCAGCACGGCAGATCCGGCCGGCGCAACGGCCAGCGGCAGCTTTCTGGTGATCGCCCCGCGTGGCCTGGTTCAATTGAAGGTTGCCGGAACGGCGCTCTCCGCGAACCAATTGAATTGGGTCTCGGTCGCGCCGATCATGGTCGCAACGTCTCATGGTTCGATTCAAATCCTTTCCTACGACCAAGCCACTGGATTGGTCGAGTACAAATTCACGCTGACAAGTCCCGTTGACCACGCCAGCGGACAAGGCAGCGAATCGATCACCTTGGCGGTGAAAGACACGTACGGCGACGAAGTGCAGAAGACGATGTTGATCGCCATCGTCGATGACGCTCCGGTCGCCCACGATGACCTCGAATACGACAACGGTTCGCCGGGCGTTCCGCTGACCGGCAACGTCACCGACAACGATATCTATGGCGCCAACGGACCGGCGGCCGACCCGATCCGCAGCGTCGTCGTGGGATCATCCGACCCTAGCGGATTCGAACACCAGGTCGGCTCCCCGATCAATGGTCTCTTCGGTTGGTTGACGCTGAGCGCCGATGGCGGCTTTGCGTACCAAGCCGATCCCGCGCGATCGGCATTCCAAGAGCTTGGCGATGGGCAGACGGCCAACGATCTCTTCACCTATCAGATCGCCGACGCCGATGGCAGTACCAGCAACGCGGAACTGATCGTCGTGGTGTCGGGGCTCAACGAATCGCCAACTGCCGAAGGGACAATCGAATCGCAGACCGCTTACGACGGTCAAACGATTGTGCCGTTGGACGTCCGTGGATACTTCGGCGATCGCGATGCGACCGACGTGCTGACCTACGCCGACAATGGCAGCTTGCCCACGGGGCTGAGTCTCGATTCGGCGACGGGGATCATCAGCGGCACGTCGTCGGGCGACGCGTCGCAAACGGGGCCCTACGCCGTGCAGATCACGGCGACCGACGTCGAAGGGCTGACCGCTACGCAAAGCTTCACCTGGAACGTCCACAACGTGGCGCCGGTCGCCGTCGAACATACCGGTACGGTCCACGAGTCGAATGTGTATCACGGACAACTGTTGGGTGGCAACGGATCGGACTACGATCCCGATGGCGATACGCCGCTGCAAGTGGTCGCTGTCAACGGCGATCCGGCCGCGGTCGGCAGCGCGGTGACGTTGCAATCGGGGGCGATCGTGCAGATCCATGCCGATGGTAGCTACCAATATGATCCCAATGGGCAGTTCGATAATTTAGGCGTTGGCCAATCGGCGCTCGATCAATTTGCGTACACGATCAGCGACGGGCAGGGAGGGACCGATACGGGGCAAGTCGTCGTGACGATTCACGGTGAAAACGAACCGCCGCAAGTGGGCGACAGCCAGATCAAGGTCGGTGCAAACATTTCGACGGTGATTCCCGTGCTTCAAAACGCCTACGATCCCAACGGCGATCCGTTGACGGTGATCGTGCTGACCCAGCCCGACAACGCGTCGGTCGTGGTGAATCCCAACGGCACGCTGACATTGACGCCCCATACCAATTTCGTCGGCGAGACCTCATTCCGATATTTGGTCGAGGATCCGTATGGCGGGACCGCGTCGGCAACGATCGATGTGGAGGTCCGCGCGGCATTTGCCTTCGATTCGCTGAATGACTTCACCAAGGGATTTGGTCGCGACATCTCCGAGCGAAGTTTCGATTCCGATTTGGCGAAGGGGCCACTGTCGATGCAGATCTTCGCATTGGCGGCAGAGCCGATCGTTTCGGGACATGCCAATTACGGAAGCCAGATCGTCGGCAGAATCTATGATTCCAGTGGACGATTGATCGGAGAGCGTACCACGGTTGCTGACATCGGTGGGAATTGGATCATGCAATTCCAGGGAGTCAACAATTTTGAACACTACCGCATTGAAATCGAACAGACCGATGCGTCGGGCACTGCCATCCCTGGCTTCGGTCTCAATCATTCCAATTCGACCTACCAAACCTTGCAACCGCTGACTCATGTGAAGGAAACATTGACGGTCGAACGTGTGATGTGCGAGATGCCGTCGAAGTCGATCCAACAGGGGCACGAAACGCTCAACAACCCGTTGGGCTTGGGGCTCTAACTACCGCGGTGTGTGTCGATCCGATCAAGCGTTGGAACGCAGCCGATGGAATGTCGGCTCGCGTCGCTGCGTCTTTGCCAAGTTGTGGGCGTCGATCAATTGCAGCCGTCCGTCGGGCCACTCGACGATCGCGCTGCAGTGCTCGATCCAATCGCCGGTGTTGAGGTACATGATCTCTTCGATCTGCGTGATCTCCGGTTTGTGGATATGCCCACAGACCACTCCTTCGCAATCTTGATCGCGAGCAAAGTCGCACAGCTGCTGGTGGAAGCCGCTCTTCTTTTGAACGATGCTTTTGGCCCACAGCTTCAGGCTGCGGCTGATCGGAATCTGTCGACCGCCAAACAATCCGAGCACCGCGTTGATGCTGCGATCGATCGCCAGCAGACCTTCGTAGGCAAGCGACCCCAAGCTCGACAGCCAATGCATCTTGCTTTCGACCATGTCGAATTGATCGCCATGCAATACGGCCAACCGCTTCCCGTCGGCGCACTGATGGACAAACGAATCACGGATTTGGACAAGTCGATAGTCTTCGACAAAGCTGCGCAAAAACGTGTCGTGGTTTCCAGGTGTGTAATAGATCTCGGTTCCCGAGACGCCCAGGTCGAACAACCGTGCGACCAAGCGGTTGTAGGCGGGAGTCCATCGAATCCGACGGCTCATCCGGCGGTTGTCGACGACATCACCGACCAGATAGATCTTCTGCGGCAGGCAGCGCTGGAGTAATTCCAGAAGAGGTTCGGCTTGGCAGAACCGGCTGCCCAAGTGAATGTCGGAAAGAAACAGCGTTCTTGCGTCGGACAATTCCCAGGTTGCATTGGCTGGGGTTCGATGCGACGCTGTGGTGTGTTGTGTGCTCGTCAACGCAGTGCGACCTCTGGTGCCCACGGATCGGTGCGAAACGCTCGCTTCTGGGCGCGGTTCGCTGGGTTATTCCGTCCAATCGATTGCAGTCATCCGTCAACCTGCCGATGTCAGAGTTTGGTCGCAACGGTCCGAAATTGAAATAGGGGAACTGACATAAAGTGCAGAGAAGGTGGCGTTTGGGGGGGATGGTGTCTGGACCTGCTACGATGATTTTTCTGTCGCAAACCGGGGGGGATCGCTCACGCTTTCGGTCCGTTTGGGCTACAATTCCCCCTTTTCGCCCCCTTAACGTTTCTTCCAAATGAATTGGAAACCCATGCAAGCTCGGAATTCACGGATCGGTCTGATCCTTTTCTTTTGTTATCTGCTGCTCTACAGCGGGTTTGTGTTCATCAATGCGCTCTCTCCCGACTCGATGGACATGCAACCGATCGACGGAATCAATCTGGCGATCGTCTACGGTTTTGTCCTGATCGTGGGGGCGTTTGCGATGGCCCTGCTGTACGGTCTGCTGTGTAAAAACGACGCTCCAAGCGATAACGATGGGGAGGCGAAGCAATGATTTACGAACCTTCGACGATCGCTGTTGTGATCTTTTTGGCGTTTGTTGGCCTGACCTTGGGGCTGAGCTTCTATCTGGGGCGGCAAGCGAAATCGTCCGCCGGATTCTTTACAGCCCACGGACAGATCCCTTGGTTTGTCAACGGCGTCGCGTTTGCTGGCGATTATTTGTCAGCCGCTTCGTTCCTCGGAATCTGCGGGATGATCGCCTTCAGTGGTTACGACGGCTTCCTTTATTCGATCGGCTACCTCGCCGGTTGGATCGTGGCCCTGTTTGTCGTCGCCGAACCGATGAAGCGACTCGGCAAATTCACCTTCGCCGACGCTCTGAATTCCACTTTCAATTCCCGCGGCATCAAGCTGGTCGTGGGGATCAGCACGCTGGTCGTCAGCATCTTCTACTTGATCCCGCAGATGGTCGGTGCGGGCGTCTTGATTCAACCGCTGCTCGGCTTTCCGCATTGGGTGGGCGTCGTCTTGGTCGGCGCCACGGTGATCTGCATCGTCACCTCGGCCGGGATGTTGTCGACGACTTGGGTTCAGTTCCTCAAAGGTTCGCTGTTGGTGATCTTCTCTGGCGTGCTGACCTATATGATCCTTGGACGCGGCTTCACGGCGCAGGAAGGTGGAATCGACGGGCACGTCTTCCAAACCGTGGGACCGTTGACTGTCGAGAACCTGGAATCGGAACTGCTTGCCACGCCGCAACTCGCCGGCGGCAAGATCATTCCCGCGACGGGCGACTGGGAAGGCAAAGACTTCATTCGCACTCGTGACAGTGAGGGGAAGATGATCGTCTGGCGGGTCGAAAAAAAGGAGGACGGAACCGCTACGTTGTTGGAAGGCCAGATTCTTACAACAACTGCCGATGGCGAGACGTTGGTCAACGGTTTGGTCAAGGGAACCGAAAAGGGAGGAGCCGAACTGCACCCGATCGGATATATCAGCAAGCTCTCGGGCGACCGCAAAGAGACCGGGCCGCTCGGCTTCCTTTCGTTCTTCCGTGAACTGGGGACCAGTGAAGTCACCCTCTGGAACGAGCAGAAGATCGCCGATACCGATGGGGCCAAATCGACAGTCTATTACCCGACGCCGGTCTCGGGATCGGAAGTCCTTCGCCCGGGACGCAAATTCACTGGCATTCGCAGCGACAATCCGATCGATCGATTGAACTTTCTGTCGCTGATGCTGGCTCTGTTCTGCGGCACCGCTTCGCTTCCCCACATCTTGATCCGCTACTACACGGTCAAAGACGAAGCGGCGGCGCGAAAGAGTACGATTGTCGGGATCGCGGCGATCGGATTCTTTTATGTGCTGACCCTTTATATGGGCTTGGGCGCGATGGCGAGTGGTGCCTTGGATGTGACGACCAGCAATATGTCCGCCCCGTTGTTGGCCAAGAGCATCAACGAGTGGTTGTTTGCAATCATCTCGGCGATCGCCTTTACAACGGTTCTGGGAACGGTCAGCGGTCTGATCATCGCGTCGGCCGGAGCGGTCACGCACGATCTTCTCGTCTCGTCGCTTGGGTTCAAATTGACCGGTGACGAAGAGGTCCGCGTCGCCAAGTTGGCGTCGGTGACTGTCGGGATCATTGCGATCGTGCTGGGGATCTTGTTCAAAGATCTGAACGTCAGCTTTCTTGTCGGCTGGGCGTTCAGCATCGCCGCATCGGCGAACCTGCCCGCGTTGATCATGTTGTTGTTCTGGCGCGGGACAACGCATCAAGGAATCATCGCGGCGGTCACCGTCGGGATGGTCTCGTCGTTGGGCTGGATCCTGTTGAGCGGCGATACCTATGCGAAGGTCTACGGTCTCGATGCCGCCGACGCGATCGTGCCGTTCAGCCAACCCGGTATCGTGACGATCCCGCTGGGCTTCATCACGCTGGTCGTCGTTTCGCTGATGACGCGTCCTAAAACGGCTGCCAGCTGAATCGAGCGGTTGTAAATCTCTGCCGCATCCCGGGGATCGACTCGGGATGTGGCGAAGTCGTTCCAACACAGGTCGACGACGCGTCGATCGGGAACAGGCTCCCGATGCGGCCACGATGCGAGAACGATTCCAGCCAGCCGATGCGCGGCGGACGGGAACGCTTCGTGATGGTCTATTCGTTCTCCATCTCGCGGGCTTGCGCGAGGGCCGATGCGACCAAGCCGGCGGGAACCGACACGATCCCCAGCCCGATCAACAGGATCACGAAGGTGAAGATCCGACCGCCAGCAGTGATCGGATAGAGGTCTCCGTAACCAACGGTTGTCAGCGTGACGACTGCCCACCAAAGGCAATGGAACACCGATGCAAAGGCTTCCGGTTGGGCATCGTGTTCAAAGTGATAGATTCCCACCGATGCGAGATACAGCAGGATCACAGTGACGAAGAGGAACAGGACAATCTCCTCGCGTGCGATCAAGAACGCTCGGTGAAACCGTTGGATGGCTCGACTGTAGCGAACCAGTTTCAGCATCCAGAACAGTCGCAGCAGCCGGAGTGCGCGGATCGATCGCAGATCGAAACCAAACGAAAGGTAGAAAGGTAAAATCGCCAGCAGGTCGACAACACCAAAAAAGCTGGTCGCGAATGCGAGCTTGCGGTCGGCAACGATCAACCGGACGATGTATTCGGTCGTGAACACGACGACCGACGCGATCTTGAAAAGATAGAGCAGCCGCGTCCAGACGGGATCGAGATTCGGCAGTGTCTCTACGCTAAAGGCGATCAGCGACAGGACGATGAAGCACTGGATCGATAGATCGAACACGCGTCCGGCCGGCGTATCGGAACGTTCGACGATGTCTTTGAGAGTTGGCACGGAAACTGGAGCAGTCCTATCGAGGCAGCTTTTGTACGAACGGAAGGTTTCGCTCTGGGCAATTTAGTGTTTGTGCTCAGGCGATCCAAGCGGCTCGTTTTTTAACGCGAGCGTTGTTTGTACTTTGTGCGGTACTTATCAGCCAGTGTCCTATGCTTGCTCCCCAAGTCGACTTTGGCACCGGCGATGTAGGCGTCGGTGACATTCGATTCGGATTGCAGAATGTCGCCATCGACGACGATCAACGTCGCATCTTTGCCGACGGTGATCGAGCCGACGCGATCCGCCACCCCCATGATCTCCGCGGGAGCTAAGGTGATCGCGCGAATCGCCTCGTCGGCTGGCAAGCCGTAGGCAACAGCAACGGCAGCGTGGTAGGGCAGGTTCCGCGCGGCCGCGCCGCCGCCGGGGCTTCCCGCTCCAGGGCCGCCGATCGCAAACCGGATCCCCGCTTCGCTCAAACGACTCGGCAAGGTGTACGGATGATCGTAGGGATCATCGCGGCGCAGAGGCAGCCGATACGTCGAGTGAACGATGACCGGAACGTCATATTTCTTTAACAGTGGGGCACATTCGGGAGCGTCGTAGCCGCCGTAGATGATCGGGCGGATTCCGCGAGCGACACAGAAGGCAACGGCGGCTTCGATTTCGCGTCGATCATCCGCGTCGACGATCATCGGCGATTCCCCTTCCAGCACCGGGATCAATGCTTCGAACCGCAGATCGACCGGCGTCCAATCGGGCCGGGCGGCGCGAGCGATCGCATACCGCGCGGCGGTCTCCAATCGATCCGACAATCCTTTCAAACGCTCGTCGCGTTCTTTGGCGCGGTCGATCGAACTGCTTTTCCGCGAATCGTACGAACGCCAAGAAACGATCATCCCGGTGTCACCGCGAAGCAACATGTCTTTGTAGGTCCAACCGTCCAACTGAATGACGGCCGATTGACCTCGTATGTTGCCTCGCTTTGGAGCGATCGATGCCAGCAGAACTCCACCGGCCCGGGCGACAGGAATCAACTCACTGTCGGCGTTGACAGCAACCCACGGGCGAAGATTTGGGTTCTCGTCCCCCACTTCGTCGGTGTCGACAGTCGCTCGCACGGAACCAATTTCCGTCAGTCCCACGTTCGACATCGACTCCATCAAACCGGGATAGATGTGTTTCCCCGCGACGTCGATCGATCGACACTTCGCCGGCAAAACAACATGCTTTCCGATCTTGGTGATCTTCCCCTTCTCGAAGACCACGGTGGCGTTGTTCAACGTCTTCGCGTCGATCGTGTGGACGACGCCACCGACCAAAGCGATCGGCGTCGACTGGGCAGCTCCGGGGATCTGGTCGTTTGCGTCGACGTTTGTCCCAGCGACCAACGCACAACCGAAGCATGTCGCCAACATCGATCGGATCACAAACGAACGCCGATCGGGTTTGGGAGTTCTCGCGGTCGCGCTGCCGCTCGGTTCAGAGCGTTTCGCCACCGCAGGAACCAGCCAGCCGAAGAGGTTTTGGTATTGCTTGCTCATCGTCGTGCCTCCGCGTGTCGGTGTCCGGTTTGGGTGTGATCGTGGTTGTGATGGGCATGGTCGTGATCGTCGTGTCCGTGGCAATATTCGTCGTATCGCAACCAACGGTCTTCCTCTTCGACTTCGCTTTTCGCGGAACCGCCGCTGCCGAAGCCTTTATCCAAGATTCGGGCAATCAACATCGACCGCCACTCGGCATCCCGCTGACGAAGCCGTTGGTCGTTTTCGAGCGTAAACATCGGGCGTCCATCGACCCAGGTTTGTTCACAGCGAGACAGTGTCGACAGCGGCGGCCCGCTCCACAACACGAGATCCGCATCCTTGCCAGGCGTTATCGACCCCACGCGGTCATCGATCCGGAGCTGCTTGGCAGGATTGAGCGTGACGAATTTGAGTGCCTCTTCCTCCGAAACCCCGCCATATTTGACCGCTTTGGCAGCTTCGGTATTGAGATGGCGAGCCAGCTCGCGATCGTCGCTGTTGAACGAAACGACGATACCTTCATCGTGCATAATCGCTCCGTTGTAAGGAACCGCATCGTAGACCTCGAACTTGTAGGCCCACCAATCCGAAAACGCCGAAGCCATGGCGCCATGCTCACGCAATCGATCCGCAACCTTGTATCCTTCCAGCACATGTTGCAACGTTCCGATCGTGATATCGAATTGATCCAGCAAGTCGAGGAATGCAACGATTTCATCTTGGCGATAGCTGTGGCAATGAATCCACCGCTGACCGTTCAATATTTCCACGATCGCTTCCAGCTCGAAATCGCGACGCAGAGGCAATCCGTCGCGTTGCCCCGCCTGCCACCGCCGCTGTTGTTCGCTGTATTCCTTGGCAGCTTGGAATCGATCGCGGAACAACTGCTCCACCCCCATCCGGCTCGACGGATATCGGGTTTGAGCCGCGGAGCGATTGCTCTGCTTGACGTTTTCACCCAATGCGAATTTGATCCCGGCAGGTGCGGACGCCATCTTCATCGCCTGCATCGAATCGCCCCAACGCAGTTTGATAACTTGGTTTTGCCCGCCGATCGGATTGGCCGAGCCATGCAATATGTTGCTGCTGGTCACTCCGCCAGCCAGCTGTCGATAGATGTTGATGTCGGAATTATCGATGAAGTCGCCGATTCGAACCTCGGCCGTCACCGCTTGTCCAGACTCGTTGATTCCACCATCGGTCCCCATGTGGGAGTGACAATCGATCAAGCCGGGCGACAGGTGCTTGCCGGTTGCATCGACCACGCGGCAACCCTCGGGGACCTCGAGAGCGTTCCCCACCGAATCGATTTTGCCATCGATGACCAACACGTCGGCACGGTTCAACACGCCTTGATCGCCACACGTCCAAACGGTCGCATTTCGAAACAGCACCATCGGTTCCACCGGGACCGCGCCCGTCACGCCCAAGCCGCCCAGCGGGTAATTGACAGTAATTGCGTCGAGAGGACTGGCGTCATCGGATACCGGTTCGGATCCGTTGTCGCTCTTCTCGCCATCATCTCCTTCGTCGTCGGCGGTTTTGGCCTCAGTCGTTGTTTTCTTTGGCTTGGCACGCTTCCACTTCAAGTCTTGCGGTTTTCCATCGGGAAGCGAGAGCGTCGAGAATACGGAAATCGAATCCTCCTCCTCGACGGTGATCATGGTGATTCGAGAAGGTCCCGCGGGCAGCTTGCTGTCCGCCTGAGAAAGGTCGACCCAGGCAGTCATCCGATCGACAGCGCGAGCGATCTTTTTGAGTTCCGCCGTCGTGCTCTCCTTCTTAGATTTGTCGGCCGCCGGTTTGGCCTCCGATTCAGCATCTGCTTTTTCGACTTCCGCAGCGGATGGCTTCGCCTTGCCGCGATACGTAAGATTCCCCGACCACTTCCCCTTCTTCCTTGCCAAATGCAACTCGACAGGCACTCCCTTGGCGTCGATCTTGATCTTCGTCGTCCAATCTCCGATCAAAAGATCCGGTTTATCCGGTCCATTGGCGGAGAACTCGAAACGCGTCCCTGCGACCCACGTTTCCAACACATGCGTCTCTTCTTCGAACAGTTCGCCATCGGTCACGATCAGATTGGCGAGGCCGCCGACTTGAATCGCTCCACACGTTTCGTCGATGTCCAGCCACTTGGCCGGCGTAGTTGTCAGCGACGCCAAGGCCACGTCGGGCGAAAGCCCGCGACGGACAGCCACGCGTATGTTCTTCAGAAACGACTTGGGATCGCTCAAACCGTCGGACGTCAAACAAAACGTGGCGCCGGCCTTTTCCAGACGCAGCGGATTCTCGGGTGCAAAGTGCCAGTGCAGCAGGTCCCGCAGTTCGATGTCGGCAGCTTGGGCTTCGGAAGAGACATCGGGAGCAGTGGGGAAATTGACAGGAACCAGTAACATTCTTCCGCTGGCCGCAATCGCATCGAGATCGCGATATTCACGCCCCGAACCACGCAGCGTCATATTCAGTGCGAATTCGTTGGCCAGCTCCTCAGCCCGCACCGCCATACGTTCATTGGGAGCGTCGACGATAAATCGGCCACCACGCATTTCATCAGCTAACGTTGCTAGTGCATCGTTGCGCTCCGGGCGGGGAAGCGTCGGTTTGGACCGATACGCTTCCCAAGCCTTGGTGTACCAGTCGGCATCGGAAAACGTCTGTCGCAAAAGGGCGACGGCTCCCATCGGTGAATTTGGGTACGCGTCGCGACGGCGATCTCTTGGGACCGTTAGTTGCAGATGTTGTGCGACGGCGTCGTCGATCAGGGTCGCCCCCGATTTTTTGTCGAGCATCACCAAACTGCTGCGGCCTTTGACGATCGCTCCTCTGGGAGCGAGCAACCGCATCGCCACGCCTTGAGAACGGTACTCGGAGATATTGGAAATCTCATCGATCCCATCGGCCGCCGATCGACGCGGAAGGACGTAGCCATTCCAGTGGCCGGTGCCGTTGGATTGCGGCGGAGCGACAGCGATCTCGCCAAACGCGTCGATCAAACCGGCGTAGATCGATTTGTCGGAACAGTCGATCACGTGGGCGCCGGGCGGCGGTTGAATGTCGCTTCCGACCGCAACGATCGACTTGCCACGGATCAAGATCGATGCCGAAGGAATCACCTGGCCTGGGCGGATTACAACACGGCCATCTTTCAGGAACACGATGTCGGGCGGATTCTCGCGCAAACCGACAACCGGGCGTGTATCCGCCGGATCCTGTGCGAGGCATAGCGACTGACCGGCAAGCACCAGCAAGAAAACAACACATCGGGCGACGCGGAGCGTCTTCGTTTCGCAAAGCAACATGATTCTTTCAGCGTGGCGAATTTTGATGGGATCACGAACCTAACAGAATACTTGATCGCGGATCGTTCGACAGAAAGAAGCGTTAGTTTTCCCCCGCCGAGACAACTTGCACGACAAACCTGCCACTAGAGACAGGTTCAATCGGACGATCCCTCTTCCTCGAAAGCAGGGTGCGGCGACTTCGCAGCGAGTGTTTCGAAGCGGCAACTTCCGGTGGTTTGACTCGCATTTCGTGGCCACCAACAGCAACGATGGGGCGGCAGTGAAGCGAATACTTTGCAGGAGGAACGAAACCTACGGCTCGGTGAGTGGTTCAAAGGTGACGAGCCGACGAATCCATCTTCCCAATTCTCGCACGACGAGAAACGGGGAACCGGTCGCCAGCCCTGGAGCCCGCATCGAAGCGGGCTCTTGAATCCTCTAAGCATCCAACAAGAAAAGGCTTCAGTGATGAAAACCATCTGTGGATTAACTCTGATTTTGCTCGGTACGATCTCTTCCGCTTCGGCAGAATCTCCTTCCAGCCAAGACAAAACGGAAATCGCAAAGCCATATGGGGTATTCTCTTCGATGGTCACTCCGAAATCCGCAGCCCATCCACTCTGCAAAGGACTCTTGCTGCGAACATCGTGGAGCAAGTTGGAGCCGCGACGAGGCAGATACGATTTTTCGGACATCGACCGACAGATCGAAGTGGCCGAACGAAGCGCCCGAGATCCAAAGTCGCTCGCGTTCAGCCTCGCCATCTCGGCTGGACTCGGCGGGGGCCCTCAAGGTGCAAACTATCCCGCCTGGCTGATCGACGAAGGAGTCGAGACGATGCCGATCCAATTTCGACGGGAGGAAGGGCTTGTTCCCAAAATGTGGGATCCTCTGTTTCAAAAGAGACTGAAAAATCTAGCGGATGCCGTGAGCCAAAAGTTCGCGAAGGACAAGAGACTGAAACTCGTATATGTTCCTCAAGCGACAGCAAACGGCGTGGAAGGGCACTTCAACGGGAATTCCAATGCCGTGCTGGCAAGAAACGGACTGACGCAGGACGTCTGGGTTGGCGCCGTCAAACAAGCCGCCATCTCCTTCGCCGATTCGTTTGACGATTGTGCGATCGCGGTGGAAGTTCATGAAGTTCTGGGGTCCCCGCAGATTCCGATGAGGATCTTAAACGAACTCTACGAAGACCCAAAATATAGAGATCAAATCGGCGCCGGGATGTGGTGGATCTCGGGAGGGATGAAGTATCAGCCCGCGCTGGTGGAGGCGTTAAAAAAGTATCCCGGAGACATCTATGGTCAGATCATCGGCAACTCCTCCCAGCCACATCGTTTTGGCGATCGATCGGGAGACTTCACCGCAGTCTATCGCCAGGCGATGGAACTGGACGTCCGATATCTCGAAGCCTGGAACTTTGAATTCGACTACAACACCCAAAACCAAAACATCGAGAACTTCAACAAGTACGCCCATCAAAAGTATGAGTTGGGCGTTGCGAATCCTCCGGTCCCGACGTTCACCAAGCCAGAGTTGACCTCCCGTGGAACATCCCGAGGTCCCAGGGATTTCCAAGGAATGCGCCGCCGCCCACCGCGCTGATTTCAACGGGCCTTCTGGCCGCTCATCGTCGACGTGCAAGCGACGAGACAAACCGATCCGGCTACGGCGAAACAGATCGCAGTGAAACGTAACGGGAGCGTTTTGCATCACCGCAATGAACGAAGCGAGTGACACTGTGCTTCAAGAGTTTGTACCGATGCGAACGCATGGTGCTAAAGAGCGAAGATGATCGCGCAGCGACTAGCGTAAAACCATGTTGGGCGTCTCTTGAAGTGGAGCAAGACGTTCGAATTCAAGAAGTGTACAAGCCGACCGTATTACAAACGCGAAGTTTGAACCACGAAAGTCACGAATCACACGAAAATTCAACGTTGGTCTATTTCGTGATTTTCGTGGTTGAATTGAATGCCCGTCCCAGCTGAGCGACCAACGTCGCGTATCAGACAGCCCGGGGCGTTCAACGAAATGGTTTTGCGACACCGACGGTGCCGAAGCGGTGGAGTTTGAATCACGAGAAATTGCGCCGATGCAAACGCACGTTGCCTGCCAACGAAGGCCTGGCGTAAAGCCCCTGTTGGGCGGCACTTACACGCTAATCAAGCGATCGTATTCGGCGTGATTTCCGATCCAAAACCACAACAGACGATCGTCGGTCTCGACGGCGAGCGCACGAAAGCCTCGCCCAACGCGAACGGACCGATAACGGCCAACTTTCTTGAAGTGGAGGGAGGGGGGATCCGGGGGATCCTTGAGCAGGGTGAAATTCTTGTCGTCAGTGCTCGGACGGCATCTGGAAGTTGTTTGTAGCACTCCCAGAATGCGGGGCTCGCGGGATGGCTCATAGCGGCGTCGATTTGCCGTTTGCGCGGTCGCGAAGCGCCGCGTCAGCAAGCGAGTCCAATCGCCCGTCATTTGCGTCAGTTTCGATGCGTTTGTCAAACTGTGCAGAATCAAATTCCCAAAACCATTCGCGGAACTTCGCGAATTCGTCTGGAGGTAGCTTTGCGATCGTGTTTTCAAGTTCTTGAAGTGACATTCCGGTAGCCTTTCGAGCGGAGCCTAACAACGGATGGTTTGGGCGACGCCGCCGCAAACGAAGAGAGCGATGTCTGATTACCGGAAATTGAACCAAGGCCAGTCCGCGTCGCCAAACGCGGAAGGTGTGCCGAAGGCCTTTGCGTAAAAATCCTGTTAGGCGACCGACTAGCTCAGGTAACGGTCAATGTCCATCGCGCTATGGAAAATGCCCAGAATCTCAATTCGATCATCGTTGACGATAAGATACGGGATTCGATAATGACCATACAAGATTTCGCAAACCTCTCGATCAGAGACAGGCGCGTACCGCTGACCCATCCGAGGATGTTCGCGAAGCAATTGAATCTTGTCATAGATTCCGTTGACGACACTCAACGCAGCGGAGGGGAATTGTCGGCAATGTAGTCGTATATCTGTTTGAGGCAATCAGACGCCTCTATCGTCCATACTATTTGCCCAACGATTCGATCTTTCGTTTTACATCGTCGTCGGACACGGTACGACCGTTGGCCGAGTCATCTAGGCCACGTTGGACGATGCGAGCATACGCAAGCTCGCGAAGGATTTCATCGTAACTACTGTCATCGGGTTGGCGAGCAATTATGTCCGCCATAGTATCTTTTGCTATCGACATTGAATTCTCGCTTAATCTAAGTCGCCTAACGCAAGGGTTTTACGTCACCCGCCCTGAACGAAGCGAACGATGGCTGAAATACGAAAGATTGTACCAAGGCCAGCGCTCGTTGCCAAAGAGCGAAAGTGTGCCGAAGGCCTAGCGTAAAAACCATGCTTGGGCGACGGCTTGCTGAGCCTACTGGCTAAACGCGAGCGACATCGCGGCTCCCATCCGATACGCAGTTGGGGCTTTGCCTGATTTGTTCTTCGAGTTTGGGTCAGCACCATGTGCTAACAACGACTGGACAATTGAAACAGCCACATCCGATTTTCCTGCGGTCGCAGGCGCACCTGAATTTGTGACGGCCCGATGGAGTGGCGTTGACTGAGACCTTCGGTCGGCTGCGTTGACATCCGCCCCCGCAGCTATGAGGAGTTCAACTGCGTTAAGGCTGCGAAACCGAACGGCACGATGCAGAGGTGTTACCCCATTCTTGTCGGTTTCGTTTACGGAAATGCCAGAAGCAATCAAGAACTGAATCACCGCAGTTTGCGTCTCCGGCGAAGGGGCATGGGCTGAGCAAGCAGCCAGCATGCACCCAGATAGATCGTGGTTTTTGGACGCGGATTTTCGCAAATCATCAAGTCGCAACTCAAACGCGTGTTTTTGCACATCATTCACTAGCGTCGCCGAACGGAAGGTTTTTACGACACCGCCGTTGCGATGCCACTCAAGTTTGAACAACTGAAGATTCTACTACCGGATGGAGGCTTGAACAAACGACAGCGGTGTGCCGAAGGCCTAGCGCAAAAACCATGTTGTACGCCCCGGACCACTTCCATCAGCGTCGCGCAAGGTGGGCAAGGGCATCCACTTTGGTTTTGAACGGCAATTGTTCGGCTTCGTAGTCAGATGTCAGCACGAAACACGTACCGTTTTCTAGTTTGAATGTGTTTTCACCAAGAAGAAATGATCCCGGAGTTCCAGATAGGTCGGGAACGCGATAGGAGATCATTGTGCCGTCGTTCTCATCGACGCAGAAGTCACCATCGAGCGCTTCGTGGCCGAGGCCGTTGTTGAGTGAGGCACCACAATCCTCGACGGCGCCAGTGTAAGTGGCCGGGAGAACGAAAATGAACAGTTCAAGGTTCATTTCGGCACCTAGTGCTTTGTCAGGCTTTGATTTTGGGGTAGAGGGATTTTAGTTTTGTTCTCGCATCTTTGACTTGGAATTGCCAGTCAACGCCACGCTGTCTTCTGTTTGAGTGTGAGGACCACGCCTGTGTTTCCTTTCTCAGCGGCGCAATCGTCGCGAATCGACGACCGTTGATACACTGCCGCGTCATTGAACTGAGTTCGTTCTCAGCCGCGTTGAGCCAACTTCCATGCTTGGGTGTGTAACGGAACTCGATACGACGAACCAAGGCACGGGCTTTTTCTGGCTTAAAGGCCTCGTAGAAGGCGCCTTTGGTGTGGGTATTGAGATTGTCACATACCAGGATGATCTTCTTCGCCTTTTTGTAGCGTGTCGTCAGCAGTGCCTCCATTTCGATGGCCCAATCGACCTTGGTTCGCTTTGGACGCACGGTGACTTCTCTCCATCCGGCCAGCGGCTCGGTGAACATGAACACGCTGGCGGTTCCGCACCGTTCATACTCGTAATCGACGCGTCGAGCATGATTGCGGGTCGCCGGGATCGGCGTTCGCGTCTCTTTGTGAAGCTGGACCGGCTGTTCGTCCATGCACACCACGGGATAGTCCGAATCATACGGTTCTTCGTAGGTATCTAGGACTTCTTCCATGCACGCTACAAATTCGGAGTCGGCGTCGGGTGGAATCACCCAATACTGGATCTTGCGATTGGTCATGCCGTTTTTTTAAGCGTTTGGCGAACGGTTTCGTAGCTGATCGAGTCCACGATCCCCAGTTCTACCACGTGGTCTGCCAACAGACGCAGCGACCAACTCGCGAACCCTTTGGGAGGTTTCCCCAACCGCAAGGCGATCACTTTCGCTTCTTGCTTTCCGTCAAGCGTCTTCTCTCGCGGGGCGCTCAAACGCGGTTTCCCGTGCAGCGCCGTATCGAACCCTTCGGTCACCAAACGTTTGCGAAGATTCTCCACGGTCTGAATCCGACACGCCAAAGCTTCCGCGATTTTGGCGTCGGTCCAGCCAGGTCCTTCCGTGTCAGCTTTGAGAAGGATCAGCGCCCGCCGTACCTTCTGCGAGGAGCCTTTCAGCTTCTTTACAATCGCCTTCAGTTCTTCCCGTTCTGTATCCGAAAGCCGAACGATATACTTCTTAATCATCGAATCCTCCGTGACTCGTGGGGCAATCGACCTACAAACTCCCGGATTCTTCCAATTTAGGAAACCCCAATTCCTAAGGCTGACAAAGCACTAGTTTGAAGCACTGTATGTCTGAGGCGTTCATGGCGAGTTCACTAGGGGCGTACAACGCAAGGTTTTTACGACACCGCCGTTACCGAAGCGGTGGAGTTTGAACTACGGAAATTGTACCAAGGCCAGCCCGCGTGACCAACCAAGGAAGGTGTACCGAAGGCCTAGCGTAAAAACCATGTTGTCGGACAACTACGGTTTCAATCGGAAACGATCGTCGAATTGGTCAGACGCCCAGTCAACGCCGCCATCGGTTAGGACGGATTTCCACCAAAGGCTCTTGGGCTGAGCGAAGCAAACGGTTGACCACGACTCGAAGAAGCTCGTGAAATCGTTTGCCATTAGGAAGCCGTTGGCACCAGTGCCGCCGTCGAGCCAGCTGTGATGGTCGAATAAGACGTTACCGAAACCCTCAGGATTAAGGTTGAGTGAAAAGTTGTCGCCGTTACCCTCGGCGTGGAGTGGAATCCAGTTGTGCATCAACCGGTTGGTGACAAGTGCCAAATCGGAATCGTCCGTGTACGGGAAACCATATTTGCGGGCCGCATCATCATCGTAGAATCGCCAATCACGCATCTCCAGAGCGCCGCCAACAGAGTTGGCAACGGGTTCAAGCTCAAAAGAACCGAAAGGGTCGTCATCGCTCGTCCAATACAGCGTTAAGCCGTTGGCAAATTGCGTGACGAACTCAACGTAGGCGGGTGGCAGCGCAAACCCAATCCGCGATTGAGCGGCGTCGATGTCACCGGTGGTGGCGGGAGGATTAAGCTCGACGCTCAAGACAATGCCTGCATCGGCGAGGTGTTTCGCTACACGATCGAGAATGTTCTGCACTTGTCGGACAACGGAAGGTTTTTACGCCACCGCCCTAAACGAAGCGAGCGATGTTTGAACTACGGAAATTGTACCAAGGCCAAGGCCCGTTGCCAAAGTCCCAAGGTGTGCCGAAGGCCTCTGCGTAAAAACCATGTTCGACGACTCAAGCCCCGCCAGTTGGTTTAAATGCGAACATCACAAGCAAGATGACACCAATTAGGAATCCGTAAAAGATAAGGTTGACGAAGGCGAAAAACGCATTCTGAGCGGGGCGTGAAAAGCCTGAGGTGTCCATAGAAAAATCAACCTTGTCACTGTCAAGCGTACGGACGTGGTTGTAGAGATCACGGAACAACCGCTCTTGGCGAAGGTAGTAGGCATCCAGAATCCAAAATGCTACCGCAGGAATGTACGCGATAAGAACATATCGAATGTCTGCGTCCTTAGCGGCCAGAGCGAACGTTGCCGCGATCAACGTCACGGCCCATCCTTTAAGAAGGGCTGAGTTGCCAGCCATGCGTGAAATTACGGACTGAATCATGTTCAGGTGTGCGATTTTATCTTCGTTCATTGGTTAGGTTCGCTTGTATGGTTTTGTGCCGGACAGCCAAGCATCAAACGACACGTAGGTGTCGGGGTCTTCGTAAACCCAAAGTTTCAGATTGCCATTCGTGTCATTCGCCTTGTCGATGTATGGGTACATCCCAAGGTACTCTTGACCATCATAACCACGACGCCCCGCAGCCTGCGCCAATGGCAGGATCGCCACCATCCCAAGGCCACCATCCTCGGAAGAGTGACCGTCTTTGAAACCGAGTTCCCATGGCATCCATTTTGAATGGTGCGAGTTCTGGGAGGTTGCGAACATCAGGCAACGGCTGTGAGCCATGCGGACGCGTAATGTTGCAGCCGTACGTTCGTTAACGTTCTCGCGATTGAGGTGATTGTCGATAATCCAGTCGACGTAAACCGAATAGTTGAACTCTTCTAGCAGGCCTTTGAGGCCAAGCAGTCTGTCTCGGCTGAGTTGGGCATCGGAGTAGCTGTGGGAAAGGAAGATGTCGAACGTGTAGTTCATCGGGTGACGCTTTGTCTCCTCTTCGAGAATCGCCGAAGCGGATTTGGCGATGAGCTGGCGTCCGTATTTGCGTTTGTGAACCGCATCGACTTCTGCGATGGAAATTAGCGCCACGGAATTACGGTCTCCATTTCAAAAGACTGAGTCGTCGAACGGGTCTATGTGCGACGGCCTGTCGCATATTCAGGTTGTTATGCGACAGATTAGACGGCCCGTTGGCGGGGTGCAAGGGTTTGGGGGGGGCTGGCTCGTTGTGCGATGCACTGGGACGCGCGAGATCGCTCGGCGGTTGCTGTCTCGATGACTATTCGGTCGACGAGGGCTTGGGCTGGCGGGGGTGCTGAATCAAAAAGTCCCAAACGAGCTCCGGTCCTTGGGCGTCCTGGTTGGGGCGTCCGATGACTTTGACCGGATAATACTGCCGGCCGCCGGGGAGCGCGTGTCCTCCGCCGACCACTTTATAGAGTCCAACCACGGTGCCACGCTGCCCGCCGTCCCAGTGGTAGTATTCGATGTACGATCGGTCCTCTTGATTCTTGTCAGCCAGTTTCTTCACCGTTGGTTCCGAGGCGGTCTTGTTTCGCTCGACCCAAAGCTGGACGGCGTCGTCGGTGCTGATCGCGAGTCCTCGCGGCGCGATCGGGTTGCCTGCGACCCGATTCAGCCGCGGCCCCAGTCCCTTGCCGACAGGTCCGCCATCGTAAGGGACCAACGGGTCTTCGGTCCCGTTCAGGTAGAGGACCGAAACCGGCAACGCGGGATCGAAACGTTGGCTGATCGCTTCGCCCATCGTGGCAATACAAACAGCGACGGCAGAGAAGGTCTCCGGTTTTTCCATCGCCAAGCGTTGCGTCATGAAACCGCCATTGGACACCCCTGTTGCAAAGATTCGGTTGGCATCGATGGAGTGCGATCGCCGTATCCGTTGGACGATCTTCATGATGAAGTCGACATCGTCCACCTTGTCGTCCTGGTCGGCAAACATCGGTGAGTCGCGGCCGTCGTTCCAATGCTTCTCGATGGCGTTGGGATACGCGACGATGAACTTTTTGCGATCGGCCAGCTTCGAGAACCCCATCGCCGAAGCGACCCGCGAATTGGAACCTCCACCGTGCAGGCAGACCAGCAGCGGCACCGGATCCCCTGGCTCGAGCCCCTCGGGAACGTGCAGCCGATACTCTCGCGGTCGGCCTTGGTGTTCAAACGTTGCGCTGACGCCGGTCTGAGCGGCTCGCAGCCCAAACTGGGCATAGCCGACCATTCCTCCCACAGCGATGACGACTCCGATGATCGCGAAGCGCAGCATGCGTTTCATAGGTCTACTCAAAAGGTTTTCGATGATGGTACGGGACCTGGGATATGTCACGTGATTCGACGGTTGCCGCGAATTATTGGCAACTGGGTAGAAGAAAAGTCTCGCCGAATTCCCATGCCGATGGCCAGGGAAACGCAAAACGCCGGACCATTGCTCCTCGATTCGCGGTGATGCCGTTGATGCTGGGGTGGGCGCGTACGGGGAGGTTGATATTTGCGTCGATGGCGGAGTTGGCCGCCGACTACGCCTCAACATAATCTGCGACGCAGGATGGCGCCGGTATCGGTTCACCATCCTCTAGCATACCGTTGAGATGCATGCGGATCGCGTCACGCATCCGTTGCTCGACCTCGGCCTGCGTAGCACCGGTAGCCACACACCCGGGAAGGTCTGGGCAGAACGCCGATAGATTGTTGGGCGTTTTCTCGATGACGATCAGGTACTTGGTTTGCATCGGGTTAATCCTTGAGGCCGGCTTGCCGAAAAATGCTGTTTAGAGTGCCGGGAGCGATGTCGTCCTTGGGACGCCCGGCGATTGTCACGCGTCCCGTCTTAACTGGATGTTTGAATTAGCGGTGGCTGCCCTTCTGAGCAACCATGACCCAACCGTCAGCTTCTATTATATGCACGACTTCGCGAACGGTCATCGAACACCTTGGGATCCATTCGTCCTAAGTTAGGTTGTAGGTACAACGACCTGTCGATAACGCAGGTTAGTATACAAAAGGTTAGGCGTTCCATCGGCGAGAGACAAGCGTTTTGGGTTCAGAGCAAATCGCCTGACCACTGGTCCTCGCACTTTGAGGATGGTTTGCTGACCTGTGGGGGCTGCGACAATTGAGCTGATGCGTCGGGGGAGCGTTCGGCCTGGGCAACTCGCTGTCTCTGGATAGAATGAAGCGGATGGATGCTGAAAAATGTACAAAGATTGCCCGAAGCATCGCCTTGCTGGCGCTGCTGATCCTCCCAGGCTGCGGTTCTGAGCCTCCCGGGTTCCGCATGAACCGGGTCTTCGCGCATAAGATGGAGATCCACGGCGCCGAATTGGACTCCGCGATCGACGACACTCAAATCGCGATCACTCAGTTGTTCGGCACCCCCGACCAGCCACTGCTGCCGGCGGTGCTTACCGATAACCCCGATTTTCAATCGCTGATCCAGCTCGAAAATCTGCAACGCGCCGCCGGAGCGGTTGCCAGCGATCGCGACGGTACCGATCGCGGGCTGTTTCGCAAACATTGCTCCCAGTGCCATGGGATCAGCGGCGATGGGAACGGGCCGGCCTCCAACCTGTTGAATCCCTATCCTCGCGATTTCCGGATGGGCGTGTTCAAGTTCAAGTCGACGCAGTACGGCGCCAAGCCGACGGTCGACGATCTGGTTCGGACGCTGCGGCACGGAATGCCCGGCACGTCGATGCCTTCCTTCCATCTCTATCCCGACGAAGATCTGACGGCGCTGGCGCAATACGTGATCTATTTAACGCTCCGCGGCGAGGTGGAACGGGCGATGTATCGCGACGCGGCCAACGAACTCGGCTATGGCGATCCCGACCAAACGCCGCAGGATCGATTGCTGGCGGAGGAGCTAAAGGAGAGCGATCCCGAAGCGTATCAGGAGCAATGGGATGCGATCGAGGATTACGTCGTCGCGGCGGCGAGCCGTTGGATCGACGCTCCCGAACAGGTTGTCGCGATCGCGCCTCCGCCGGAAAAGATTCCGGCCTGGCCCTTGGCTGCCGATGCGACCGCCGATCAACAGGCGGAGATGGCCGCGTCGATCGCTCGCGGCAGAGCGTTGTTCGGCGGCAAAGTCGCCAACTGTGCGATCTGCCATGGAGCCGATGGACACGGCGACGGACAGGTCAACGACTACGACGATTGGACCAAAGAGTGGACGATGCGGAACGGGCTGGATCCGAAAGACCCTGAAAAGAAGCAGGTCGTTCGGGAATACCTGGCTCTTGGAGCTCATAAGCCGCGGAACATCCTGCCTCGCGACATGCGTGCCGGTGCGTTTCGCGGCGGCGACCAACCGCAGGACATCTACCGACGGATCGTGCAGGGGATCGATGGAACGCCGATGCCCGCGATCAATCTTGTCGAACAACCCAGCGGCAGCGGGCTGACCACTGGCGACGTCTGGGACATCGTCCATTACGTGCTTTCGCTTTCGCAAACCGGGCGAGGCGAAGCGCTGTGAATCGCGAACAGGAACCGATCTTGGACGAACTGAAAGACGAAACACCCGCGACCGACGAAGCTGGTTCGCCGTGGCGATCTCCATGGGTTCATCGCTGGGCCGTGCTGTTGGTCTGGCTGACCTGGCCGCTGATTTGGGTCGGTGGGCTGGTGACGACTTACGACGCCGGGATGGCGGTCCCCGATTGGCCGGCGACCTACGGATATAATATGTTCCTGTATCCCTGGACAACTTGGTTGCTGGGCCCCTTCGATTTGTTGATCGAACACGGGCATCGGTTGCTGGCGTCGCTGGTTGGTCTGATCACGATCGCGATGTTGGTCGCGGCCGTCTGGTCGCGGCAGCCTCGCTGGATCGTGCGACTGTGCATCGTCGCTCTGGTCGGCGTGATCTTGCAAGGTGCGCTCGGCGGCGCTCGCGTCGTGATGGACGCGCGAACTGTGGCGATGATCCACGGCTGCTTTGGCCCCGCGTTTTTTGTCCTCTGTTGGATGATCGCTGGGGTCAGTTCGCGGTGGTGGCAAGCAACTGACGCCCCAAGTGTTCCCAGGAATACTGTCCGCTGGGGGGCGGCGTTGGCGATCAGCAGCTACTTGCAACTGGTTCTAGGAGCTCAACTACGTCACATGCCCGTCGACGCAGGGGACTCGTTTTTCCGTCACATCGTCTTTTCCCACCTTACCGGAGCCGCCCTGGTTGCGGTTTTGGCAGTCATTACCGCCTGGAAGTTGCGTCGCTGCGGCGATTTGACGCTATCCAGAATCGGGTTGGGGCTGATAGGATTGCTGATCTTGCAGTGGTCGTTGGGACTGGGGACGTGGTTTGTAAACTACGGTTCGCCGTGGGCCCTGAGTCAATGGCCGTCGCTGGCACGGTATGTGATCGTAGCCAAAGGATGGACCGAATCGATGGTCGTGACAGGGCATATGGCGACGGGATCGTTGATCCTGGCGCTGGCCTGCTGGACTTGGTTGCGAGCCTCGCGACGCTGCGAAAACTCCTCATTTGCGAAACCCGCGTTCGATTGAGAACGCTCACAATACAAAGGCTAACTTCATGAGTGGCGATCTTGTCGTATTGGATCGACCGGAACGACTTAGCACCGTCGTGCGACCAACTCGTGTGGCGATCGCATCGGAAGGCAATTCGATCGACGCAGCGGATTCGCCGCATCGCGGACGTGCTGCCGCTGGCGCTCATTCGCTGAAGGCGTCGATTCGCGGGCTGTACGATCTGACCAAGCCGCGGATCGTGATGATGATCCTGATCACCACCGGCATGTCGGCGATGTTCTTGGCGGGCACCGACCTTTCGCTGTGGATGCTGATGCATCTGATGATCGGCACCGCCGCGGTCGCCGGCAGCGCCAGCGTGATGAACCAGTTCATCGAGCGCGAAGCCGATGCGAAGATGATGCGGACGATGAAGCGACCGCTGCCCAGCGGCGTCGTCTCTCCGGGAGCCGCTTTGATTTTCGGAATCACGATCGGCCTGCTGGGGACCGCTTACCTAGCGATCAACGTCGGCCAGAGTACCGCGTTTGTTGGTGTCGCGACGTGGGTCGGTTATGTGATGCTGTACACGCCGCTGAAACAGAAGACCGCTTGGAACACGACCGTCGGTGCGATCGCCGGCGCGTTGCCGATGATGATGGGATTTGCAGCCGCTGGCGGCAGTCTGACCGATCCTCGCGGATGGCTTCTGGTCGCCGTGTTGTTCTTGTGGCAATACCCTCACTTCATGGCGATCGCTTGGATGTACCGCGGCCAATACGCCGACGCGGGCTTTAAGATGACGCCCGTTGTCGAACCGACGGGCAAGAGTGCCGGATGGCAAGCGATTGCCGGAGCGTTGGCTTTGCCAGCCGTTTTGATCACGCTCGTCCTTCCCTACAACTACGCTCCGCTGTTTGCGATCCTCGCCGTGGCAGCCTCCTTCGGGATGATTCGCAGCTCGTTCCGTTTCTGCGGCAGCCCCAACGACGTCACCGCGCGACAGTTGTTGATGTCGTCGCTGGTCCAGTTGCCCGCCTCGCTGGCCGTTTTGATCGCCGCGCGACTGCTCGGTTAAACCGCCGCCACAGCCCTATCCCTCCTCCGCTGGTTCTGCCCGTCGCTTCGCTGGCGTGGCGGATCACCGCCGCAGCCCTACGACCTTCCCATCGATCGCCGACTGAAACAGGTCGGAGCCGTGAACATGACCTCCGCAGATCCTCATCATCCGACAATCCAATACGCTGTCGAAGCTGTCGACGTGCACCATCGCTACGATGACCACGTCGCCTTGGACGGCGTCAACTTGCAGATTCCGCAAGGCAAGATCTTTGCTTTGTTAGGCCCCAACGGCAGCGGCAAAACCACACTTTTCCGCTTGCTGGCGACGCTGATGCCGCTGCAACGCGGGCAATTGAGCGTCTCGGGCGCGAGCGTCGAATCGGTGATGGAAGTCCGTCGCCGGATCGGAATCGTGTTCCAATCACCCAGCTTGGACAAGAAGCTGACGGTGCTGGAGAACCTGCGTTGCCAAGCGGCGTTGTATGGAATCCATGGCGCCGCGCTGCGGCAGCGGGAAGAAGAAGTCCTGCAGCGTTTGCGGCTCTCCGACCGCCGAAATGATTATTGCGAAAAACTCTCCGGCGGTCTGAAGCGACGCGTCGAACTGGCCAAGGGAATGCTGCACCAACCACAGGTGCTGCTGCTGGATGAACCGAGCACCGGCTTGGATCCAGGAGCTCGGCTGGACCTCTGGGAAGCGCTTAAAGAGTTCTCGCAGCAGGGGCTGTCGGTCGTCCTGACGACGCATCTGTTGGAAGAGGCTGAGAAAGCAGATCAGATCGCGATCTTAAGCGAAGGGAAAGTGATCGCCGAAGGGGCACCGGATCGCTTGCGATCGCAGATGGGGGCGGGCTTGATCACGATCACCACCGACCAGCCCGAAGCGGTTTGCCAACAACTTCAGCAGATGGGCATCGAGGGGCAAGCGTTACACAACCAAGTTCGCATTCAAAGCGATCAGCCCGGTCCGATGATCCCTGAACTGTTGACGACGCTGGGTGACCAAGCGACTTCGATCTCGATCGGCCGGCCGAGTCTTGAAGATGTCTTTATCGCAAAGACCGGTTATCAATTCTGGTCGGGCGAATAGCAGAAACTGAATTCATCATGAGTACACTTACCTCGGAAACCTCCGAATCGAAACCGTCACCCTCGCCGCAGGCATCGCTTGGCGCTGGACCGTCGCTCGACATCCGCCCCAGCGGAATCGCCGCGGCGTGGATGTTAGCTCGCCGCGAATGGACACGCTTCTTCCGGCAGAAGAACCGCGTCGTTTCAGCCGTCGTTCAACCGCTGCTGTTCTGGTTGATGTTTGGCGCCGGCATGCGCGGCTCGTTCTCCTGGACGACCAGCGGACAAGAAGGATTTTTCGAATACTTCCTGCCGGGCACGATCGGACTGATCGTGCTTTTCACCGCAATTTTCGCCACGATTTCGGTGATCGAGGATCGCCGCGAAGGGTTCATGCAAGGCGTGCTCGTTTCGCCGGTGGGACGCTGGCCGGTGTTGGTCGGTAAGGTTGTCGGTGGCGGCGGAATCGCCTGGGCGCAAGCCGTTCTGTTCCTCGGCCTGGTGTTGCTGTTTGGCATGGCCAGCCCCGGGATCAACACGGTCTATGCGCTTGTATTGTTGGCGGTGATGTCGATCACCTTGTGTTCGGTCGGCATGATCGTCGCCTGGCCGATGACCAGCACCCAAGGCTTTCATGCCGTGATGATGCTGTTCCTGATGCCGATGTGGCTGTTGAGCGGTGCGTTTTTCCCGATCCCCGCGATCAGCAACGCGACGTCGATCGGCCAGTCGATTCTGCACTGGATCATGCGCTGCAATCCACTCAGCTATTCGATGGTCGAACTCCGCCGGCTGCTGTATCCCGAGGTAACCCTGGCCGACAACGTCTGGGGTCCATCGTCGATGATCACCTGGACGGTCTCGCTGCTGTTTATGGTCGGATCGCTGGTCCTGGCCGGTTGGTTGATGCGAGGCAGTCGTCGCGCTGATTTGGTTTAGAGCGAACCGGCCCAGCCCCCTTCCCTTTTGCTGGGGAATCCTTCATCCTGAGCCAGCTGGATAATCTCTGGAAGCGGCTCTGGGCGGCTTCCCCCAACACCCGACGAATCGTAAGAAGCTATGGCAGTTCCACGCGTTTTGATCCTTCGTGCTCCGGGAACCAATTGCGACGAAGAGACCGCGTTTGCGTTTGAAGCTGCCGGTGCGGTTACCGAACGCGTGCACGTGAACCGGTTGATCGAAAATCCCAAATTGGCCGAAGACTTCCAGGTTCTCTGTCTCCCGGGCGGATTCAGCTATGGCGACGACATCGCTGCGGGCCGGATTCTGGCCAGCCAATTGGACCGCCACCTGGGCGACATGGTCCGCCAGTTCTGCGACCAAGACCGCTTGGTCCTTGGCATCTGCAACGGCTTCCAAGTCCTGATGCGACTGGGCGTGCTGACCTCCGGCGTCCGCGAGACCCAGCCGGCAACGTTGACCTGGAACGATCACGGCCGCTTCGAAGACCGCTGGGTTCACTTGGCGGTCGACAAAACGAAAACTCCATGCGTCTTCTTGAAGGGGATCGACAAGATGTATCTGCCGATCGCTCATGCCGAAGGCAAGTTTGTCACGGCCGACGCTGAGGCATTGAAGGCGTTCGGCGACGCCGGACGATTGGCGCTGCGATACACCGCGGCCGATGCCGGACAAGCCAGCGACGAAGTCCTGCCGTTTCCATCGAACCCCAACGGATCCGAAGCAAACGTGGCAGGAATCTGCGACGCAACGGGCCGCTTATTTGGCCTGATGCCTCATCCGGAACGACACATCGATCCAACGCATCACCCACAATGGACGCGCCGCGCCCAGCAGCCGCAGTGGGGCGAAGGATTTGCCATCTTCAAAAACGCAGTCGATTATTTTGGTGAATAAAAACGAGCCCACGTTTGTCGGACGATTGAAAAAAATCGCGGGACCAGTCTTCGGACTGATCCTGTTCTCCGTTGCCGCTTCGTTTCTGTACAAGAAGACGCAAGAGATCACCTGGGACGAATTCGCCGCCGGTGTCGCAAACATCCCCTTGGCGTATCATCTGCTGGCCTGCCTGCTGGTCGCGATGAACTACTTTGTCTTGACCGGTAACGACGTGTTGGCGGTTCAGTATGTTGGGGCGGGCAGTTCGGGCGCCGAAGATGGCAGCCCCAAGCTGAACTATCGCAAAGTCGGCTTGGTCTCCTTCCTCGCCTACGCCTTCAGCAACAACATCGGCGCGGTGGCCGCAGGGATTCCGATCCGCGTCCGATTCTATAGCGGCTGGGGCTTGGGGACCGCTCAAATCGTGGCCCTGCTGGCTTTCACAAGCCTCTCGTTTTGGGTCGGTGTCTGCATGGTCGGCGGCGTGGTGCTGTCGATTGCGGAAATTCCGATGCCACCGTCGATCGATCTGCCGATCAGTTCGCGGATCCTCGGTTTCACGCTGCTGGCGGCGATCGCCCTCTACGTGGCGACCTGCACTTGGTGGCGTCGCCCGCTGCCGCTGGCGGGATTGAAGCTGTTGCCTCCCGGTCCGGCGCTGATGCGGAAGCAGATCGTTGTCGCGTCGATGGACCTGATTCTGGTGGCAACGACCCTGTACGTCTTGCTGCCAAGCGGAATTTCAGCCAGCTACCTACAAGTCGTCGGCGTCTACCTACTGGCCCTCGCCGCGGCGATGCTGACTCAGGTTCCCGGCGGACTGGGTGTCTTAGAAGCGATCCTGCTGTCGTTGCTGGCCAGCAGCGACGAAGCGGTCATCCTAGGGTCGCTGCTAATCTTCCGGATCTACTATTACGTCCTACCGCTGTTGGTTGCGTCCGTTGTGTTGGCAACCGTTGAAGTGCGATCGACGCGTGCCGCTCGGAAGCTATTGAGCGGCTGAGTCTTCGTTGTCGTCGGTGCTGGTGGGAGCATCGAGGCTGGCTAGCGGAGCGGAGAGGCGGACTCGCATGCTGACGATGCGGGGGCCTTCGACGCGCAGGATCTCGATCTTCGCGCCGTCGATCTGGATCACGTCCCCCTGCTCGGCGACTCTTCCCAGATGTTGCATCACAAATCCGCCTAACGAGTCGGAATCGTGCGACTGCAGCGTCAGCCCCATCGCTTTGTTGATGTCGTCCAACGGCGTCTGCCCAAGGACACGGAAGGTCTGATCGTCTTCGGGAACGATGTCGCGGACCTGTTCGTCGAACTCATCCTCCAGCTCGCCAACCAGCTCTTCGAGTACATCTTCCAACGTGACGACGCCCACGACGGTGCCGTGTTCATCGACGACAAAGGCCAGCAGCGATTGCGAGGACTTAAAATGCTGCAGCAGCGTTTTGATCGGGATCGTTTCGGGAACGAAGTTCGGCGGCTGCAACAGGGCGGCACGGTCGAGCGGTTGAGAGAGATCCAGGCCGACCAGGTGTTGGATGTGCAGAACGCCAACCGCTTTCTCCAGCGATTGCTCCACGACCGGATAGCGGCTGAAGCGGTATTTGCGTATCGTCGTGATCCAGTCTTCGATCGGGGCGTCCATCGACAGCGTGATCACATCGGTTCGCGGAGTCATGATTTGGTGGGCCGATTGATCGTCGAACTCCAACACCGCGTTGATAAGCTGGGCTTCACTGCGAGTCAATTCGCCATGCACATGCGATTGGGCGACCAGGTTCCGCAGCTCCTCTTCGGTGTGCGGCGTGCCGTGCTCGTCGACAGCTTCGACACCGATCGATCGCAACAGCAACGAAGTGATCCAGTTCAGCGCGACCAACAACGGATAAGCGACGTAATAGAATCCGGCCAGCGGCAGAGCGCACCAAACGGCCATCGGTTCGGGTTTGCGGATCGCAAAGATTTTGGGGGCCTGTTCGCCGACGACCAGATGCAGCGCCGTGATCGTTGTGAACGCGAAGGCCAGGGAAACGTAGTGCAGCACGTCGGGGTTGGAGATCCCCATCCAAGCAAACACGGGCTCGATCAGGTGATGGAAGGCCGGTTCGCCGACCCACCCCAGAGCCAGCGAGGCGAGGGTGATTCCCAATTGGCAGGCTGACAGCGACGCATCCAACCGCCTCGCCAGCCAGTTGGCAACTTTGGCAAACAGATTGCCGCCGAGCGCCAGTTGTTCCAGTCGGCTTGGCCGCGCCTTGACGAGTGCGAACTCCGCCGCAACAAAAAAGCCGTTGATCGCCACGAGCAGCAGGGCGATTCCAAAGTTGATCCAGTTTTCCATGATGAGCTGACGGCCGATACGAATCTAGACGTGCGAAATGGTCTCGTTGCGGCGGACACGCCACAAGAGTCCCTCAATAATAGACGTTATCCTGGCATGTGCCGAGGATACCGAGAGGTTCCGTTCTGAGTGTCGTCAGTTCGAACGGTCCGCGGCCGGTCAGACGGATCACGTAGAATAATCGGAGTTGAAGGTCACGTAATCGGTCGTCAGATCGCTGGTCCAGAAGACCGAAGTTCCCGGCCCGTCGCCGACGGTCACTTCCAGAACCACTGTCTTGTCGGCCGCCATGCTTTCGCTGATCGTTTTTTCATCGAAGTCGATCGGCTGCCCTTTGTCGAAGACCATCGAACCGTTGATCTTCAGTTGGCACAGTTCGGGGCGAACGAGGACGCCCGCATATCCCGCGGCCGACATGATCCGTCCCCAGTTGGGATCGTTCCCGGTCACCGCTGTTTTGACCAACGGGCTGTCGGCGATCGATTTGGCGATCTGCTTGGCATCGGCATCGCAATCGGAACCACCGACACGGATCTCGATCACGTGATGTGCCCCTTCGCCGTCGGCGGGGATCTGTTTGGCCAACTCGATGCAGAAATCGGTCAGCACTTCGGTGAAGCGAGCCAAATGTTCTTCGGCCAACGGCGTCGCCGATGCGGTTCCGCTGCACAACAGGTTGACCGTGTCGTTGGTGCTCGTGTGCCCATCGACGCTAATGCTGTTAAAGCTTGCGTCGGCAGCGACACGCAGCGCCCGTTGCGCGTCGATCTTGGTGAGGTTGGCGTCGCATAGCACCAATCCCAACATCGTCGCCATGTTCGGGCCGATCATCCCCGCCCCCTTGGCCATCGCGGCAAAGGTGATCTTCTGGTCGCCGATCTGTTCGCAGCGGAAGGCGAGCTTGCGACCTTGGTCGGTCGTTAGGATGCCATCGGCGGCGGCGAGGAAATTGTCGGACGAATCGTTCAACTGGTCGGCAGCCGCCCCGATCCCCTGCTCGATGCGATCCATCGGCAACTTGTGCCCGATGATCCCAGTGCTCATCACCAGCACGCTGCTGGGATCGAGATCGCATGCTTTGGCGACAAGGTTTGTCATCGCCAACGCGTCGCGGTCACCTTGTTGGCCGGTGCAGGCGTTGGCGTTGCCGCTGTTGATCACGACAGCGCGAACGGCCGACGAAGGGGTCCGGCTGCGGCTGAGTACGACCGGGGCAGCGACGATCTTGTTTTGGGTGTAGACGCCCGCGGCGACGAGGTCGCGATCACCGACAACCAGCGTCAGGTCCTTGCGGTCGGCTTTGGCTTTGATGCCGCAACGCACGCCGGCAAATCGAAATCCTTGAGGAAGCTGCATCGTTCCTTTTCCTGGTCTGGCGAAAAAAAGTTGGGCGGCACAAAATAAATTATCGTATCGGGCGGATGCCGGGCGTTGATTTTATGCAGACGGAGGTTTGTTGAGTAGGCCGGTCGCCGTTGTTATCGGGACGACGCACGATCGGTTACAGCCTACACTACACGCTTCGATCGCCTCTCCGCTGCTCCCTCTCGCTCTCCGAATCCAAGCCTATGTCGATTGTTGAAACGCGCGCGTTGACGAAACGTTTTGGGGACTTTGTTGCCTTGGACCACTGCTCGTTGACTGTCCAACCGGGTGACGTGTTTGGGTTGCTGGGGCCCAATGGAGCGGGGAAGACGACGCTGCTGCGAACCCTGCTCGGATTCCTGCGACCGACTTCGGGAACCGCGTCGATCTGCGGTCACGATGTGTTCACCGAAAGCCTGGCGGTTCGCCAAAACGTCGCCTATCTACCCGGCGACGCGCGGTTGCCGCGGCATATGCGAGGCCGCAGCGTGCTGCGATTCTTTAGCGATCTGCATCCGTTGGGTTCCGCCGAGCGCAGCCTGGCGTTGGCCGACCGCTTCGAATTGGATCTGCAACGCCGCGTCGGATTCATGTCGACAGGGATGCGACAGAAACTGGCCCTCTGCATCGTGCTGTCGACTCAGACGCCAATCGTGATCCTCGACGAACCGACAGCGAATCTAGACCCTTCGGTTCGCAAGGCGGTGCTGGAACAAGTCGAACAGATCCGCGACGCCGGCCGCACGGTGATCCTTTCATCGCATGTCCTCTCGGAAATCGAACAGGTCTGCAATCGAGTCGTCTTCTTGCGACGCGGCGAATTGGTGCTGGAGCAATCGATCGCGGCGCTCAAGAATCAGCACCGGATCGTGATCTGGATCGATGAAGACCGGTTTGATATTCCGCAACCGCTGCAGCAGCGCGTGACGCAAACATCCCGCGACGGAGACCGGATCGTGCTGGAGACCGATGGCGACCTGGTCCCCTTGCTTAGCTGGTTGGCGACGCTCGCCCCGCGCGAACTGCGGCTGGAGCCGTTGGGGATCGAAGCGATCTATGATCGCGTGCATCATCCCGAAACCGAGGCGGTCGGCACAGCCGTCGACGCGGCGCAGGAGGTGGCATGATGACACGCGTTTTGATTCGAAAGTTTATCGGCGAAGCGATCCTGTTGTGGGCGGCCTGCGCTCTGGCGCTTGTCTCGTTCAACATCTTGCGAGTTTGGCTCGTTAGCCAGATGGAGATGGAACGCTTCAAGGCGATCATCGAACAGTTCCGCGACTACGAACGCTTTTCGCCGATTCCGTTCGATCAATTGTTCAGCTACGTCGGCCGGATCGGGATGACGTTTGATGAACCGATAGTCATCTTATGTGTCGTCGTGTGGGTGATCGCACGCGGGTCCGACGTGGTCAGTGGCGAACTGGGCCGCGGCACGCTGGAGATGCTGTTGGCCCAACCGGTCACGCGGACTCAAGTGATGCGGGCGCATGGGATCGTCGCCGTGACCGGCTTGGCTGGACTGACCCTCTGCGTCTGGCTGGGGATCTGGATTGGGATCATGTGTTTTAGTGTCAAACAAACTCCGCCCACGCCAACGTTCTACATCCCGTTGATCGGATTGCATCTACCGATCCTGACCGGTCCGATCGAACCAATCGACACGCCGATGCGTGAACTCGTGTCGGCTGAAGTGTTTGGTGTCGGCGTTTTGAATCTGTTTGCGTTTGGATTTGCACTGTTGGGAATCAGCACTTGGATCAGCAGCATCGATCGTTATCGCTGGCGAGCGGTCGGCGTGACGATCGGCTTTTATGTGGTCAACGTGATCCTGATGATCGCCTCACAAGCGACCGAGCGACTCGACTGGCTGAAATATTTCACTTATTTCACAGCCTACATGCCGCAGGAGATTATCCAGCACCAGATGAATCCGGAGACGGGGTCCCCCTGGCAAATCGTGGTTTCGGGTCCCGAGGGAGCCCAGATGCCAGGGCCTTTGGCGGCGACATTGTTTCTGCTGTCGATCGGCGTGGTCGGTTATTTGCTGGCAATACAGCGATTTAACCGCCGCGATCTCCCAGCCCCGGTGTAGTTTAATCGACGCGGTCCCTGTGGGTGGGTGTGGCTGGCTGAAGGCGGGGTGGACCTTTGTTTACCGTTGATCGGTTGTGACGAATTCGATAGCTTTATGCATTGTTACTAAGTTCCCTAACACTCTGCGTCGCGAGATTTCAACATGCTTCGTTCCTTGGTATCGCTCTCACTGTTGATGTGTGGCGTTTTGCAATTGTCGGCCGACGACGTAAAGACGGCGCTGCATGTGCGCACCGCGAGCTCGCAAGCATCTGCTGTTGTGGAAGCCCCATTGCCCGCAGGCTTGATCGCTAACGTCGACTCCAACGGGGAGATGCAGGTTCAATTGGTCGACCTGGCGGCGGCTGGTCGACGAGCGGCTGTGAATCTTTCGGTTTCTGTGGTTGGAATCGATGGCACGGTTCGTCAGGCGATCGCCAACGATGGCGGGATCGCTACGCTGCAGGTTCCCGGCGAGGGGTGGTACTCGTTGGTGGTTGCCGATGCAAATCAACAAAAGCATGGTGTCTTGTTTGTTTATGCAAACGTTGCCGAAGCGAAGTCGGCTCCCTTGGTCTTTCCGATCGCCTCGGTTTCCGAAGGGGAAGTGCTGCGGAACATCCGCGGGTACCTGGGAAATCCAGAAGGTCCCTATGCACCGTTGGCTGGACTGGATGCCTACCAAATTTCCAGCGGCAGTTTCTACCAAGTTCAATTGGCCGCCAACGGCAGCCTGAGCGGACAAGTGATCGCTCCTTTGCGTGAAGACCGACAGGGGCTGGGTTCGCTCGATTCGATCAATGTCACGATCCTCCAGGGAGGAACCGCGATCAAGCGATCGACCGCCAACGCTGCGGGACAATTCACCGTCGCGGGACTTCAGCCAGGCGTTTACGGTGTGATCGCGGCTGGCCAATTGGGCTACACCGCCTTTTCCTTTGAAGCAGTTGCGGCGCCAACCGTCTCGGCAGTCCAGCCGGTCAGCATGCGAACCAATGCGGCAGTGGTTGGCAGCCAATTGGTTTGCTGCCTGGTTCCAGCGTCGATGTTGAATCAAACGATCGATGCGGTTCGCAACGCTTATGAATCGACCGGCGGAGTCGCCAACGCGGCTGCTGGAAACGGTGCGACTCCCGCAGGGGGAAGCAGCGGAATGGGCGGCGGCGGCGGCGGCGGCGGTGCTGGTGGCCTAGGTGCTCTCGCTGGCTTGGCAGCCGCTGCGGCTGTCTTGGCGTCGGACGATGATGATGGCGTTGCCAGCCCTGCAGCTCCCTAATTGAGCCAAAGTGTCCTCTGTTCCGGGCACTAAAATCGAAAGAATCAGCGCACAGCAGGCCTTCGGATATCGAAGGCCTGCTTTTTTTATGGTGCCACCACGTCTTGTGGTCGCCATTGAACAGGTCGCTGGGGATTTCAAGGTTCCGGGCATGTGGGGCAATTGCTGGCACGCGCTACCTCGCGGTATTCGGGGCCCTGAGTGGTACGCCAGAGGAAATGATAGCCCGACGCGTAAGCGAGGAGTTCACACGGTGTCTGGCTGGATTGCCAGAGCAGATGGTAACCCGACGCGTAAGCGAGGGATTCGCGCGGTGCATCGCTTACGCGTCGGGTTATCAAGAGGGCGCAACCGCAAACGCTAAACAGCTATGGAGGCGAACCGATATGCTTGGCTGGACTAGCGCAGCGTCTCGAGGAGGTGGGCTGCGGTCTTTGAGGTGGGAGCGGTTTCGATCGGCGGTCGGAACTAGAAGTCGATCGTGGAATCGCTGGCTTGTCGTCGACGTTGCTCGCGCAATTGCTCCATCGTCGCGATAATCGCTTCGGATTGGAAGTGGACGGCGTCGCGACGGTTGCCGTCTTGTTGCGCCTGTTTCGCCTTGTGCTCGAGCGCGTTGATTTCGCTCCAATCGACGGTCCATTGTTTTTCATTGGCTGCGTCGCGGAGCGCGTTGACGGTGCCGATCAGGTTTTTGACCAGCGGCCGACTGTCCGAGCAATCGTATCGTCGGTAGGGGCTGGTGCTGCTGCGCGGCGCGTTGGTTGTTGTCGCAACGGCCTGTTGAGGGCTGCCAAAACCGGTCAGCATCAAAACTCCCAAGACGATGCTGGCCAAGCCGGCAGCGGCGGCGGCGGGGTAGCTTCCCAGGAGTGCAAACAGGGCGGCGGCCAGCAAGCAGGTTCCCGTGGCGATGGCCAACGGCATCGAAATCTGTGGGGCTTTGCGATGGGAGCGATTCCCGCCAGCGAATGCTTCCGAACCGATTTCCGATTCATCGACGCGGACGATGATGATCGTGATGTTGTCGGGGCCACCGCGCAGATTGGCCAGGTCGACCATCACGCGGCAGGCGTCCTTGGGGGGCAGACAGTCCATCAGGACGCCGATTTCAATATCGTCGACTTGTCCGGTCAGCCCATCGCTGCACAGCAGAAAGGTGTCGCCGGGCTGCAGCGGCCAAGGGCCCTCGACATCGACCATCACCTGGGCGTTGGGGCCCAGCGAGCGGGTGATCACGTTTTTGGGAATGTTCCGGCTGAGGCGTTTGTCGATCGGGCCAGCCGCTTCCATCTCCCAGACCAGGCTGTGGTCGAAGGTCAGTTGTTCCAAAGATTGTTTGCGAAGTCTATAGACGCGGCTGTCGCCGACATGCCCGACCCAAGCTCCCTCGGGACCAAGGACCAGCGAACTGCCGGTCGTTCCCATGTTGTGGAACTCGGGGTTCTGCTGGCCTCGCTGGTAGATCTCTTGATTGGCTTCTTGGATCGCTTTGCGAAGCGCTTCGGCGACCGGAGCGTCGGAAGGGCGGAAGTAGTGGTGCGGGATCTGTTCGACAGCTAATTTGCTAGCCAATTCCCCAGCCGCGTGTGCTCCCATGCCGTCGGCCACGACAAAAAGATGGCCGCGACGCTGCCATCGGTCGGACGAGTCCGAAATCTGGACAACTGCAGAATCCTGGTTGTTCGCGCGACGCATGCCTACGTCGGACAAGATTGCGTGTTCGATGGGATCAGCCCTGTTTTCGGTGGGTTTCGATTGCTAGCCCCGCGTCGCGGAAGACGCCTATTGTATTTAGTTCAGCGGTTCAGACCTACCCGGCAATCGGTCTGGCGACCAAGGCGGTCTTGTTATTACACTGCCACCGATTTCTGCGGAAACGGCGACGCAGGCAGTAATATGATAAGGCAAGCAATGAACGGTTTGGGGCCTCGATATTATCTTTCGATCAACCTTTTGGTGCTAGGCATCGTCCTGGCCTGCTCGGGGTGCGTCCGCCGTCGGCTGATGGTCCGTACCGACCCGCCAGGTGCGCTCGTCTCGGTCGACAACCAAGTGATCGGAAATTCGCCCGCCGCGAGTCCGTTTGTCTATTACGGAACGCGCGAGATCCGTGTCGAACGCGATGGTTACGAAACGCAGACGCTGCGGCATAAGATCAATGCTCCCTGGTACCAGTTGCCCGGAATCGATTTCATCGCGGAAACCCTGTGGCCGTTTGAGATTCGCGACGAACGGGTGATCGATACCAAACTGGTCCCGCGAGTCAGCGAGCCCGCCGAAGTGATCGCCGGCCGAGCCGACCAATTGCGCGAGCAATCGCGAACCGGTGTCGCAACACCGCTGCCGACGACCGCGATGCCACCGACCGCCGTCCCGTTGCCACCAAATTCCCAAACGCTTCCCTTCGGCGGCGTGCCGGCTCAAGTCTCGCAATAGCCGCTACGACTTCTTGTCGTCGCCAAAGCGGCGGGTTGTGATTTCTGGCGGCTCGCTGCCGATCACCTGACGCCATAGCGCCGCGGCATACAATTGAGCCCGATGCTTGCCGTTGATCCCCTTGCCAACGGTGATCGGCTTGCGATTGCGAGCCTGAAAGTAGACCTCGAAATACGTCTTGTCGTTCACCCGAGTCGTCTGCCGGATCGATAAGCGATCGAAGTCATCCAAGGGAATGCTCTTCCAGCGAGCCAGCGGAATCATGCCGCTGCGAATGCGAACCATCCCCGATGCGGTCTCGATCCGGCATCGCCAAAGCATTGTGTGGATCAAGCCGAGGGTCAGCGGAAATCCGATCAAGCCCAAGACGACTCCGATGAACCAAGGTCCGTCATATCGAAAGATCAGGAAGGATGCGAGGTCGAACCCGCCAGCAATCACCAGCAGCGTCAGGATCCCCGAGAGCGTCTTCTGCCCGGTGATCCACCACCGCTTCCGGACTCCACCATCGACCGCGTGAACCCCCAATTCCGACAGGATGTCTTCGGGCTGATCGGGCCCACTGAAATCGGCGATAAGACTCTCGGGACGCTTCAGATCTTCACTGCTTTCGGCTGTCTTGTAGACCGGCAGCTCGCAAGTGATCTCCAGCGGCGAACCACCGCCGAGCCCTTTTGCCGTTAAGATCCAATCGACTTTTTCGTCCTCCAGCGGCGCCGAATCGGGAAGGTCGAAGGGGACCACAAAATCGAATGGCACCGCCGATTCATTGGCATCGGATTGCTTCAGATCGGTGAGGATCGTTTGTTCGTCCTGCCAACACGTCTCCGTGGTGGCGATCGACCGCGTCTCACTGGAGTCTCGCGACTTGCGATCGCAGCGGAGCGTAACGCGCACGCCGGTCAACATATTCAACTTTCTCGAACTGTGGATGATCCCGGTCACAGGCCCGCCGATCACTCCCGGCACGGTCGCCAATTGAACGCGGGTGACGCCTCGTGCGATCTGATGCCAGACCGCGGTGAACACTTTGACCACCGCGATCGCAATCGCCAGCGGGCCGATCAGCCCCAGGTAGGCCCACCAACTTCCACGCTGGAATTCTTGAGGCAGCAGCAGAATCGTTGGCAGCGTCAGAACGCTCAGCAGCACCAGGCAGGGGAGTGAAGTTCGCAAGCGATGCAGCGGCGAGATCCGGATCTCACCCTCTTCCCAGTCGCTGCGAACGCGCCACATCTGGCCCGATGCCTGAGCGATCTGCAGTCGTTTCTCCTGCCAGCCCGGGTTGCGATCCTGGAATAGCATCGCGATCCCGGCGCCGCCGAAGGCGATCCCGAAGACCGTGAATAGCAGCAGCATTGGAAATGGCGGCTCACGCTCCAGGACGGCGTTTTCCGGAGCCGATGGATCGACGAAACAGGGGTACGGCGTCTTGTCACGGGCGTGTCGCTGCAACCGCCTGACCATCGCACGGTGCCAGTTGCGATTTCCATCGGAAGTGAAGGGGCTGAAATTGACACGATCGCTGTGATACGTTTTTCCCTCAAAATCGTAACGGTAACGAGTCTCGACGCTGTAGGTCGTGCTGTCGCCGCCGCGATGCGTCTTGATGCTGGCGTTGAGAATCGTCGCGGGAACCTCCACCCACGACTGCGCCTGATAGGCTTGGTAGGTGCTCCAGTACAGAAACCCTGTCGCGGCCACCCCAACCAGCACAAACGGCATCGCAAAACCGACCATACAGCCGCGAGGTAAACTGTTGTATGATTGACCAGCCATGATTTCCTTCCTTTTGTGTCGCGCGATCTACGCAGCCAGCAGGCGCTGTCGCGCATCCCCCCTCCCGCTGCTTGCGGCAGTTTAATGAAACCTACGCCGCTTTACCCCCTTTGTCGTGCGAGAAATCGCCGACGTCCAATATCCCGCCTCGACGAGAACCCACCGATGAAACCTTGGATCCCCCTGTTCCTGATCGCCCTTTCAGCCAACTCGCTGGCAGCTCAGGATCGCCAACCACCAGCAAGCATCGCCCGCTACTTCACGCCGCCCGAAAAATGGCAAAACGATCAGGGGAGCTTCCGGTCGCCGCTACAGTTTAACGACGGCACGATGGTTGAAAACCAAACCGACTGGAAGCGCCGCCGCGCCGAGATCTACAAGCAATGGCAAGACCTGATGGGGCAGTGGCCAGCGCAAATCGAAGACCAGGATCTCGAAGTGCTCGAGTCGGAACGGAGAGAGAATTTTGTCCAGCACAAGGTCCGCTTCCGCTGGTTGCCTGAAGAGTCGACCGAAGGCTACCTGTTGATTCCCGATGGCCAGGGAGAGCGGCCCGCAGTGATCACTGTCTTTTACGAACCCGAGACCGCGATTGGGCTCGGCAAGGAAGGTCGCGATTTTGCGCTGCAGTTGGCGCGGCGCGGTTTCGTTGTCCTATCGATCGGAACAACCGACGCCACCGCGGCGAGGACTTACAGTTTGTATTACCCAAGCCTGGACGATGCGCAAGTTCAGCCGCTGTCGATGCTCGGCTACGCGGCGGCCAACGCATGGCACGCGCTGGCACGGCGACCCGAGGTCGACGCCGATCGGATCGGGATCGTCGGCCATTCGTTTGGTGGCAAGTGGGCGATGTTTGCGTCATGCCTGTTCGATCGCTTCGCCTGTGCAGCCTGGTCCGATCCAGGGATCGTTTTCGACAACGCGAGGAACAGCGTGAACTACTGGGAGCCGTGGTACCTGGGCTATCATCCGAAGCCCTGGCGGAAGCGGGGACTGATCACCGACAGCAATCCGGCCTACGGACTTTACCCAAAATTAATGCAGCAGGGACGCGACTTACATGAACTGCACGCCTTGATGGCGCCGCGACCGTTCCTGGTTTCGGGCGGTTCAGAAGATCCACCTCAGCGTTGGCAGGCACTTAATCACACGATCGCCGTTAATCGAGTGCTGGGGTACGAGAACCGCGTGGCGATGACCAACCGCCCCGATCACTCGCCCAACGCCGAATCCAACGCAGTGATCTACGCGTTCTTTGAACACTTCCTGATGGCGGAGTGATGTGAGTTCTCCGCAAGGATATTTGAAACGCAGAGTCGCTGAGAACGCAGAGGTGTATGCGTGCGAAGATTTTAGATGGGAAGAACACTGCGGCTTCGGCGCCTCTGCGTTTGATCTACTTCGTTGCGGGTTGAACGGGCCGAATGCCGGTTTGGTTTGGGGGCGTTATTTAAAACGCAGAGTCGCTGAGGACGCAGGGGTATATGCGTGCGCAGATTTTAATGGGAAGTACTCAGCGCTCTCTGCGCCTCTGCGTTTCAGCTTCTTCGCCTGTGCATTGAGCTGGGGAAATTCCGGGTGCGGTGAAGAGGCGTTATTTTAAAACGCAGAGTCGCTGAGATCGCAGAGGTGCATGCGTGCGCAGATTTTAATGGGAAGTACTCAGCGCTCTCTGCGCCTCTGCGTTTCAGCTTCTTCGCCTGTGCATTGAGCTGGGGAAATTCCGGGTGCGGTGAAGAGGCGTTATTTAAAAACGCAGATTCGCTGAGATCGCAGAGGTGTTTGCGTGCGAAGATTTTAAATGGGAAGAACTCTGCGCCCTCGGCGCCTCTGCGTTTTAAATTCCGAGCAGCGCATGATCGAGAGCAGCAGGCTGTTCGGATTGCGTTACCACTTAAGATTCCACTGGTCGGCGGGCTGGTCGAGATCGAACCAGCCACCGAAGTTGGAATTTTGATCGACGCGCTGCGCCTCGTCGACTTCGGCGGCTTGCATCCGGACGACGATCAGGCCAACGTCGTCGCTGGTCTGGATGTTCCACTGCTTCAGCACATTGGCCCCCTCTCCGCCAAACTCGTCGACCGCCAGTTCCAGCAGGATCCGGCACAGTCCCTCTCCGGACACTTTGCCCGACTGCTGAGCTGCGGTGTCGCGGATCGCATGCTTGATCGCATGGTGGACAAAATGAACCGCGTCGACCGGATGCTTCCGATCCGAATCGGGCGTTTGCGAGTTCAGCGATGAAGAGGTTGGTTCGGACATAGTGCTTGGGATGCGGGAAACCTATCGGACGACGCGGCCGCTGGCGCTTCCCTTGGCCAACGCGTCGATTTCCTCGCGGCTGGAAAAGTTCAAATCGCCGATGATCGAATGCGCCAAGCAGGAAGCGGCCACTGCAAATTGTAACGCCGCTTCGGGAGTTGGGTAATCGTCGTTCAGCAGACCGAAGATCAGTCCGGCCGCAAACGAATCGCCCCCACCCACGCGATCGACGATATTGCGAATCGAATAGGGTTCGTATTCTCCGCCGGACTGCGGCGCAAAGCTGGCCGATTCAGCAGCGGCATCGTACAGCATCGCGCCCCAGTTGTTATGCGACGCCGAGATGCTCTCGCGCAAGGTCGTTGCTACATAGCGAAGGTTCGGGAATTCCTGGACCACGCGGCGGGCGACTTCGGGATAACGCTCGGCGCTCAATTTCCCCGAGGCGACATCGGTCTCGGCGGCGCGAATTTGAAGCACATCGCCACAGTCCTCCTCGTTTGCGATCAAAACGTCGACCAACGGCAGCAGTTGCCGCATCGTGCGGCCAGCCAGTTCGTGCGGGGAAGCGGACGAATCCCATCGCCACAGCTTGCCACGGAAATTCAGGTCGCACGAGACGGTCAGCCCTCTCTGCTTGGCAGCCTCGGCCGCATGCAGAGTCGCTTCGGCGGCGACTTGCGAAACCGCAGGAGTGATCCCGGTGACATGGAACCAGCCAGCATCGGCGAAAATTTTGTCCCAGTCGTACGCATCGGCGGGCGTTTGCCCGATCGTCGATCCGTCGCGATCGTAGATCACGCGGCTGGGACGTTGGTTGGCGCCGGTTTCCAGAAAGTAGAGCCCCAGCCGCCCGATGTCGCTGCGGAGAATCGACGACGTGTCGATTCCGATCGATCGCAGCGAATTGACGCAGGCGTCGGCGATCGGATTGTTCGGCAGCGCGGTGACAAAGTGGGCATCGAGCCCCAGGATCGACAGCGACGCAGCAACGTTCGCTTCGGCGCCAGCAAAGGTGACATCCAGAGATCCCGGCATCGCTTGCGGCAGACGCAGAAATCCCGGAGGGGCCAGCCGACCCATGATTTCACCAAATGTTACGACCTTGCTCATGCGATTTCCTTGTTTTGGGTAGCGGCGACGATGCGACTCGCTTCGGTTGCGTTTTGGGTGATCTCGGCCCAGCCCTGCTGTTGAATCAATTTTCGCGGAGCGATCCACGATCCGCCGATCGCCGGAACCAACGGGCTACCTAAATATGAACCCATGTTGCCAGCATCCAGTCCGCCCAGTGGAATGAATTGAAGGCCCAGGTGGGCATAGGGGGCGGCCATGCTTTTCAGATAGCTCATCCCACCGCTCGGTTCGGCGGGGAAGAATTTCAGCTCGCGACACCCAAGTTCGACCGCTAGTTCGATATCCGAGGGAGTGACAATTCCTGGCGCGAAGGGGAGGCCGCGGGCTTGGCAGCGCTCGACTACTCGCCGGTTCAGACCAGGAGCAACGGCAAAGGCGGCTCCAGCATCGACCACTTCGTCGGCTTGCTCGGGAGTCAGGACGGTTCCGGCGCCGACCAGAACCTCGGGGACCTGGCTGGCGATCGCTCGGATCGCCTCGATCGCGGCGGGGGTGCGGAGAGTCAGTTCGATCGCTTGGATGCCTCCAGCCAGGAGAGCCTGGGCCAGAGGAACGGCGTCTTGTGGCTTATCGATCACGATCACCGCGACGACGCCGCAGGATTGGATCCGCTGCAGCATCGCGTCTGGGAATTGGGATTTCATCATGTTGGGCTATCGAGTGATGGGTGGGGTGTCGCCAACATGATACCCATCTTTAGGTTCGGTTCCACCGTGGCTCCGCAGCATGAGCGGGGGCACTACCTTGTGTCAGGTGTTGCGTGGTGGGGACCGGCAGGGGAGCCCAGGGGGACGGCCCGTCGGCGAATTGCCAACGGGCGGGGCAGGTCGGGAACCTGCCCTTAAGGCATATTAAAGCCTCCGGTTCTTTGGCGATCTTAACCAAAGTGGGGGCGTTGTGGTGGCTGTTGATAAGACATCGGTTGTGGCGAGCGAGGCTGCTGTGTGCCGTACGGAGTTTGGCTGCCATACGGGGTTTGAGTACCGTACGGAGTCTGGTTGCCGTAGGGCTGCTGGGTTGGTTGGACGGAGGCCGTTTCCTGTTCCTTTTTCTTGCGAGGGCCTTGGGGACCCGGGCGTCGTCCGCGTCGGCCGCCACGCTCTTCGGGGACCATCTTTTCATCGATCGTCTGCAGCAGCTTGCTGATGCACAGCTTGTTGATGCTCAGTTCCAGCTCCTCGGCTTGGACTCGCAGGAACTCGTGCATGCTCTTTGGCAAACGGACGGTAATCATCCGTTGTGGTTCCAGCGTGTCTCCCTTGCCGGTGTCTTGGCTGCGGAGGGCGGTCAGCATTTCTTGGATCTGTCCGTGCTCGTGCGACTCTTCGAAGTAGTGCATCTCTTCGAGGGTTGGGAACAACTTGCGAACGAAGCCTTCGACGCCCAGAGTCTCGCGGAAGAACTCGATCCAGTTGGAGGTTTGGGTGAAGGCTTCTTGAGCCAATCGCATCGCTTCGGCGGGGCGTTCTTGAAGTGACAATCCGTCGTTGATTGCTGGCAGGTTCAGGCGATTGGTTGTCGCTGCAGCCGGGGCCGCTTCGTTGCTAGCGAATCGAGTTTCGGTGTTTGTGTTGTTCAGTGTCTGGGTTGGGTTACTGAAGTTTTCGTGGCTAACCATCAATCCGTCGCTCCGTGGCTGTAGACAGCGTCCTTTAAAGAAGGTCGCTCTGTTGTGGTCCTGCGTGGCCGGGCATCACCTTCGCCTCGACTCTCCCGCAGACTCGCCCTTATATTCAGATGCGGTCAAACGCTATCACGTAAACCCTTTTGCATGCACGACTTAGGTGCTTGCATTGATTCTGTGCACGGATTCCGTGCAGGGGTGCTCCGAAGCAGGCACGGAGTGGCGTGCCTGTTTTTTGTGCACGCAGGTTTTGTGCAAAACCTAAGTGTCTGGTTCGGCGGCTTTTGCGGAATTAGCCAAATTCGGAATTTATCAGACTTTTTTGCAGCAGCCTTTCACTGGCGAAAGAGGCGAGATTTCCCTGGGAATACTAGCCGTGAACCGCAGCAAGCCCATTAGCAGAGGGCGAATAAGAACTGGCCGAAAAACGAATTTTGCCAATGCGTCGGTTCATCGCGGCAGAGAGCCCGCTGTGCGGGGAAGGGCTACGGTAGGATGTCGATCTGCAGAACCGAAGCCGCCCCCGCTTCCGCCGAATCCATACCTGCCACAGGATCGCCCATGGTCGCACGATTCGCGATCGTTTTCAAAATTTGCTCGGCCAACTGTTGGAGCATCTTAGGGGGGCCGGAGACTATCAGTTGGATCGGTTGATTCGCGGTTTTCGCCAAATCTCGCAACGGGGCATAACCTTCCGCTACATCTTTCTGCTCTGCGTTCCCTTCGGCGCTCGGCTCCTGCTGTTGAGAGACGATCTTTTGGGCTGCTAGCAAATCGCGGATCTGAGCCAGTTGAGCTGCTAGCAATTCGGGGGACGATTGAATTTGAATCCGCCGGACGTCCGCCCGCCTCGCGCGAGGTGCCCCTGCAGAGGCTACCGCCGGAGGAGGGGAAGCTCCGCGGTCGGCGAGGGCCGATTCAGCCGCGGCAGCTCGATCGACGGCGTCCGATTCGACCGCCATCGAACGCTTCGCATCTCGCGCCGCCTGTTGGCTCGGTGCCAGCTTGGCATTGTCGGAAGCCGTCTCGTTTCGCTCTGGTGAGTCCAAACGGGGGGTGGTTGCTAATGGCGATGAATCTTCCTTATCCGATCCCGAGGCTCGGAAGAAGTATCGTGCGGGCGACTGCACGGCGGCTCGCGATCGGTTCGCCATCGAACCACCGAAGCCACCTCCCATCCGGCTTGCTTGGTTTGCGGAGTCGGCCGGTCGAAGGGAGGGAGTTGCCCGAGAATAGGATTGCCCGTTGGAGCGAGTCGGGGCCTGCGGGGAGCTCCGGTTTTGACGCACATCGTTGCCGGCCAAGGGAGCCGCCGGTGGCTGAGCTTTCATCATTGGAGCGACTTGCAGCTCGGCCTGCGACGAATAAGCATCGCTCTGGATCTCGGGCAACGGGGAAGATTCGTAGGCAAGACTCTCCCGCAATTCGACAGCATCAGCGGCGGGAGCATCGACGACCTGCGGATCCGATGGCGGCTTGCTGTCGGCGATCGATCCGGCGGTCGGCTGGTTTTCCGGTGAAAGTTCGGGACGCAAGAGGTAGCTGCCAATCGCTAGCATCAGACAGGCGGCGGTGGCGAGCAGGGCCAAGCGGCTCCATGTTTGTGCCCGCTGCTCTCGAGCCAAGGCCGTTTGGTTTTGGGCGGCGATCCGCTGCCGGACGGCGGCGACAGGGTCGACCGATGGTTGGATTGGAGGCAATTGGGCAACAGCATCGCGGAGCTCCCGCAGCTCTTCCAGCAGCTTGGCGCACGACGGTTCGGCGTCGATCGTCTGTTGAACGATCGCCCGTTCGTCGCTGGACAATTCGTCGTCCAGGTAAGCGGTCAGCATTTCCTCGTTAAACTGCATGGTCATCTATCCGTTGCTCGTCGCGAGCTACTCTACTTCAATCTTCGTCGATCGGTTGGTCGCGCGATAGCAAATCCCGCAGGTCGAGTCGCGCCCGGTGCAGTCGGCTGCGGACTGTCCCTTTGGGGATCGCTAGTATTTCCGCGATTTCGCCATAATCGAGGCCGTCGATGTCTCGCAACACCAGGACCGTTCGGCGACCGGTTTCCAGCCGCTCGATCGCGGATCGCAGTCGAGCGATTTGTTCGGCGTTGGCCAGTCGCTGATCGGCTGCTAGCGCGGGGTCTTCCGGCGGGGGGGCTGTTTCGATGTTCGTTCGGGTGTGGGTGCTTTCCAGCCTACGTTTCCGCCGCTTGGTGATCGTTAAATTGAAGGCGATCCGGTACATCCAGGTGAAAAAGCTGCTTTTGCCGGCAAATGTGTTCAGTTTAAAGTAGGCCTGGGCCAGAGTTTCCTGCATTAGATCCTCGGCATCGTCGCGGTTTCCTACCTGGGCGCGGATCATCGTCAGCAGCCGACCAGCGTGTCGCCGGACCAGTGAATCATACGCAGTCGACTCTCCCGCCAAGGCCCTGGTTATCAGGGCGTCGTCGGAAGCTTCCGATGCTTCATTCAAAGGGTTGCTGTGATTCTGGACGTTCATCTGGGTGGGGCGGTTCCCGGAAAAGCATCGATCGATGGTCGATTTGGCTGTTTTACATCTTCCCATTTCAGAATGGGCGGTGTTTGGCGTCGTAGATCAGGGCTAATAAGTGTTTTTGCTAAGGCTGATACCTTCGATTGAAACACGGATTTGCCCAGCGTTGCAGATCTGTTGCCGCCGCGCGATGTTCAGTGGCAAGTTATACCGCGTGTCGCGTTGCAATGGCACCGTTGTTGCCATGAACCGCGGTTCGGGAATGGCCGGGGGCATGTTGTGTTGCGGCCAGTTGCTGCAGGGGAACCTTTTCCGCGTTTCGCTCGCGGGCTGGTGCAGCGGGTGATCTGTCTCTGTCGATCCGTCGCGTCGAAAGCGATGCAAGGAGCGCCGCGCGTTCTACTCGCTAGCGTGCGTTGGATGCTTTAGACTGCCCTTGCGGAGCCACTTCCATCCACCGGGGTACTATCTTGGATGATTGAATCGAGTCTTGCGATCGATTCGGCCGATGTCGCCGAACATTATGATGATCTGGATGGGTATTACCGTCAGTTTTGGGGGGAGCACCTGCATCATGGCTTCTGGGAAACCGGATCGGAGTCGCCGCAGCAGGCGATCGAGAGCCTGATCCAACGCGTCGCCAGGCCGCTCGGTTTGGCGGCGGGGGCTTCGGTTTGCGATGTGGGGTGTGGTTATGGCGGAACGTCTCGGTATCTCGCGTCGCGGCAAAGCTATCGGATGACCGGACTGACAATTTCTCAACAGCAGTACGACTTCGCGGTCTCGAAGCTTGGCGGAGCCGACAATCCACGATTCCTATTGTGCAATTGGGAGACCAATTCGTTGCCCGATGGATCGTTCGATGGCTTGCTGTCGATCGAATGCATCGGCCACGTGATGAACAAGGATCGGTTCTTTCAAGAGATCTATCGTGTGCTTAAACCGGGCGGTCGGGCTTGCATTACCGCTTGGTTGTCCAGCGAGCATGCCGGCCGAAGAGCTCGCCGTTGGTTGTTGCAGCCGATTTGTCGCGAGGGGCGTCTGCCAAGCATGGGAACCGCCAGCGAATACACGCTGCTGGCCGAATCGTCGCAGTTGCGGCAGCTTTGTTGCGAGGACCTGACGGGGGCGGTCCAGAAGACGTGGGCGATCTGTTTGTGGCGGGTCTTTGTGTTTCTATTCTTCTCCCGGGCGGGGTGGCGTTTTTTGTTTTCGTCGAAGAGCCGACATGCGGTCTTCGTTTTCAGCATCGCGCGGATTTGGATCGCTTATCGTGTTGGGGCGATGGAATATGGAGTCTTCGAGTTTGAAAAGCCGCTGACGTGAGCGAATCGCTGCCGGGCGTGGAATCGGAATTTACGGGATCGGAAGCGCAGCAGTTGCGTCTCCGCAGGCTGGCCTGGTTGGTCGTTGCCATGTTGGTCGCGCTCTCGCCGGTGCTTGTCTACGCATTGTTGCAACTGCACAGCAACACCGCGGACATGCATCAATGGTTGCCCGAAGGCCGCCCCGAGGTGCAGCGCTATCAGGAATTTATTCAAAGGTTCGGCGGGGACGAGATCGTCGTTGTCAGTTGGCCCGGCTGCACTTTGACCGATCCCCGGCTGCCTCAACTGGCCGATGCCTTGCGTGAAGCGGTGGCCAACGATCCCCAGCCGATATGGCACAGTGTGATCACTGGGGCCGACGCAATGCGGGAATTGATCCAAGGGCCCGCCAAACTGCGACCCGGCCAGGCGGCCGGGCGAATCGATCGGTTGTTGTTGGGACCCGATCGAAAAACGACGGCGGTGTTGATTGCGTTGACGCCCGCCGGGGGAGAGCAGCCGCATCGGGTGATCGATTCGATCACTCGGATCGCCAAACGAGCCTGCGATCTGTCGCGCGATCAATTGCGATTGGCCGGTGGCGTTTACAAGGCATCGGTGATCGATCACGCGACCGATCGATCGATCCAACGCTGTATCCTGCCATCGGCATTGCTGACGTTGATCGTCGTTTCACTCCTGTTGCGAAGTCTGCGGCTGACGTTAGTGGTGCTCGTCGCGGCGGTCTTTTGTGCGACGATTGGAATTGCGATGATCCATTTCACCAGCGATGGAATCAATGCGATTTTGGTCGCCGTCCCGACGCTTTTATATGTGTTGACGGTCTCCGGCGCGGTCCATCTGGCGAACTACTACCGCGACGGGCTCCGCGAAGTCGGGGCCGATCAAGCCGGCTTTCGAGCCGTGCAGGTCGGTTGGAAGCCGTGCGCGTTGGCGTCGCTTTCCACGGCGATCGGGATGGCCAGTTTGATCGTTTCCGATTTGTCGCCGATCCGAAACTTTGGCATCTATTCGGCGCTTGGCGTCGCGATCGGCTTTTTCGTTTTGATGGCTGTCTTTGCCGCGGTGCTGACGCTGAGTCCATGCGTTCGATCGCTACAGTCGACCGCCGTCGCGGTTGAGGTCAATCCATGGCTGGACTTGGTGATCGGCAAGGTGCTGAAGCATCACAATGTGCTGTTGAGCTTGGGCTTGATCGGGCTGGCGCTTGCCGGTTGGGGATTGAGTCGAACGACGACAACGGTCGATCTCTTAAAATGTTTCCGTCCGCAAAGCGAATTGGTTCGCAATTATCGTTGGATCAATGAACATCTGGGGCCCCAGGGCTCGTTGGAGATCGTTCTTTATTATGATCGACAGTCCGCCCTGCGTCCGATCGATCGGTTGCGGCAGATTCTCGCTGTCGAGCGCGAGGCGCAGCAGGTCGATGGCGTCGCGGCGACGATCTCGGCGCTCACCTTCGCGCCAACGATTCCTCGCCCGGTAGGGTTTCGGGGGATTGCGGCGCAGGTGGCGTATGAGGCGAAGTTTGACGCGGCGCGTCCGGAAATCATCGCTCAGGGTTGGTTGGCTGAATCGGACAGCGGCGAAGCCTGGCGAATCCATGCCCAAGTTGCGGAGATCGACGGCCGCCCCTACACACAATTGATCGCCGAACTGCGGCGGCGACTCGAGCCGTTGTTGAAATCGCCAGCCGATGGTGTGCGATTGGAATTTACAGGCGGATCACCGCTGATCGACGAAGCGCAGGGCGAATTGTTGGGCGATTTGACCAACAGTTTTCTGCTGGCATTCGCCATCTTGGCCCCCGTGATGATGCTGATGCTACGCAGTTTCTGGGCTGGGCTGTTGGCGATGCTTCCCAATGTGGCGCCGGTTGTGACGGTGTTTGGTCTGTTGGGATGGTTGCAGGTACCGATCGGGCTGGGGACGATGCTGACTGCAAGCGTTGCTCTGGGGATCGCTGTCGACGATACGCTGCACTTTCTCACTTGGTACGGCCGAGCGATCGACTTGGGCAGATCGCGTTGCGATGCGATTCGGATCGCTTTTCATCGTTGTGCGATCGCGATGATTCAAACCACGCTGATCTGTTGCGTGGGGATGTTGGTGTTGGTCCCCGCCGAATTTATTCCGACCAGCATGTTTGCGGTGATGATGATCGTTCTGCTGCCCACCGCGCTGGTGGGCGATCTGGTCCTGTTGCCCGCGCTGTTGGCGAGCCCGATCGGAAAAGCGTTCCACCGCATCCCCGCGGAAAACCGTTCGGCGAACAACTGACGCAGGCGGTCCAGATCCGGTACTCATCGCTGTTGATGAAGAATCGCTGCTTTCGTTGACAGTCCCTAATCGTGGCCTATGTTAGATAGGGGTGCCGGCGTGGTGAGTTCCCCGATTTCGACATGGGAGGGGACTTTGATCTGTGAAACATCGCGGAAGCGTTGTCAGGTGAGAACCGTCAGCATGTCGGTAGTTCGGCCATCTTTAGTGGTCAATTGTTCACAGGGGCAATCCGTTCGATGGATTGCTCATGCGCAGCGATCCGAACTCGATGATTTTGGAAAGCCAGGCATTAGGGGATGCGTGTAGGCATCAGCGGTTGCCAGTTGGCATCGTTCGATACGTTGACACCGATTTGAATTCAGCCCAATGGGCATTGAGGAAACGCGGCGAACCGAGACGTTCGAAAATGGAACAAGGGCCAGGTGCGAGTTCGATCGTCGATCGGACAGAAGCGACAGAACGTACTGTCGGTCGCCGGATTGGGAGCTTGGTTGAAGTGTTGAAATGCCTGTTGGGGTTGAAAAGTCCCGCTATCAGAACGACAGACTCTTGCGAGGAATACAAAATATGATCTCTGTGTTAGTTGTCGATGACAGCAAGTTCATGGCCAAGGTTTTGAAGACGGTGCTTTCGGACATCGGCTTCGACGTCGTTGGGCTTGGTGGAGATGGGGAAGAAGGGGTTCAGTTGTTCAAGCAACTGTCTCCCGATATCACTTTGCTCGACGTGACGATGCCAAACATGGACGGTTTGGAGTGTCTGAAAGAAATACGGGCGCACGATCCCGCCGCTAATGTTGTCATGCTGTCGGCGCTCAAGGACGAAGAGATTGTTCGGAAATGTCTGGAAGCTGGAGCGGGTGCGTTCCTGGAAAAGCCTATTCGTCGGCATTGCCCCGAGGATGAGCAGCGTCTCGTTTCTGCAGTCGAAAAACTCTTGGGGTACGCGGTGTGAACGATATACAACACTTAACGGACCACGCACGGGCGTTTGAAGAAATCACCGAACGAGTTCTCTTGGAGATGTTCGGGGTTTCCACATCGAATTGCTCCGATGTTTGTGAATCCAGTTCGCTCAAGACGAACAAAAATTTCATCGTATCGATCTATTATACGGGGACTGTGTTTGGTGAGTATGTGATCGCGATGGATGAAGAGACTGCGGCGCGGGTGATTGGGCTGGATGGACCGATTATTGAACAGACGCAGCCTGAAATTCGCGAGATGATTTGCGACGCGATTTCCGAAACGTTGAACACGATCGTTGGTGAAGCAATCGTTCAATTGCAGGGTTCCTACGCGAAGCTGACTGTGACTTCACCACGTGTCTATTTTGGTGAGGTCCGTTATCCACAGTTCCGCACCCGCAGCGCGACGTTGAATACCGATGTCGGCGAGATCGAATGCCATTTCTGTTTGGACCTGATGCGGCTAGACCTCGCGACCTCCTACGACGAAGCGATGGCTAGTTTGGTGGAGATCAACGGGAAACTGAAAGCGGCGAATCGGCATCTGGCGGAACAGCAGGCGCAGTTGGTGCATTCGGAGAAGATGGCGTCGATCGGTATGTTGGCGTCGGGCGTTGCGCATGAAATCAACAATCCTCTGTTTTTCGTCGATACGAATTTGAACGCCCTGTGCGACTATGTCCACGTGATTGAATCGACGATCTCGGACTATGAACAGTTGTGCGCGACGTTGTTGGACAGCGATGCCCCAGTGATCGGATCCGACGGCAATATGCTCAACGGAGCCGACGTGGCGCCCGATACACGCAACCAACAACGGGATATTAAATATGTGCTGAATGACACCAAGTTGTTGGTCCGCGAATCGCGGGACGGTGTGATTCGCATTAAGGATATCGTCAAGGGCCTTAAAGACTTTTCAAACCTCGACCGCAGTGGAATTGTCGATGCCGATCTGAACGCGATCGTCGTCAACGCCGTCAATATGATTCAGTCGACGCTCGATGATACGAGCAAGATCGAATTGAAGCTGGGGGAGATGGTTGCGCTGGCTTGCAACGCGGGTGAGATCGCTCAAGTCTGTTCGATCGTGATTCTGAACGCCGTTCAAGCGACGCCGCAGGACGGGCGTATTCGTGTCACCACGTCGGCTAGTGATTCCGAGTCGTGGTTGGTCGTCGATGATAACGGTTCGGGGATTCCAGCCGAAGAACTCGATCAAATCTTCGACCCATTCTTCACCACCAAACCCGAAGGGGAAGGGACGGGATTGGGACTGTCGATCGCCTACGGAATCGTCCGCACCCATGGCGGCACGATCACGGTGGAAAGCGAATTGGGCGTCGGAACCAAGGTGATCGTTCGCTTACCCAACGAAAGCGTTCAGGAAGAACTGGACGAAGCGGAATGCGATGCCTTCATTTGACATCGCCTTGACGTTTTGCACCCGAACCGCCACGCGGCACCTTTAGTGGCTGTGCCGCAGCGGTTCGTCGCCCAGGTTGCGATAGGCGGTTGCGAAATCGAGGCACGCCCCGTCGGACAATTGTCCGGTGTAGGTTCGCGATAGTTCTTCCCACGGCGATCCATTGATCAATTCAGGCGGCTGGTAAGCGTCGCGGCGGGCATGCAGTTCGTGTTCGCTGATCAATAGCTCGACGCGGCTGTTGTTCAAATCGAACCGGATCATGTCGCCGGTTTCCAATAACGCTAGGTTTCCACCGGCCAAAGATTCCGGCGAAGCATTCAAGATCGATGGACTCGACGAAGTTCCGCTCTGGCGGCCATCGCCCATCGTCGGCAATTCGGAGATCCCCGCGGCGATCATCTCGTCCGGCGGCTGCATGTTGACGACTTCCGCCGATCCGGGATATCCGATCGGTCCGCATCCGCGGATCACCAGGATGCATGAGTCGTCGATCATCAAGGCAGCATCGTTGATCCGGTCGTGATAATCCTCGGGCCCTTCGAAAACGATCGCTCTCGCGTCGAAGCAGTTTTCGTTGCCGGGCTCACACAGATAACGCTTGCGGAACTTGGCGCTGATCCCACTGGTCTTCATCAACGCTGCGTCGAACAGATTTCCCGACAAGACCATGAACCCGGCCTGAGGCATCAACGGGCTGTCAAACGGCATGATCACTTGGCGGTCCAGCGACTCGCGGCCGGCGATATTGTCAGCGACCGATTTTCCGGAGACTGTTTTGCAGCCGCCATGAATCCGGCCGGCTTGCAGCAGTTCAAGCATCACGGCCGGAACCGCGCCGGCGCGATGAAAGCCTTCGCCCAAGAAGTCGCCTGTCGGTTGGCAGTTCACCAGCAACGGAATCTCGTATCCGATCTCCTGCCAGTCTTCGACGACCATCTCCACGCCCATATGTTTGGCGATCGCTTGGATGTGCGGCGGCGCATTGGTCGAACCACCGATCGCTGAATTGACAACGACGACGTTCTCAAACGCTTCGCGCGTCATGATCTCGCTGGGCCGCAGATCTTCATGAACCATTTCGACGATTCTTCTGCCGGTCTGATACGCCATCTGGCCGCGCTGCCGAAACGGAGCGGGGATTCCCGCGCATCCGGGCAACGACATGCCAAGGGCTTCGGCGAGACAGTTCATCGTCAGCGCGGTCCCCATCGTGTTGCAGTGCCCCGGGCTGAGCGTGGTCGATTCGAGCATCATCATGAAGCCGTCGTAATCGATCTCGCCAGCGGCCAATCGCTTCCGCGCTTCCCAGATCACCGTACCGGCGCCGGCCAGTCGACCGTCCAGATAGCTGTCGACCATCGGTCCGCCGGAGAGGACGATCGAAGGAAGGTTGACGGTCGCAGCGGCCATCAATGCGGCGGGAGTCGTCTTGTCGCAACCGGTCGTCAAAACGATGCCGTCGAAGGGATAGCCTCGCATGATTTCAACCAAGCCGAGGTAGGCGAGGTTGCGATCGAGACCCGATGTCGGCCGTCGGCAGCTCTCTTGAATCGGATGCATCGGAAAGACAAACGGGATCCCGCCGGCATCGCGGATTCCGTCGCGAGCGCGTTCGGCGGTCTGCAGATGGATCCGATTGCAGGGAGAGATATCGCTGCCGGTTTGAGCGATTCCGATCAACGGACGACCGGATTGCAGTTCGTCGCGAGTCAGCCCGTAATTGAGATAACGCTCCAGATAGAGCGCCGTGATTTTGGGATCGCTGAGGTTATTAAACCAGTCTTCGCTGCGCAATCGCTTCTTGTCGTCCATGGTCGGCCCGCCGTTATGTTGTGGAACGCCGGCCCGAAATCACGAGGCCGACGCATCGGCCTCAATATACAAGAAATCGCCCCCGCTCGCTCCGTCCGAAATACCAGCACGAAGCGCTAGAAGGTGATTCCAGGATCGTCGCGCGGATCACTCGCTTGCACGTCGTGCTCGTAATGCGAAAGAGCGACCAACTGGAACCGGGCTACTAACCCACGCGGTTCAGGACAACTTCCAAGGTTTTGCGAAGTGCTGCACCGCTGGCTCGCAGGCCTTGAACTTCCTTTGGCCACAGATCGATCTCGTGGCGATCGACCACGCCGCAACGGCCGACAACTGTCGGGACGCTCAACGCGACGTCGCGGATTCCGTAACATCCCTCTTGGATGCTACTGACCGGCAGAACCTTTTGCGAATTCAAAGCGATCGATTCGATCACGTCGCGGATCGCGATGCCGACGGCAAAGCCAGCTCCGCCCTTGCGCTTGATCACTTCGGCGCCGCTTCCCTTGGTGCGCGTGAACAACTGGTTCGCCAGGTTCGGATTCCAACCTGGGTATTTGTCTAATGGCAGACCAGCGATCGTAGCACTCGACCAGATCGGCACCATGCTGTCGCCGTGCTCTCCCAAAATCAACGCCTTAGTCTGCGTCGGCGGTGCTTTCAGTTCAGCCGAGATCAGGCTGCAGAAACGGATCGTGTCCAACTGAGTTCCCAGACCGATCACCTTTTGCTTCGGCAAGCCCAAGCGATGGGCGGCGACGTAGGTCAGGATGTCGACGGGGTTCGAGACAACGACAACGATCGCGCCGTCCTTCAGGCCAGCCGCTTTGATCTGGTCGAGAATCGAAACAAACAGGTCGGTGTTGCGGTTGATCAGATCCAACCGCGATTCGTCTGGCTTGCGACGCAGCCCAGCGGTGATGCAGATCACATCACTCGATGGAATGTGTTCGTAGCCGCCGCCAACGATCACTTGATCGGCGACGCTAGGAGCACCGTGAGCCATGTCGAGCGCTTGGCCAACGGCCAGTTCGGCGTTGACATCCAGCAAGGCGATCTCGCGGACGATGCCGCCGCACTGCAGCGCGTAGCCCGCACAGGATCCAACCAAACCGCCGCCGCCAATAATCGATACTTTCATAATTCTTTCACCGTTCTGCGGGACGCAAATCGTGCGTCCGTTGGAGTTTCTGTTGTGTCGTTCTTGTCGTGTTGAATGTCTCGGTTCGTCGCTGCGTCGCGATTAGGCTTTGCCCATCTGACGCATGACTTCGGCGGTGATCAGTTTCACCAATTGCTCTTCGTCGACGTTCTTGCCAGCGGCTGCCGCAGGGGCTGCTCCGCCAGTCATGCTGCCGGCTGCGGGTGGAGCGTCGAACGCGCGACGCGAAACGCCGTTGGCTTCCCAGCTGTCGCGGAAGACATCGTTGGCGCAGATGTCACAGTTTTCGAACTCCTTGGTCAAACGCGGGTCGGTGAACCCCCATTTGTCCTTCAGTTCCAACAGTTCGCGCGACTTGTCGCCACTGAGGTATTGCACGTGTCCCAGCTGACGCGACAGCAACAGGATGCGGCAGTAGGCGTCCAGGATCTCGGTCCACCAGTAAGCCCGTTCGACGTTTTCGCCGAAGCTGACCGTGCCGTGGTTGGCCAGGATGATCACGTTACTCTTGTGGATGTACGGGATCACGGTATCGGCAAACGCTTGTCCGCCGGGAGTCTCGTATTTGGTGATCGGCACGTCGCCCAAGAAGACTTCGACTTCTGGCAGCACACATTGCGGGATCGGTTCGCGAGCGACGGCAAACGCGGTGGCGTGTGGCGGATGGCAATGCACAACGCTCTTCAGTTCGGGGCGTTGCTTGTAGATTTCCAAGTGCAGCAGGGCTTCGCTGCTGCGTTTCTTGTTGCCGCTCAACTGCTTGCCGGTCATGTCGACAACGCTGATGTCCTCAGGCTTCAAATAACCTTTGCAATGCATTGTCGGCGTGCAGAGGACTTCGTTTTCGCTGACGCGGACGGTGATGTTTCCGTCGTTGGCCGCGGCGAAACCCTTGGCATAAATCCGCTTTCCAATTTCGCAGATGTCTTGTTTGATTTTGTGGATGTTTTGCATGCTGGTCTTTGAAGGTTGCAGGGTGTGAGTGCTTGGCTTCGGAGAAGTCACGCTATTGGAGGTCGATATGGTCTAGGATCGCCGCGTTGTAAGCGTCGATGCATTTGATTTGCGGTTGGAAGGGTTGAGCCGCTTCGGGGCCCTCGGCCAAAGCGATCAGATCGCCATTGCCCGCTCCCAATTCGTCCCAAGTCACCAACAGTTCGGAGCCGCTGAAGTCGTCGCTGTCGATCTGCGCGATGTCGTCGACTGGCAACACGCATCGCAGCCGCGAACCGGCCATGGCCGGATGGCATCGGCTGAGCGTTACGCTTCCAATCACTTTGGCGATTCGCATCGGTCTTCCGTGGACGGGGTTTCTATTTTGTTATTCGCGTGGCGAGGTTGGTCGCCGCGATCACGTTCAGTCGCGTCATGTCCAGTACCCAAACATCGGGCTGCATCGCAGCGGCGACCGCTTGGACTTCGGTCAGCGATCCGACTTGAACCGCTTCGGCGCCGCTGCGACATAGATCGCAGACCACGCGTTGCGGCAGGTCGGCAAGCACGATCCGAGCCTCTTCGGCGACAACGATTTGCACTCCTCGACGCGTTCGGATGCCCAACTGCTTGGCAAACGCCGCACAGCGGTTGGAGCAATCGACGTCGGCGACAAGCAGCGCCGCAGGAGCGGCAACTGGAGTTCGCTGCGTGTTTGGTCTATCTTCGCGGACGATCTCGATCGACTGTGATCGCAACAGATCTTTGACCGCCGGAGTGATCACGGCGCGAGGAGCGACGGCGATTTCGGACTTTCCGTCGAGCCGTTTCTCCACGTCGGCCAATGCGATCACGGGGCGATCGATCAGGCACAGCCGCGTGTTGCCGCTGGCGACCGGTTGCGACTTTGGCGCCACGGCACCGGCGACCACTTCGCCGACAATGCGGCGAACGATGGCTTCCAGGTCGAGTGGCGTTGAAGTCATGTTGAATTGTTGTCTCTTGTCGATCTATCGTTGGTCGATGATGCCCATCGTGGTCCAGCGGGCGGGCGTGTTTTTGTCTTTGCCGATCAGGTCTTCCATGCAGCTGGAATCGCTAGTCAGCAGGACGGTATCGCCACGACTGGCACCCCAGCCGTCCAAGGTCAGCAACGGCGGGCCATCCGCCGAACCGTCCGCCATCAACGGTTGAACGATCAACAGCTTCTGCCCGACAAAGCTGGCGTGCTTAATCGTAGCGCGTGTCGTTCCGAGGACTTTGGCGGTTTGCAATGGACGAGCTTTGGAGTGTTTTCGATTTCAATCGGATGCAATAATTGCAGCCGTCGCTTAAACGTTTTTCGGGCTACCGACGACGTACAGGTTTTCGATGATGCTGCAGCGGCGTTCGCGAGTGAACGTTTGCGGCGTGGTCACCCCTTCGCCGGTCGGTCCCGCGATCGAGAAGCTCAAATAGCCTTCGCCGCCAAGTCCCAATCCGGCCATGCTGGCACCATTCTTCACGTACAGTGTGGTGTCCATCGCGCGGCCCATCTTGGTCATGTTCCGGACATCGCGGCTGTGGATCATGCTGGTGTGACGGAAGCCGTGTTCGCTCTCCTTAGCCATCGCAATCGCGTGGTCGACATCGCGAGCGCGGACAAAGGGGATGAAGGGCATCATCTGTTCGACGCCGACAAACGGATGCGAATAATCGGTCTCGCCAAAGGCCAGTTCGACGTCGGCGGCGACGTTCTTGCCCGCCGCGGCACACAACACGGCAGCGTCTTTGCCGATGAAGTCCTTGGCCGCAACTTGGTGTCGGTGTTCGCCTTCGCCAACCATCGCGATCGCTTGCGAGGTCAGTCGATCGATCTCGGCCGAGTTCAATCGCGCTGCGCCGGCGCGTTCCATGGCGGACATCATCGCGTCGAAGACCTGTTCGACGACAAAGACTTGCTTTTCGGCGATGCACAACAGATTGTTGTCGAACGCTCCACCTTCGATGATGCAGCGAGCGGCGCGATCCAGATCGGCGGTCTCGTCGACGACGACGGGAGGATTTCCAGGGCCCGCGACAACGGCTCGCTTGCCGCTTTTCAAGGCCGCTCGAGCGACAGCGGGTCCGCCGGTGACGCAGATCAGTCGGACATCGCGATGCGAGAAGATCGCGTCGGCGGTTTCGAGAGTTGGTTCGGCGATCACGCAGATCAGATTGTCGATCCCCAGGTCGTTGTAGATCGCTTCGTTGAAGCGGCGAACGCCTTCGGCAGCGACTCGTTTTCCGCTGGGGTGTGGGTTGACGACAACCGTGTTTCCGCCAGCGATCATGCTGACGGCGTTGCCGGTAATCGTGGGCAGCGAGTGGGTGACGGGGGTGATCGCACCGATCACACCAAAGGGAGCGCGTTCGATGATCGCTAGACCTTTGTCGCCGCTGAAGGCTTCGGTCTTGATCATCTCGATCCCGGGAGCGCGTTGGCCCAAGGTCAACAGCTTGGCGATCTTGTGTTCCAGGCGACCGATCTTGGTCTCGTTCATCTCCATCGTCCCCAGCTCTTCGCTCTGGTCGATCGAGATCCGGCGAATGTGGTCGATGATCCGGCCACGCTCTTCGATGGTCCGTTCGGTCAGCTGCAGGAACGCTTCTTGCGCCGCGGCGACCGCTTCGTTGGCATCATGGAAAACGCCGTGCCGTCCGCTGTAGCCGCCGCCACCATTGTGGATCGGCGGTGGCGAACCCACTTCGGCCAATACCTGGGAGACGACTGAGCGGATGAGGTTTTCGTCGTATTGCATAAGAGCGTCGTGGGATTGTGGGGTGTCGTTTCAAGTGGTTCGTTCGTCGGGAGAACGAAGCCTGTTGTATGTCGTGAGGCGCACATTCGCGGGGCGAAAGGAGACCTTCTATTCGTCTCGCTTGTAGACGTTTTGCTTTTCAATGTGGACCGAATCGACGATGCCGATGATCACGCAATCGATCGGCAAGTGTTTCGTTTCGGGAGTCAATCGAGCGCTGCTGCCTTGGACAATCAGCACGTAATCCCCTTCACCCGCCCCCAAGGTATCGCAGGCGATGAAGGTCCGTCCGGTGGTCGTCAACGACTTCCGCTGGTCGGGTTCCAATCGATAGGGTTCGACGATCAACAGCTTGTGTCCGGTCATCGAAGCGACCTTCTGCGTGCTGACGACGGAACCGGTAACTCGTGCGATAAACATGGGTAAACTTCGTTCGGGTCACAGGCGGGTGCCTGTGTTTTGCGTTGTGCCGGGATCGTTCGTTTAATTCTTGTCCGATGTTCGCTGCGTCGATTGCGGTTGCTTATTTGCCTAGCAATTCGACACACTTGCGAGCGACCACCAGTTCTTCGTTGGTTGGGATTCTCCAGATCTGCGTGCGGCTGGTTTCGCTGTGGACCGCCATTTCACCTTCGGCGACGCCGTTTTTGACGCGGTCGATGGCAATCCCCAGGTCTTCCAAACCCTCACAAACTTTGGCGCGGATCTCCGCTCCCTTCTCTCCAATTCCGCCGGTGAAGACGATCGCGTCGGCTCCGCCTAACAGAACCAATAGCCCGCCCATCATGCGGCGAACTTCCGAAACGTAAACATCCAACGCCAATTGGCAATCGGCGTCTCCTTCGGCGGCACCCGCTTCCAGATCACGCATATCGCCACTCTTGCCGCTCAATCCCAACAGGCCGCCTTCGTTAGCCAGCTTGTTCAGGACTTCGGTCAGCGACAGCCCGGTCTTTTCCATGATCAAGGGGATCGCAAATGGGTCGAAATCGCCGACACGGTTGTTTTGCGGTAAACCGGTCTGCGGGCTCATTCCCATCGTGGTCCCGATGCTCTTGCCATCGCGGATTGCACACAAACTGCTACTGCCACCCAAGTGACACGAGATCACGCGGCTGGCACCAGGAATCAATTCCGCCGTTCGCATGGCGATGTATCGATGACTGTTGCCGTGGAACCCAAAGCGACGGATGTGGAAATCATCCGACCATTGTTTTGGGATCGCGTAATAACGCTGGGCGTCGGGAGTCGTTTGGTGGAAATCGGTTTCAAAGGCTGCGATCAACGGAATGTTTCCGCCGGACAAAGCCAGTTGTCGCATGGCGGCAACGTAAGGCGGGTTGTGCGCCGGAGCGACGTCCCGCATCTCTTCCATCGCTGCCAATACTTCTTCGTCGATCCGATAGACGCCGCTGAACCGTCCGCCATGTACCGCCTTGAACCCAATCGCATCCACTTCATCGGCCGATTTGATGCAGCCGTGTTCGGGATCGGTCAACTGTGCCAAGCAGGCTTCGACAGCGACTCCGTGGTGCGGAACCGACATCGTGCGTTGATCTTTCCAGTCGCCGATTTCGACCGTGCAGGACGATTCGGGCGAACCGATCCGATCGACCGCGCCGCGAGCGAGCGTGGTTTCATCGGACATTTCGATCAACTGATACTTGAAACTCGTAGATCCGAGATTTGCGACTAAAACCTTCATGGCAACAGGGTCGTCCGTGGTCGTGGGTACTGGTTGTTAGGAACGGGTGGGAGTCATCGGGTCGCGGCAGCGATCGCCGGTCGACTACTTGTTGATGAACGCTTCGACCAAGCCTTCGCTGGGGCGAGCGATCACGTGGCTGCCGACCAATTCGCCGACTTGAGCTGCCGCGGCAGCACCCGCTTCGACGGCTGCGCGAACGCTGCCGACATCGCCGGTGACGACGGTCGTGCAGAACGCACCACCGATGTCGATGCGTTTGGTGATTTCGACGTTTGCCGCTTTGGCCATCGCGTCGGTAGCTTCGATCAGGGCCAACAAACCCTTTGTTTCAACAAGGCCAAGTGCTTGATTCATCTTATTTTCCAAGAAAGTTTTTTGTGAAGGAGCGGTTGCGGATGCAGTTTTGGTTACGGCGGTGCTTGTCGTCGCAGCCGTCGTTCGTCGAGCGGGCTGCTTGGCAGCAGTGCCGCCAGCCGGTTTGGATTCGGTCGCGGGAGTGCGAGTCGAAGTCGTTTTCTTTTTTGCCATGGGAAGCTTGTCCGGTGGTTAGCGTAGTTGTGCGGCAGACCTTAACGGTCGACGCAACGCTCGTCAGGCGAGGTCGCCCAAACGAACGGCTCAGCCACCAACCTTGAGAACCTTGCCCAAGTCGTCGTGTGGACGTGGGATCACCTGAACGGCAACCACTTCACCCACGCGACCGCCCGCTGCGGCACCCGCATCGGTTGCGGCTTTCACTGCGGCAACATCGCCGGTGACAAACGCGGTAACCAAGCCGCTGCCGACTTTGTCCCAACCGAGGAAAGTGACGTTGGCGGATTTCAACATCGCGTCGGTCGCTTCCATCATGGTGATAAAACCCTTCGTCTCGATCATACCGAGCGCTTCGTTAATCTTTGCCATCTAATTGGTCTCTGGAGGGAGGGAGGGAATTTGAAATCGAAAATTCGAAAGTTGAAATCGGGTGTTGTCGGAACGGCGGTGCCGCCGAACCGGGTGGACGGAATTTAGTGAGCCTTGCAGCCACATCCGCCGCCGCTGGGGATCAATTCGATCTTGGTGGCGCTGTCGAGGTTGCAAGCGTTTCCTTCATCGGTGTCGATGTGAACTTCCAGCTTGCTGGTATCGTCGGCGCGAACCAACACGTCGCTCATCGTGATCGTGCACTGTGGGCTGGTGATCTTCAGATCCATGAAGTCACCCTTTTTGACGCCAAAATACTGGGCGTCGCTTTGATTCATATGAACGTGTCGGGCGGCGCGGATCACGCCTTTGTCCAACTGGATCGTGCCAGCGGGACCAACAAGTACGCAACCGGGAGTGCCTTCGATGTCGCCGCTGTGACGGATCGGAATGTCCAACCCCAGCGAAATCGAATCGGTGAACGCCAGTTCGACTTGGCTGAAGGGACGCGTCGGGCCCAGCACGCGAACGCTTGGCAGCATCCGCTTCTTGGGGCCGATGATCATGACAGTCTGTTCCGCGGCGAAGAAGCCGTCTTGGTACAGATCCTTCATAGGCGTCAGCGTTGCGCCTGGGCCAAACAGCGTTTCGACATGTTCATCCGACAGATGAACGTGCCGCGCCGAGATGCTGACGCGAAGGTTCGGTTTGCCATCGACCCAACCGGGAGGTTGAGCGGCCGATGTCGAATCGTTGTTGACGATCGCGCGAACGGCGCGGCGAACCAAGGCTTCGATCTGTGCGTTGTCTAAAGATTGTGTCATGGGCAGTAGGTTGCAGGTCGGTGGGGGCTGCGGATTGTGGGGGACGGTCGTCTTGATTTATGGATGAAGCGCCGGGGCGATGATCAGTTGGACGCCGGCGTCGGTCAGTCGTTGTTGCCACTGGGGCGATAGTTCGTCGTCGGTCACGACCGTCGCGACATCGCCCAATTGGCAGGTTCGCGAAAGGCTCGCGTGGCCAAATTTGGTGCTGTCGGCGACGATGATCGTTTCGTCGGCGCTGCGCAACATCTCCTTCTCCGTTCCGACAAGAAGCATATTGCTGTTGTAGTAACCTCGCTCATCCGCCCCGGCGATACTAATCACCGCGTGGCGGACATTCAAACTTTCTAACATCGTATTTGCGAACGGCCCCAAAGTGACGCCGGTGCGGTTGTGAACGTAACCGCCGACGAGGACCAAATCCGACTTGTCGCTGCTGGCAAACAGGTTGGCAACGGGCAGCGAATTCGTCACGACTTGCAGCGGTCGTCCGACCAGCAGACGGGCTAGTTCGTAAGTCGTGCTGCCACCGTCGAGGATGATCGTGTCGCTGTCGCCGATCAATTGGCTAGCGGCCTGGGCAATCGCTCGCTTCTGTTCCCAACGGTTGTCTCGGCGACCTTCGAACAGTCGCATGTTGGTCGGTGACCCGGTCCAAAACACGCCGCCGTGAGTTCGTCTCGCCTCGCCAAGTTCCTCCAAATAGTCCAAGTCGCGGCGAATCGTCGATTCGCTGACCTGCAGTTCCGCCGCCAATTCCAACAGCGACGCAAATCCGGTCGCTTGAATCTGCCGCCGCAGATTTTCACGCCGTGCTTCCGTGGGAGAGCCGTTGGACAAGATCGATTTCTTCCGGTATCTGCGAGAAAACTCGTTGCGCGTGATAGATTATGGTCACCACGTGAAAGAAATCAATCACCGCCGACCAGAGAATCCGCCTAATTTACCTGTTTTGCTATCATAGCGTACTATCGTTCTCGACTTCTTGCAGGCCCGAATCGCGAACGAAACGAGTTCATCGCCAAGGTTTCACAATTTGCGACAGGCTGTGGCAAATTTGACGCCTATGAGAGAAGAAGCAGCCGAACTCGCCCCGTCGCGGACCTGAGTTAGCGGCCCCCGTCGAGAGTTTCGAGAGGTGACGCATCCGCCGTAAACCGAAAGTCTTGACGACTTGTCGGTTTAGTCACAACGAGTTTCCTTCAATTAGCCGTTTGGGCGTTAGCCCCGGTTTAGCGGTGCTTGAACCGGGGCTAACGCCCAAACGGCTGACTAAATCGACAGGCCGTTGACGACTTCCGCTACGAGTGGTGTGATGGGCTGCGCTATCTTCGACGCGTATATTAAGAGCGTCTTTTGCCGTTGCGCCTCAACGGCAACCTACTGGAATCCATCATTTGGCTGCAGGACGAAACCAATGGAACTTGAAGCGAAGTTGTTCACGATGATGCGCGGCGTGTTGACCGAGATGGTCGACGGAATCTCCGACGCCGACTTTCAGAGCCTGCCGGCCGGCGGTGGCAATTCGCCGAACTGGATCTTGGGACACCTGGCTCTTTGCAACGAGTTCGGGCTGATGACGATGGGGCTGCCCGTCGAGCGAGCCGAGCAGATGATGCCGATCTATGGCCCTGGCAGCCAACCGACCGAAGCGGCCGACAACTTGATGAGCAAAGCCGACCTGGTCACCTTCTTCAATGAATCGGCCGACCGCTTCTTGATGGCTGTCGCCAACGCGAGCGATGAAGATCTTGCCGCAGAGCGAAGCAGCCCGATCCTGAAAGCTCATCTGCCGACAGTCGGCGACATGGTGGGACACCTTCTGACGACTCACTTTGGAATGCACATCGGCCAATTAAGCGCCTGGCGTCGCAGCCGCGGTATGGGCTCGGTTCTGTCGGTGTAGGTTTCGCGAGTTGCCAGGCGTCGACCAATGCCGAACATTGATCGTATCTCGCCCGTCTCCAGGGCTGGCGAGATGTCATGCTGACGCCTGATTCGGCATACTCAAACGTTGAGATCGCGGTTGGGCTACGATCGTCGCGCGGTCGATATGGCGAGCGAGGAGACCGTGGCGCGGGGCTAATTCGCGGCGTGGTCCATGGGAACCGGACGTTAACGCGTGCCGGCTGAGACCTCAATGCTGAAACAGCAATTTGCCCTGTTGAACGTCGCTAATTCGTTGGCAATGAGCTGTTGGGTTCGATAGATTGAATCGGTTATTTTTTAATCCGATCATTCTGTTTGAGTATTCGAGATGAAAAGTCTTGCGGCGTTCCGTTGGTCCGCGCTCACTGCGATTCTGATTTTGGTCACCATTGCGAGGTGCGAACGGTCGTTTGCCAAGTCGCCTATCGTCGACGATACGGTCGTTTTTGCCGAAGCCGATGGGATGTTGGCTGTCGAAGCGGAGCACTTCTTCCAGCAGACCTCCGATGATGTCCGCGGCTTTTATCTCACGCATTCAGATCAGACGCCGTCGGCCGGCCCCGATGGCGATCCGCCTCACGTTGCCGGTGCCAGCGGCGGTGCGTATCTCGAGATCCTGCCCGACACGCGTCGCGACCACGGCGACAAACTGATCAAGGGAGAGAACTTCTCGCCCCAAGCAGCCGCGATGGCGGTGCTGCATTACAAAGTTCAGATCGCCAATCCGGGCAGGTATTACGTTTGGGTACGCGCCCATTCCACGGGGACTGAAGACAACGGATTGCATGTCGGGATCGATGGTCAGTGGCCTGAGAGCGGTCAGCGGTTGCAGTGGTGCGATGGGAAGAGGTCATGGCGTTGGGAGAGCAAGCAGCGGACCGACGCCCAGCACTGCGGCGAACCTCACAAGATCTTCCTCGATATCGATAAGCCGGGGGAGCATGTGATCCAGTTTTCGATGCGCGAAGATGGATTCGAATTCGACAAGTGGTTGATCACTCGCGATCGAGAGTTCACGCGTCCCGCGGGTGTTGGGCCGTCGTCGGCGGTCCATGCGGGAACGATGCCCAAACCGTTCCCCTTCGTCGCCGCAGTGGCAGCGCCAGCGGTTGTCAAGAGAACAAGTCCCACCAAGCCGTCGAGCACCGCTCCGCTGCAGATGCCTCGCGGCGCTGACGGCGACAGCAGCGTTAAGGTCAGCGGCGAACCGAAGCAATGGCACAAGCTGACGCTCGATCTGAGCGGCCCCTACGCTCACGAAAAAGACAACACGCCGAACCCGTTTACCGATTACCGGATGTCGGTCGAGTTCACGCATGCCGACGGGGACAGCTACACCGTGCCGGGCTATTTTGCTGCCGATGGGAACGCTGCGAATTCGTCGGCGGAAGATGGCAACGTTTGGCGAGCTCATTTTGCTGCCGACCGAACCGGCAAGTGGAACTATCTAGTTTCATTCGACCAAGGCGAACTGGCAGCATTGGACAAGGGAGCCAAAGCGAAGCCGCTGGCTCCGTTTAATGGTGCTTCGGGAAGTTTCGAGATTGCCGCCAGCAACAAACAGGGACGCGACCTGCGAGCTCAGGGACGCCTGCAATACGTCGGCAAGCACTACTTGCAGTTTGCCGGATCCAAAAAGTACTTCTTGAAAGCGGGAGCCGACGCGCCCGAAACGCTGTTGGCCTACGCCGACTTCGACAACACGATCGCCGGCAAAGCCAAGCGGGCACCGCTGAAAACCTGGTCGCCGCATCTCAACGATTGGCGTCCGGGCGATCCGACTTGGGGTGACCAGAAGGGACGCGGGCTGATCGGCGCTATCAACTATCTTTCGGGCAAAGGCTGCAACGCGTTTTCGTTCCTGACCTACAACGCCGGTGGCGATGGCGACAACGTCTGGCCGTTCATTCAACGCGACGACAAGCTGCATTACGATTGCAGCAAACTGGATCAGTGGGGAATCGTCTTCGATCACGGCACCGCTCGCGGTATGTATTTGCACTTCAAGTTGCAAGAGACCGAAAACGACGACCACTGGACGGGAAAAGGAAAGGCCGGGTTTGTTCCCGAGAGCTTGGACGACGGAAATTTGGGCATCCAGCGAAAACTGTATTGCCGCGAAATGGTCGCTCGCTTCGGGCACAATCTAGCGTTGAACTGGAACATCGGTGAGGAGAGCACGCAGAGCACCGCTCAGCAGGTGGCGATGATCGACTACCTGGCCGATCTCGATCCGTACGATCACAACATCGTGTTGCACACCTATCCTGGCCAGCACGACAAAATCTACGGAGCGTTGCTGGGAGAGCGGTCGAAGCTGACCGGTTTGTCGCTGCAGAACAGCAGCTTGAAAGCGACTCACGCCGACACGCTCAAGTGGGTTCGCAAATCGGCGGCGGCGGACAAACCGTGGGTCGTTGCATTTGACGAATCGGGGACTGCCGCTCACGCCCAGGCTCCCGATCTCGGGTACCGCGGTTTCGATGGCCACGACCGCACCGGCAAGATGGCTCACACCCAGCACGAGGTCCGCAAACAAACGCTGTGGGGAACCTTAATGGCTGGCGGTGCCGGGAACGAATATTATTTCGGGTACCAGTTCGATGAAAACGATATCGTGTGCGAAGACTGGCGCAGCCGAGACCAAAGCTGGGACTACTGCCGGATCGCTATCGAGTTCTTCCACGACCATGGGATTCCGTTTTGGGAGATGCAAAACGCGGACGCATTGGTCGGCAACAACGACAACGGAATCGCCAAATTCTGTTTCGCCAAACCGGGCGATACCTATCTGGTCTACCTGGCAAACGGCGGGACTTCCGATTTGGATCTGTCGGGCGTCGAAGGCAACTTTCAAGTGATGTGGTTCAACCCACGCGCTGGCGGTGACTTGCAAGCCGGAACGATCAAGTCGGTCCAAGGTGGATCGAACGTCGCCCTGGGAACTGCTCCCCAGGACGCCAACGAAGATTGGTTGGTCGCGCTGCGAAAGGATTAGTCGACTGCTCGCCAAGGCGTCGAGAACGCTAGCTTCCGATTCTACTGTGCTGCTGACGAAGCGAACCGGTGGTGGCAGCTTCGTCAGCTGGATCGCTTTGGATATCGGGATCTGCGTTTACCATCGTTCCACCGACATCATCGTGTCCGGTGGCAAGCAATTAGCGCTCGGTGAACTTTGCAGTGGTTTCCAACGAGTCGCTTGGCATGGCGTCGATTGCGGCCCAGTCTCCCAGGCGTTGAAGTGTCAGGCTTTCGCCGGACACTTTCTCCAGTCAATTTCGTCCCGTGGTTTACGCCGCTTTGTCTTCAGCGATCGGATCGGTCTGCGTTTCGTAGGTGCCGGCTTCGCTGGTGCCATCGCCGTCCCAGTCGCCTGCCACGGGCTGGCCGTTGGGCGAATGCGGCTGATCGAAACGCTGATCTTCGGCGGTCATCTGCCGATCGGAATTGCTGTCGATGATCCAGGTGTCGCCACGGACAACGCCGATCTGATCGATTCCGTCGCCGTTCCAATCGCCAACAACAGGGAGATCGCCAGGTTCACCAAACTGAACGGTTTCGTCCCGCGTGGTCCAACGGCCGTCGCCATCGCTGTCCAACATCCAACGCCCGGCGCGGAACACAGCGATCGTATCGATGCCATCGCCATTCCAATCGCCCACCAGTGGCGTATCGGCGTTGTGGCCATATCGGAAGACGTGATCGATCAGGTCGCTGCGCAGTTGGCCCCGTTCGCGAAGCTGCAAGACGCGGATACCGTCGGTCGCTTCGGGCTGCATCGGCGGTTGGTTCTTGGGGCGCAGGCGGCGAATGTTGTCGGGATCGGGCAAACCGGGATCGCGGACGATCGCTTCGGGATCGCGATCCCATTCGGGGCCGAAGATTCCGATATCGTCTTTGCCGTCACCGTCCCAGTCGCCGACGACCGGACGATCCATCTCGGTTCCCAGTTTGACCCACAGGTCGTTACCGTCCCACTTGCCGTTTCCGTTGACATCGATGAACCAATTCCCCTCGATGAAGAGAGCCAGTTCGTCGCGGCCGTCGCCGTTGAAGTCACCAGCCAACGGGATGGCATCGGCATCGCCGAGCGTGATCGCCGACGATTCGGACAACACATTCCCATCGCGGTCCATCAGCAACCAGTTGCCTTTGTCGCGAAGATTGGTACTCCAAGCAGCGGTGTCCAACACGATGCCCGCGTTTTGGATCACCTTGCCACCGGAGCTTTCGAACGCAGTTTCGCCGCGTGGGAAGCCACCATCGATGACACTCAAGTGCCACGTCACGCCGGGATCGTCGTTGGCCCAGATCGGATTATTGATCTCCACCGCGTCGGCAAAATTGATCAACAGCGGGGCGTTGGCGAACGTTTCAATCGGCGGCGGAGTGAATTCAACGGGTGGCGGATCCCATTCGATCGGCGGAACCGGAGGCTGCTCGCGGATCAAGACTTCGCTGAAGTTGTTCTCGACCGACGCTCCACCAACGGGCAGGTCGATCAAAATGATTCCATCGTTGTTCGGATTCGTCGCACTGTCCAACGCCAGCGTCTGCAACTGGAACGTCGTTGTCGAGTCCTCGGGGACGTCGGCGGCGTTGACGGCGAAACCGCCCAAGCTGCCCGCGGTGTCCAAGCCGTCGATGTAGCCATCGGGTTGAATCTGGTAGATGTGGTACGTACCAGCTCGTAGACCGGTGAATTCGTAGAAGCCGTTGGCATCGGTAACGACGCGAATCGGCCCATCGGCGTAGGTCCCTGGCAGTGCATTCTCGCCGAGGAACGCTTGCCCCAAGACGTTGCGAAGTTCCAGCGTCACGCCGGCCAAAGGCGTATCGTCGCCAGTCCGAAGACCGTCGGAGATCCCTCGCAAATCCTCCGGTTCCGGAACTTGCGAAAGCAATCGCACGTCGCCGTCCTGGAAGACATAACCGCTGATCACCGCCGGTGGCAGTTCGCAGAAATCGTTGTTCAGCGAGTTTTGGTTGGCCAGCAGACCGATCGAAACAATGCTGTTCAGCCCCGAGTCATCGCCGCCGGTTGTACCAGCGTGCTGATCGCCGTCAAAGTAACCGTTCGGTTGAACCTGGATCACCGAGTAGGAGCCCGGCGCGAGGTCGGTGAATTCGTAGAAGCCGTTGGTGTTGGTCAGCGTGGTTGCGATCAACGTGCCATTGGCGTCGTACAACTGCATCTCGACGTTCGCAAGCAGTTCTTCCTCGGGATCGAGGACGCAATCGCCGTCGCTGTCGACATGCACGCGGCCAGAGATCGTACCGGGGGGCAGTTCGCAGAAGTCGTTCGATTCGCTGTCCTGTCCAGCTGCCAACGGAATCTGCGAGATTCGATTGATCACCGAATCGTCGCCGCCAGTCGTGCCCGCGTGTTGGTCGCCGTCGTAATACCCGGTCGGTTGCAGTTCGACGACGGTGTAGTCGCCGGGAGCCAAGTCGGTGAATTCGTAGCGACCGTTGACATCGGTGGTCGTCGTCGTGATCAGCGTGCCGTTGTTGTCGTACAGTTCGATCGTGACGCCCGACAGACGCAGTTCGTCGGGATCGCGGACGCAGTCGCCATCGGTGTCGACGTGAACGTATCCGGAGATCGATCCAGGTGGCAGTTCGCAGAAGTCGTTTGCTTCGCTGTCCTGTCCCGCAGCCAATGGGATCCGCGAAATTCGATTGACTACCGAATCGTCGCCGCCAGTCGTACCGGCGTGTTGGTCGCCGTCAAAATATCCCGCCGGTTGCAGTTCGACGACGGTGTATTCACCGGGGGCCAGATCGATGAATTCGTAACGCCCCAACGTGTCGGTGGTTGTCGTTGCGATCAGCGTACCGGATTCGTCGTACAGTTCGATCGTGACGCCCGACAGACGCAGTTCGTCGGGATCGCGGATGCAATCGCCGTCGGTATCGACGTGAACGTAACCGGAGATCGTGCCTGGTGGCAGTTCGCAGAAGTCGTTGAACTGCGAGTCCTGCCCCGAGCTGAGTGGGATCTGCGAGATTCGGTCGGTCACCGAATCGTCGCCGCCGGTGGTGCCCGCGTGTTGGTCGCCGTTGTAATATCCGACGGGTTGGATTTCGACGACGGTGTAATTGCCCGGCGCGAGGTTGATGAACTCGTATTCGCCTTGGCTGTTCGTCGTCGTCTGCGTCAGGAAATTCCCGGCATCGTCGTACAGTTCGACAACAACGCCTTCCAGACGCAGTTCGTCGGGATCGATCTCGCAGTCGCCATCGGTGTCGACATGGATCCGCCCCGAGATCGTCCCCGGCTTCAGTTCGCCGAAGTTGTATTCGACACCGACCTGTCCCTGCCGCAGGTTGATTGCGAGGATCCGGTCGCCAGGATTGTCGGCGCGGCCGACGGTTGACCCCGCGACGGTTCCGGCTGTGTCGAGACCGTCGAGGTAGCCGGCGGGAGTCGTTTCGCGCAGGGTGTATTCGCCCGGCAGAAGGTTATCGAATTGGTAGAATCCGTTGGCGTCGGTCTGCCGCGAGGCGACGACAGCGCCGGTCGAATCGATCAGTTCGACAAGAGCTCCAGGGATCGCCTCTTCTCCCGAATCGCGGATTCCGTCGTTCGATTGATCGTGATAGACGTAGCCCGAAATTTTGGCGGGGGCGGCTTCGCAGAAATCGTAATGCGTTCCCTCACCGCCAGCGCTGAGGGTGATCGTCGTGATCCGGCTGCCGCCGTCGATGCTGCCGACCATCTGACCACCGATCATGCCCACATGTGCGGCGCCTTCGAGCAGTCCCACGGGCGTGTATTCGATGATTCGGTAGTTGCCTTTGACCAGGCGATCGAATTCATATTCGCCCAGTGAATTGGTCCGCGTCTCGGCGATAAAGTTGCCCGCGGAATCCTCTAAGACGATCCGAACATCTTCAAGTGGAATGTCGCCGCTTTCGTCGTGCGGGCCAAAGCAATCTTCGCCGGGAGCGACCAGGTAGACGGCTCCAGCCAATGAACCAAGCGGCAGTTCGCCGAAGTTGTAATCGATACCGACCGAACCGCCTTGTAGATCGATCGCGTTGATCTCATCGCCGGGATTGACCGCGATACCGACCAAGATCCCGTCGACGGTACCGGCGGTATCCAAACCGTCGGACAGATCGTGAGGCATCACGGTTTCGACGACTCGGTAGCGACCTGGGGCCAGGTCGGTAAAGCTGTACGAACCGTCGGCGGCGGTGGTCGTCTCGACGATCTCTTCGGGAGCGATCGTGTCGACGGGGATCAGCCGAACGGTGACACCGCCCAGACCGATTTCGCCCGGATCTTTGATGCCGTCGTCGCTATCGTCGCGGTAGACATAACCGCTGATCTTCGCCGGATCGGCTTCGGCGAAATCGTAGTCGACCGCGTGCAGATCGCCCAATGGAATCTCGATGCCGGTCAAGACATCCGCATTGAGCACGGTTCCGCTAATGCTGTTGTCGACGGTACCGGGAACCGCGCCGACGCTGAACAATCCCGTCGGCTGCGTCTCTTCGATGTGGTAGGTACCCGGCATCAGATCGAGATCGGTGCCGAAGTGGTAGTCGCCGTTGGCATCGGTCTGCGTCGAATGCCCGGTGTACTGGAACTGACCGCTCGTTTCATCCAGCATGTACAGCCGCAGTTCGACGCCGGGAATCCCCTTTTCCGACGCGCTTTGAACGAGGTTCAGATCGTTGTCCAGATAGACGGTACCGCCGATCGAGATCGGTTTGGGCGCTTGTTGCAGCGTCACCAAAGCGGCAGCGGTCCGGTCGGCGTGGCTGCGGACATCGTTGCCCGCATCGGGCGGCAGATCGATACCGTAAATCGCTTGAGGATCACCGTAATCGTTTACGAAGATATCCGACGTGGTGACATCGAAATAGTGTGGCGCTTCGAAGCTTGCGGTGAGGATCGTATCGTGGAACTCCTGCCCCGATTTGATCACGTCCAAGCGACTGTTGAAGATGGCGACATCATCGCTGACCTTCAAGATTTCATCGACATCGAGGCTGAAGATCAGCTTGTCGCCCGCTTGGAAGTTGTTGAACTCCAGCTCCAACAGCATGCCGCCATCGGAAACGGTTGCCGACACCGATGCGGCGGGATTGGCCGACAACAGGCTGACGACTTTGAAGTCGTGGTAGCCGGCTTTGCCGAGGCCGCCAGCTTTGGTGTCGAAGATCGCGTCGCCAACGCTCAAGCCATCGCCATCTTTATCCAGATCGATCGACAGCTTGGTCAACGACGTCCCATCGGCACCGCCCACAAACGACAGTTGGAACTGATCGGGATGCGAGTCATCCCCCTCGTCGACCTGATTGTCGCCGAAACTGGTTTCCAGGTAATCGGTTTCGATATAGACCAGACCGACATGGATTGGCAGCGCCGCGGCGTCCATCACGCATCGCGCTTCGAGTCGCTCGACCGAACGAATTCGTCGGACGGCGTCAACGGCTTGAGTTTTCGGTCGCTTGAATATGTTAAATGCTCGTTGAAACACCGTTATCGCTCCGTTGCCAATGTCGAAGTTGTGTCTGTCGATTCCATGCCAGGGATCCCAGCGACCGTCTCGTGTTGTTGGATCTGCGACAGTCGCCAGAACCGGATCGAGGTGTCGTAGCTGCCCGAGATCAAGTGCTCGACGTTTGCTTTGAGCACCGCGACGGTCCCTTGATGACCGGTCAGCTTCTTTGTGACTTCACCGCTGTTGACGTTCAGAACACGAATCAAGTTGTCCGAACCGCCGACGGCGACATGTTGCGAATCGATCGCAGCGACCGACAACAACTTGCAACCTGGGATCGTGACCTCGCGAAGCATCTTCATTTGCACGGTATCGACGATCGCACAGCGGCCGTCTTCGCCGACCGACACGATCATGTTGGCTCCGCGAACCAGCGTGCTGTCTCGCAAACGTCCGACGTGCAAAGAAATCTCTGCCAGTGTGGCGCCGGTATCGGGGTCGATGAAATGCATCTCGCCCGATCGACCGCCGACGGCCAGGATGTCGTCGACCTCGGTGAACAGGGCAGTCCGCAGATCGCGGCACTTGCAGGTCAAGTTTGCAGCGGGGATCGACTTGGCTTGCATCAGGAAAATTTGTGGGTCGAAGCCGACCGCAGCGATCCGTTTTCCGGTGTCGTTGAAGCGAACGCAGGCTAATGCCGGTCCACCGCCGATATCGCGAGGGTTTTCCCAGTGGTTTTCGCGTTGCCAGACTTGGATTCGGCCGTCGTTGCCAGCCGAAAGCAACGTCGATCCGTCGGGGGAGAAATCGAGTGAGCGGACCCAATCGCTGTGCTGACCGATGATCCGTTGTTCGGAAAAATCGTTGCCAGACAACAGCCGGATCGCGTGATCGTCGCCGGCTGCGGCCAGCAATTCGCCACCGGGGCTGATCGCAAGCGCTGTGATGACGGGGGGATAATCGCGCCCCGCGACAGGTTGCAAGCGAATCGAAAGATTATTGGGAATCGTTTCGATGGCATGGCAATACGGCAGTTCCGAGCAAGCGATTGCTAGCGACAATAGAACTAAAGCAAAGCGATGTAGCACAGGGGATCCCTCCTGGATTTGACAGGTCAATGCAGCTCGGGCAGCGATCGACGCGCAGAACTCCAGTAGGCGATATCGGCGTTCACGCATGGTGCCGATGAACGATTCAAAGCTCAAGTTGCCGTTTATCCCCCTCAAAATCGGATGCTATCAAACACCCAATCCGTCATGTTTGGACAGATTCGCTGTAGTTCGGGGGGAAAGGGTGCAACTGCAGCGACGTGTCGCGTCGGCGCGTGTGGGAAATTCCGCGGGCAAAGGGCTGCCGGGAGAGAAGGTTTGACGGATATAGCGATTTTGATCGGAATGGCTAAAGATATTCAGCTTCGGTGGAGCGATAGCGAAGCAAGTTTCTTGACCCCAAGGGGACGGATTCCTAAAAATAGATCGACGCCCAACGGTTGCTCGCTCCTCTGGAACGAGCGACCTTCTTTCTCGCGGGATGCGTGTGAAAGAAGCGGAACAGTTTGGCTCCATTCGACTCCTTAAACGCCTGCGGGCGAGAGTCGCCTGAGCCGTGCGACTGTTGCATTCGGATCATCAAATTCAGCTGATGCCACTTGCAACGGTTAATTCTTCCCAAAACTGCTCCACTTTTTTTGACCGGGCACTATGCGTGACCTATATTCTCGTGGTTGCTAGCTGCATGCCAGTTCCAGCGGCCACCAGTGGTGACCTTCCCCACCGCTGCCTCCCGCGCTCCGATGGAATCTACATGTTAAGAGAACACACGGGCTGGCGACCCTCCCTCGCTATCCTGGCTTGCTTGTTGGCTTGCCCATCGATCGCTTCTGCACAGTCTGCGTCAAACCGGACTGCGGTTGATCCGATCTCAGCTCAATATGATGCTGGCATCGCTTTGGAACGTGTGGGCAAATGGCCCGAAGCGATCCGACATTATGAAGCGGCCGTTCGGTTATATCCTGATCAACAGGCGTTCAAGGATCGATTGACCATCAGCCGGATGCATTTCGATGTGCGCCGGCGTTACCAAGACACCAGTTTTCTGCGTTCGGTCGACACGATGAGTTCGCCGCAGGTGTTGGACATGTACGACGAGATTCTCAAGAATCTCGAGCGGAACTATGTCGATGCCCCTGCGTGGACCGAAGTCTTGCGTCACGGAACCGCATCCTTAGAAGTCGCTTTGATCGAACCTTCGTTTGTCCAGCGGCACCTGGCGAACGTACCGGCTGACAAGATCGAAGCCTTCCGCCAATCGGTGCGATTCTACGTTCAAGATCGGCCGCAGGGAACACGATTCGATCTGCGAGCCAACGCCTCGTTTGTCGCTGGCGTTGCCAAGCAGCACTTGGGATTGTCGCCAGTCGCCACGGTTTGGGAATACGTTTGTGGTGCTGTCGCAACGTTGGATCCCTACTCGCGATTCCTGACTGGCAATCAACTCGACGAAACCTTTGCCAACATCGAAGGTAACTTCGTCGGCTTGGGGGTCGAATTGAAGGCAGAGAGCGATCGCTTGCGGATCGTCAGCGTGATCGCTGGCGGACCGGCCGAACAGGTCGGCCTGAAAGCGGGCGATGCGATCGTAGCTGTCGAAGACAACTGGACCAACAAAGTGACTCCCGACTACGCAGCCGATCTGCTGCGTGGCAGCGAAGGGAGTTATGTCAGCGTGGTTGTCGAGAGCATCGGGCAGGCGCAACGAACGCTGCAAATTCAACGTCGCCGCGTCGAAGTGCCCAGCGTCGAGAACGTCCACATTCAAGACAAGACCGACGGCATCGGATACTTGCGGTTGACCAGTTTTCAAAAGACGACGATTCGCGATATCGACCAAGCCCTGTGGCAACTGCACCGCGAGGGGATGCAGACGTTGATCTTGGATCTGCGTGGAAATCCGGGCGGATTGTTGACGGCGGGAGTCGATCTGGCCGACCGTTTCCTGAGCGACGGGCGGATCGTGCAAACTCGCGGTCGCAACAGCAACGAGAACTTCGACTACGTCGCACACCGATCGGGTACCTGGAGTGTTCCGTTGGTCGTGTTGGTCGACGAGGACAGTGCCAGTGCCAGCGAGATTTTCGCGGCAGCGATCTACGATCACGGTCGCGGTACGATCGTCGGCAGCCGAACCTATGGTAAGGGGACCGTGCAGGGAATCTTCCGCATGAAGAGTGCCCACGCCGGGCTGTGCTTGACGACCGCCAAGTTCTTCTCGCCCAATGGTCGTCCGATCAGCGGCAGCGGCGTAACGCCTCACATTCCTGTCGAAGAGCAAACGATCGCGATGCGACCGGTTGTCGATCAGCAGGGTGTCGCCCAACAAGCGACCAAGACCGATTTGGTCTTGGACAAAGCTGTCGAATTCGTCCGCGGCAATGCCCGCGTCAGCCTGCGACCTCAACCCTAAGATTTGGCAGTGATTCGATCCGGCTTTCGGCCGGATCGATCGACACCGTTCACGAACCCGCGGCGCGCGAAGGAGTCACGCGACGCTTGCAAAAACCTTCGCTCGCGCCACGGGGGTTCGTGATCTACGCCTCGGTTCTGGTCGCAATGCTGCGACCGAGAAATCCCCATCTCGTCTGCGAAAATCGGTGCTTCCGATCTAATTTGCGGCGACGCGGTGTGGTAGCGGTTGGCCGTTGAGGCCGGCCAGAAGATTGTCGGCGGCGATCGTGGCCATCGCGTCTCGGCTGGCGACGGTCCCACTGCCGATGTGTGGCAGGATCACACAATTTCCCATCGACCGCAGGGGGCTATCGGCGGCAAGCGGTTCCGGTTCAGTGACGTCCAACCCGGCAGCGAAGATCGTCCCGGCTTGCAACGCGCGATGCAGGGCCTGTTGATCGACGATCCCTCCGCGGGCGGTATTCACCAACACGCTTGTCGGTTTCATCTGTGCGAACGTTTCGTCGCCGAACAGCTTTTCGGTTTGCGGATTCAGGTCGGTATGGATCGACACGAAATCGCTTTCGGCTAGCAGCGTGGAGAATTCGACGCGGCGAGCATTGAATTGATCGTCGATTTCCGGTTTCTCGGAACGAGCGGTGTATAGCACCGACATGCCCCATCCGAAGTGCAGCCGGCGAGCGACCGCCGCGCCGATCCGCCCCATGCCGACGATACCGATCGTTTTGCCAACCAGATCTTGCCCGATGAAGCCCATCGGTTCCCAAGTTTTCCATTGCTCGTGGGTGACGTTGTCGATCCCTTCCCGGAAGCAACGCGCCGCGGCCAGCAACAATCCGACGGCGATATCGGCTGTTGCGTCGGTCAACACCCCGGGGGTATTGCCGACCGCGATCCCGCGTCGGTCCGCTTCGGCGACATCGATGTTGTTGTATCCGACAGCAAAATTGCTGACGACCTTCAATTGAGGGCCGACGTGATCGAAGAATTCGGCATCGATTCGATCGCTCAATAGCGACAACACCCCGTCGCAGCCGGCTGATTTTTCCAGCAATTGGTCGCGTGAGGGGGGCAAACGATCGGGCCAAACTTCACAATCGCAAACGTTACGAATGCGATCGAGTCCGGCCGCTGGAATCTGACGAGTAACAAAGACTTTCATGAAATCGACGCTCTGGACTGACAAGGTGTTGGAGGATCCGATTCGGTGGCATCGCCAACTCCGCGGCAGCAGTATTCGAAATGCGGATCGGTTGGCTCAGCGGCCTGTAAAGCATACGAAAAATTGGCTCCCGCGGGCAGAAGCCAATGCCGTCGATAGATTGGGCAACTAGAATCGACAGCTTGAGAACTCCCCCAGACACCGTATCCATCTCAGGTCGCAGATCGATCGATTGGACACCCCATGAAAACCTAGTGGTTGCCGAATTGCACTCGGTGAGCAACTGTCTTACCCTAGTAAAAGTCTGCATTGATATACACCAAGCAACTGTGAAGAACACCATTGATCACGCACCAAGGCTCACGCGGGAATCGCCGCTTCTCCGCCGTCGTCGTTTTTGTCGCTCTGCTCCTTCATGCATCTTGCTGTTGCGCTCAGCTTTCCCCTTCCAACTTGAACTACTTTGCCGACCGGATCGACGCCGCGGCGGATCAGTTGGATGTCGCGAGGGTTCCGTCGTTGGATGAGTTTGTCAGCGAGGTTCAGGCGGCGATCGCCACGGTCCAACAGGAGTTGAATGTTGGCACCGATCGGGCCAACGCCGCCGCTTGGCTGGGGTACTTGAAGATGGATGAACTGTCCGAAGCGATCGGCGAACTGGGGGAACGCAATCAGCCGGCGAAGTCGCGGGATGAAACGCGGAAATTGATGATGGCGTTGGCCCAATTGGACAAGGTTTTGGGCGATATGCGGCTGCGGTTGACGATCAATTATCCTGGCTTGGAACGAGCGCAAATTCCGCAGCTGCGAACGGCGGTCCGGCAGCTTGACGCGATGCTGAGGCATCGAGATCCAGAGCGGTCGATCGAATATGTTCGCGCACAGATGGTTGACGTTTCCAAAGCGTTGCGAGATTCCGACGAAACGACCCAGGCGGAAGCCTTTTATCAGTTAGATGAACTGACACGGCTGTTGATTGAAACCAGGCAGGCGGCGGCATTGGTCGCCGATATCCGAGCCCGATTTCACCATCCCAATCTGCGCGTTGGGGTGGGAAGTGGATTGATCTCGCGGATCGCGTCGAGGCCGTTCAGCGAGCCGACAGCGATCAACGAATGTTTGTTGGGGACGTTCATCCGTGGCCGGGCGACGCTCAGCGGCACGGTCACGACTCGTTTGTTGCCATCTGAAGGCGTCGCCAAAATTCAATTAATTCTTCAAGGTCAGCTGTCGAGTCAGAATCGCGGCTACCGCAAACCGGTGACCGTCGATGCGATCGGATATGGCCATGTCACGGCGACCAAGGTGCTAAACCTCGATGATGCGGGCATTCGGTCGGAACCAGCGATCGCCACGGCGGAACTGTCATCGACGATTCAACGCGTCAATCACCCGCTGAAGATCGTGCGTCGGATTGCGATGAAAAAGGCGAACGAGAAGAAAGGGGCTTCCAATGCCGAAGGGAGCCGTCGGTTGGAACGTCGTGTGGCGAAGAACTTTGATCGCCAGTCCGACGAAGGGGCGCCGATGGGAGATGGTAAATCGACTCCCCCCCGCGATCTTGTCGCGGTGTTGGGACGCTTGGGAGTTCAGGAACCGCCGCGAACATGGTCATCTGAAAGCCGATACCTGCTGGCAACGCTGCGTCAAAAGAGCGAACAGGATCTGGCTGCGGCAGTCCCGCCGCCCTGGATCAGCGGATCGCATGACCTGTCGATACAGATTCATGAATCGTTGATCAACAATGTGATGACCCAGATCTTGGCCGGCCGCACGATGACGGGGGCGCAGTTGCAACAGTTGGGCAAATCGTTGGCACCGGAAATGAAGTTCGATGCGCCGGCAACCGACGACCCCGATCAAGAAGAGGCGGAAGAGCCGATCATCACTTTCTCGCGGACACGCCCCATCATCTTCGAAGCGCGGCAGGGGAAGATTTGGATCGGGCTGCGGGGGACACGGTTTCAACAAGGGGATCAATCGTTGAGGATGCCGCTGCGGGTGCGAGCCGAATACGAGCCGACGTTTGTTGTCGGGCAGGGTTATATGTTACAACGTCAGGGGGAAGTCGAGATCGATTTCCCCGGCACCCAACGGCTTTCGATCGGGCAGATTGCGACTCGCAAGAAGATGGAGCGTGTGTTCGATCGATCGCTGCCAAAGCAATTGCTCGATAAACCGATTCGGGTGCCTGTGAAACAATTGCCCGAAAGCGGAATTCGCGTTCAAGAGTTCTCGGCACAACAGGGTTGGTTGTCGTTGGGGATGCGCTAGGAACGCCAGGTTACGGAGGTTCGACATGGATGATTTACAAGAAACACCGCAGCGTTGGGTCGACATTGAATTCGATTGTCTGCCGCTGCGAACGGTCCAACGCGTCGACGTTCCGTTGGATGCGTCGCCGCGCTTTGAAGCGTTTGTGTTGCGGGTCAAGCAAGCGATTCAAGAACATGGGGTGATGAACACCTACTATCTTCACAACGCACGCTGCACGTTCCATTTCACCAACGATGTCAATCGCGGGATGGTGCAATTCAAGTTTGAAGGGACCGTGTTCACCAATTCGACCGACACGGCGACCAAGAGCTGTCACTTGGATGTGCAGCCCGATGGGGAGACTTGCGATTGGTTGAACGAAGCGGTGGTCCGTTGGTTGGCCGAATCGGTGCGTCATGCGTTGGTGGTTGAATTCGACCGCTACATTCAAGCTGGCGACCTATCCAAAACTCAACAGCGGATCGAACAGATCCAAGCTGAAAGTGACGCTGCCGAAGGCTATTTAGGAATGTACCTGTAGCCGGTGTCTTTGACTTCCTGGAGCTTCGTGTGATGAGAACGCTGTTTGTCTGCTTGATCTTGTGTGGTGTTGTCTCCAGTTCGTTGGTTGCCGAAGAATCTGTCGAACGCGACCAAAAATTGGCGGCCTATCTAAGCGGTTCAAAGTTCGTCGGTCAGTTCACCGTGATTGGCAAGCCAAACGACAAACTGCCGAAAGAGGAGTACACGCTCAAGAAGGTGGAAAAGATTCCCGGCGGAGATCTCTACTTGATCACGGCGCGGATCAAATACGGTGACAAAGATGTCGAGGTCCCGTTGCCGATCCCGATCGTTTGGGCGGGAGAAACACCGATGATCTCGTTAGATGATTTTACCATTCCAGCAATGGGAACATTCTCTGCGAAGATCGTCATATCCAAGGGACGCTACGCCGGCACGTGGTCGCATGATGAGAATGGTGGACACATGTTTGGAGTGATCGAGAAAACCGAGGCTTCGGATACCCAGGCAACGCCAGGCACCGCACCGGAGACAACTCCGCAGCCAAAGCCTGCGGAGTGACCCGGCAGGGCAAATCACTGTTTTGGTTTGACGAATCAGCCGGCACGCGTTAAGCGTCCGGTTCCCTTGGGAAACGCCGTGCTAGCTCTTGTCGGTTTAGTCACAACGCGCTTCCTTGCATTAGCCGTTTGGGCGTTAGCCCCGGTTTAGTGGCAGCGGAACCGGGGCTAACGCCCAAACGGCTGATTAAACCGACAAGCTGCTAGCGCGTGGCGGGGAATTTGGCTAAGCACAAACACTGATTAGCCCTGTCTGACCCTATCTGCGGTCGACATCAACCATCGCGGTCGATGTATAAGTAAAAATCACTGGACGTATTTGCAGTTGTTTTGGCGTGGGACGACAGGTTTGCAACCTCTCTCACCGTAAGAACTGTCGTCGGCTGTAACTAATTTGCAGCGAATAGTTAGATTGGGTGCACTTTTCCGTTCAGATAACTACAATCAGGTCGAAATGGAAGTTATTAGCCACTGATTAGGTTGTGTTGAGTGCCGACGATGTCAACTTCTTCGATTCCACGACAAGATGTATTGGATGCCAATTCGACGGGGAACAAAACGGAGGGGGCAAGCTTCAAGTTCTCCGAAGGGCATCGTTTAATACGCGATCTGGGACGGCCCAAGCCGATTCTTTATTGGCTTGATTTTTTGCCCTGTATCTTAATTGCCCACACGTTATTTATGACGATGCGGTATATGCACGAGATCCTGCCGGAGGATCCGAGTCGTGCCTATTTGGTCCAGGCGATTCTGTTCCCGGTTTGTGTCATTTTGTATATGCGTTGCGCCATGTTCATCCACGAACTGGCGCACTTCGGAGACAAACTGCCCTACTTCCGTCCGGTGTGGAACTCTCTTTGTGGCGTGCCGTTTCTGATCCCATCGTTTGTCTATCTGCCACATTTGGATCACCATCGACGCAAGAGCTACGGAACCCACGAGGATGGTGAGTATTTTCCGTTAACCCACATGTCGCGGTGGTATCTGGTCGCATTTCTACTCCACAATCTGTTGATACCAATCCTTGCCTATCTCCGCTTTCTCGTGGTCAGTCCAATCTGTTGGGTCTATCCGCCCGCTAGGCGTTGGGTCCATCGGCATGCTTCGACGATCGTCGTCGATCCTTTTTATGAGCGTCGCGACGGGTCGCCCGAATTGATGCGGTTGGTCGTTCGCCAGGAGGCATTTTGTTTCGTCTGGTTGCTTTGGTTCACGTTTGGCGATTGGATCATGACCGGACAACTGGTCAGCCCCATGTGGTTCTGGGGCTATCTGACGGGCGTCGCGGTGTTGACGCTCAACGCGGTCCGCACGCTGGGAGCGCATCGCTGGACGGGAGATGGCCGGGTGATGAGCTTTGAAGAACAGCTGCTCGACACGGTGAATTATCCCCATCGCCCTTGGATTACCGAATTGTGGGGGCCCATCGGAACAAGATACCACGCCTTGCATCATCTCTTCCCTAGCTTGCCTTATCACGATGCACCCGAAGCGCACCGGCGATTGATGGAAGGATTGCCCGCCAATTCTCCGTATCGAGAGACGATTCGAACCAGTTTGTTGGGCGAGATCTGTGAATTGTGGCGTAGAGCGGGAGGACGCTCGTCGTCCAGCAAAACGGTCGCCACCTGACGTTTAAAGCTTCGATCGCGTACAATGCTTGCCGTTGAAGGGGGGCGGTAGCGATCGATTGGCGTTTGATGCTCTCCGGAAGCTCCGCGATTTTGCGTCGGCGGAACTCCGCTGTAACGCAATTGGCATGGATCGAATTGCCCGATGCTACTAATCTCGTAGCGTTTAATTATTGCGCGTTACCAAACGATCTCATCGAGGGCACGGCCAACGGCTCGACCGAGATCTCTTGCCGTTTCTACTGAATATCTGTTCATGAAACCAACGTTCCTAGCCCGCCGCTCGATTTTTGGTATCAACAATGCGTTGCTGATTTTGTTGGTGGTTTGTTTCCTCGCTCCCATTGGAATTCGCGGAGCGCGGCAAAGCCTGCAGAGCAATAACAACAACGTCAAGGATTGGCTGCCATCGGACTTCCCCGAGACGACGGAACTGGAGTGGTTCGGCGATTATTTTTCGGGCGAACGGTTTGTAATCGCGACCTGGCCGGGCTGCGATGCCGACGATCAAAAACTGAAACTGCTGACCGAGAAGCTGCGCAGCGAAGCCGAAGGGGCTGAACCGAGCGATGCCCCACCGGACTGGCAGCGGGCGCGGAAGCTTGCCGAAGAGTTGCAGTTGTTGGCTCCCAACGACTTCCAGACCAATTGGGGCGGCCGAAATGAAAAATGGCTCAACAGCCCCGATGGGACGCTGTACTACATCACGCCCGATGGCCGGTTGTTTCGGTGGGCTGGAAAAGAGGGGCCGTTGCCGGCGCTGATCCGTTCGGTCCGCAAGCTTCTTCGTGGGGGGACGGTCGAGGGGCAATTTATCGCTTCTTTTGGCGAGACGGCCGGACAGCCCGATTCCGACAAACTGAACCCCTACTACAACGATCCGCATCTGTTGACGGCGGCGTTGTTTCGCACGATCCAAACCGGTCCAGAGATCGCAGAGCAATTGGCGCAAGAGAATGGTCCCTTGTGGCCCGTCGCGGCGATCAATAAGGACGATAAGAAGGTGATCGCAGAGCGGTTGGCCGAGAAGCGTTTGACCGGAACGCTGTTCGCCCCCGCGGTGCCGATCGATTTTGAATGGACCGCCGAAGCATTTGCCGATCAGGTCCCTGCGGCTTCGCTTCCCGAGCAATGGGAATACACCTGTTCAACGACGATCAAGCAGATCGTGGACGAACATTTTGGCGGCGAATTGAGCAAGCTGAAAAACGCGCCGACCGACGTTCGCGACCAGCATTGGTATGACATTTTTGACGCGATGGGAGTCCAACCGCCGCCGCGGCAGAGCTGTGTGTTGGTCACGTTGACCCCGGTCGCATTGGACAATTTGCCCTACGTCGTCGGTCGCGGCTTGCTGGGTGGGCCGCGCGGCCGGTTGTTGCAACTGGCTGAGGAGAGTGGCATCAACGCTGCCGCTGCGCCATCGGCGGTACCGCCACCGTTCAATTATGCCGAACGACACGCCTCGCTGGTCGAACCGGCGATGCGGATGGGAGGTCCACCGGTCGATAACGTTTCGATCGATGAAGAGGGACAGATCACGTTGATTCGTTTGATCGGATACTGCGTCTTGATCGGTCTGTCCTTGTCGATGCTGGCCTTCCGCAGTTTTAAGATCACATCGATGATCTTTGTCGTCGGCGTGTTGGCGGCGGTCAGCAGTTTGGCGTTCGTCCAGATGACGGGTGAACAGATCGACGCGATCCTGATGAGCATGCCATCGTTGGTCTACATCTTGGGGCTCTCCGGTGCGATCCATATCATCAACTACTATCGCGAAGAGACCGCCGCGCGAGGTGTCGAAGGGGCTGCCGAACGAGCTGTCTCGCATGCCTTCATGCCCTGCACGCTGGCCGCGATCACAACCGCGATCGGTCTGTTGAGCCTCAACACGAGCAACATTATTCCGATCAAAAAGTTCGGCTTTTACTCAGCCATCGGTGTCGTTGCCACCTTGGTTCTATTGTTTGCCTACCTTCCCGCAGCGCTACATATCTTCCGCCCCGAACCGGCGGCAGAGAAGAAGCCGCGACCGACGAAACGCCGCGGGGAGAACGATCCCGATTTGTTGACGCGAATTTGGCTTGCCGTGGGGCGATGGGTTACCGCTCACTTCCGGATCGTTGGTGTCGCCTGCATGTTGTTGGTCGTTGGTGCCGCGATGGGGCTTTCTAAAATTGAGACCTCGGTCCAGTTGTTGAAGTTGTTTGGAAGCGAGTCGCGAATCATTCGCGATTATGGATGGATCGAGAGCCATTTCGGAAAACTGGTTCCAATGGAGTTGGTGTTGCGCGTGCCTCCTGGAATGCAGCGCGAACTGGATACCGACGCGCACCCGGCCGAACCGACGGCGCTATCTCAGTTGGAACGTTTGCAGGCTGTCGATCATATCCAACGCGCTGTCGAGAGTGCGTTTGGCGAACATGGCACCGGGGTCGTTGGAAATGCGATGTCTGCCGTGACGTTGATGCCCGAATTACCCAAGCCAACCAATTCGCCAACCAATGCGACGCGGTTGGCGTTTAACAGCGCGTTGGCTTCGGCCCAGACTCAATTGTTGGGCAGCGATTACGTTCAGCACGAACGCAACGGGCCGTGGAAGGATAGCGAGCTGTGGCGAATCAGTTTGCGAGTCGGTGCCCTCAGCGACGTCGATTACGGTCAATTTGTCGGCAATCTCCGCGATGCGGTCGAACCGGTCCTACAAGCTTATCGCTTCCGTGAATCGGTGCTCGAGAGTTTGGGCGACGAACATAAAGGGATCGTGTTTGTCGTGGGGGCCGACCGCCCCGACGAACAAGCGTGGGAAAATGTGTTGGCTAGCGATGATGAATCGGACCTGCGGGACGACGGCAGCGAAACCTCTGCGGTCGACCAACGTTTGATTTTTGAAAAGACGCTAGACGATCTGCTGCACAACGAAAGTAAGATTCGAAAGGTCGTCTGGATCGCGCCGGAGAAGGTGAAGGACAGTCCCAACAAGCTGGAAGTTTGGGCCCGAAACTTTGCCAAAGCCGATTGTGTCGTCATCGCTGAAGACCAGGCCGATTTCGATGTCGAATTCATCAACGAACATGCCCCCGCGGTTGTCGATGCGCGTCCGGTCCAATGGGTCGTCAGCGCGCCGAGCCTTCGCGAAGGGGTCCCCGACGTCGAAAACGCCGGTCCGTTGCAGGTCGTTTACACGGGCATTGTCCCCTTGGTTTACAAGGCGCAGCGGACCCTTTTGTTCAGTCTGGTCGAAAGCACATTCCTGGCGTTTGTGTTGATCGGCATCGTGATGTCGGGGCTGTTGAATCCAGGTTCGTGGTTCGGAAAACTGAAGCCCGCGAACATCCTCTACGGGATCGGCGCGGGGGCGGTCTCGATGCTGCCGAATCTGTTCCCCGTGATCGTGATCTTCGGTTTCCTGGGGCATACCGGTTCGATTGTGGATCTTGGCAAGATGATGACCGCCAGCGTCGCGATGGGCGTTGCAGTCGACGATACGATCCACTTTTTGGAGTGGTTCCGACAGGGCTTGGCACAGGGCATGACTCGCCGGGAATCGGTGATGGAAGCCTATCGCCGCGTCGGTCCCGCCATGACGCAGACGACGGTCTTGGGGGGGCTGGGGCTGTTCGTGTTTGCTTTGAGTTCGTTCACGCCGACGCAAAGCTTTGGGATCATGATGCTTCTGTTGTTGGTCGCTGCGTTGGTGGGAGATCTGGTTTTCCTGCCCGCGATTTTGGTCAGTCCGTTGGGAAAATTGTTCCGCCCTCGGGATGAAGATCTCATCGCGTTCGCCCAAGGCGTTAATCCCCACGATCCCATTCCATCGTCCGATGAAACGCAGGGGGACGAAGACGAAAACAGTTCGCCGGCGGCAGGCGCTGGTCGCAACGGCGCGGATCGAATCGATACGCCTCATGTCTCCAGCCGCCAGAACGCCAGTGCGATAAAGTCTCGTGGCGATACCGTTTCGTAAGCCATTCGGCTGACGTTGTCTGCAGAAGGCTCGAAGTCGCGTGGCGTGGAAGTAGAATGGGAGGACGCGGGGATCGCTTGGGAGCTCCCCAGACGTCGTTCCCAATCGCAAGGTGTTCACCTGGCATGAGCGTTCTGAATCGTCGCGACTTCGTTCGGCGTCCGTTGGCTGTCGCGTTGGCTTTGGGGCTGCCGATCGCTGGCATCGCTGCAGAGGCTGAGGTTAAAACAACGCAGCCCGATCCACGCGGATTCTTCACCGTCGATCGGCGCGATCAGCGTTGGTGGTTCGTGCAGCCCGATGGTCGATCTCAGTTTTCGCTTGGGCTGAATCATATCGATCCGCTCGGTTTGGATCGCGGCGGTGCTCCCCGCATCTTGCAGAAGCGTTATGCGGGCGATGTGCAGCGTTGGTTGGCCCAAAGCGTGCGGAAGAATCTGTTGGATTGGGGATTTAATACCGTCGGTTACAGTGCCGAACCGGTTGCCATCGAAAACGGCCGGCGTCGTTACGGCCGCAGTCTGTCGATTGGCGAACAGCGAGCTTTGGGGATGCCGTACGCCGATCTTGTCCCTTTCGACGAGCCCGATCCAGCGACTGGGCATTCGCCGCCGAGCGATTACCGCAGCGAAGCGTTTGCCCGTTGGTGCGATCGGATTGCTCGCAAGCATTGTGCGCCCCGTCGGGACGATCCTCTGTTGATCGGTTATTGGTCGGCAGAGCGTCCCGATTGGAATCGTCGGCGATTTCCCGCAGCCAACGAACTTGCAGCGCAAGCGACTGCCTATTATCAAACCGTTCGCTCGGCCATCCGCCGCTACGATCCGCATCACTTAATTTTGGGCGATCGCTATGACGCAAGTCGTTCGCTGTCGGCGACAGTCGTGCGCGCTGCGCTTCCTCACGTCGATGTCTTGAGCGTCAATTGCAGCGGCGATGCGAGCAACGTTCATCGACAGTTGGCTCGGATGGCAGAACTATTCGACCGCCCGATTCTCGTCGCGGATCACGCCGTCGATCGCACGCCTCACGACGGCCAGTGGCCACCGCAAGCGGATCGCTTTCACGATGGGGGTGGTTACGCGCAGACCGTTCGGATGCTCACTGCGATCCCTCAAGTGATCGGGTATCATTTGTGCGGCGGCTATCTGCCCGGGAAATTGTTACGCCGCGGTTTGCTCGATGCCCAAGAACGCCCCGACGCGTTGGCGATCGCGGGAATTCGGCAGGCCAACGAAACGGTTGCGCAGTGGGTCGCCAGTGTGACCGTCGCCGCACCGAATCGATAGACGAAACGTTCGATCGTCCGTCAATGCTCCGCCGTCAACGCGACCGGCTTCAGACGCAAACCAAATTCAGGACATCGTCGTCGAGTTTCTTTTTGTCGGGACATCCGTTGCATTGCCACCAACGCTTGGCCTGGTCGCGGTCCCACGTCTCACCAACACTGCACTGCCGCAGCGCGTCGCCCAATTCTTGCACGTTCTCAAAGCGGTCGCCGCGATCCTTTTGCAGGCATCGCAGGATGATCTCTTCCAGGTCCGGTGGCACGTCGTCGACAATTTCCGACGGCGGGACCGGTTGTTGGTTCGCTTGGGCCAGCAAGATTTTCATCGGCGTGCCACCTTGGAATGGCGGTTGCCCCGTCAACAGAAAATAGGCGACCGCGCCAAGCGAATAGATATCCGATCGATGGTCCGGCGTGTCCCCCAAGGCTTGTTCGGGAGAGAGGTACAGCGGCGAACCGGTCACCGTACCGTCGCGAGTCAGGTCCATGCTGTCGCTGGCGGTTGTCATCGGTTTGACCAAGCCAAAGTCGAGCAGTTTCGCGACGTCCGAAACGCCTCCGCGATGCGCGACGAAGATGTTCGCCGGTTTGACATCGCGATGTACCAACGATTCGCCATGGGCTTCGACCAACGCATCGCATACCTGGCTCAACAGGAACGCGATTCGCGACGCGGGCATCGGCCCGTGCATCTTGACCACCTGCTCCATCGTCAGTCCGGGCAGGTACTCCATTACGTAATAAAACGTTCCGTCGGCGGCGTGACCGTAGTCAAAGATCTCGACGGTGTTCCAATGGGTCAGCCGGGCGGTCAGTTGCACCTCGCGTTCAAAGCGTTCGATCGCCAATTGATCGCCCGCTTTTTCAGGACGGATCAGTTTGATAGCGCAAGGTCGCTTGAGCATCATGTGCTCGGCCAAGTAGACCTCTCCCATTCCGCCAGATCCTAACATTTGCTTTAGCCGGTATTGCCCCAGTTGCCGCGCTTCGAACGCTTGGCGGCGCAGCCGACCGATCGTATAGACGCCCCACGTCGCTGTGATCGCGGCGATGCCAAGGATCAACCCGACCTCCAGCGTGCCGGGGCGGATCTCCGGGTTTCCTGCGGTCAATGCATGGAAGAAGGGGCAGGTTTGGTAGACGTAGAACCAGGTGCCAAAGCCCATCGTGGCAAAGATGCTGTTGACGATCGCGGCCCGTTGCCACGTGTTGGGAATCAGCAACGCATACGTGAAGATCAAAATGATCCACATCGGCGCGATGGGAGCGATGAAACCGTTTCGTGCCCCGTGCAGCAAAAACGCATAACCCAGCACCAGAAAATAGAGTGCGGTCGAACCGAACAGCAGCAATTCGATTAGGCGGCCATGTGCCAAGGCTTTGGGGCATTTCATGCACAATCTGAAACCAATCGTTCCGCAGATCGCCGTCGCGATCGCGTGCATTCCCAACGCAACCCATTCCAGTGGGGTGTCGATCGTGTTGATTGCGAAAAGACGACGAACCAGGAAAATCGCCAACCCAGCGAACATGATCAGCCCGGCGGCACGCAACCGATCGGTTAGCACCGCCTCGGTCTCAGCGCTCAGGCCGACACCGCTGCCCGTCACCAATTGAGGGGCAGGTTGGAGAGCGACCTTGGGTTTCGAGACCGTTTCGACAGGGCCGTCGAGCGTTTGCGCGACATGAATCGATTCAGATACGCTAGCCATGCGGAAGGCTCATCTGGGTGGAGGGCGGTGACGAATTGCAGGTCCGGTCGCACGATCGCCTGTTCAATACAGGTCGTCTTTCATACCGAATTATAGCGGTCGAGCAAAGTCTTGCGCATCGGTCGCTGTCGGAGCGCGGTAGCCAAGCGGCAACGACGTGGTCGGTTGGGGGGGACGCATGAATGCCTGTTCCATTCAGAGACGTAAAGAACCGCAAAAAGGTTCAAGCCTGTCATCGATCCACCCCGACGATAGCAAGCGTTGCAACGAGCCTGGTCGCGGCAATTCTATGGACTCGTTCAATACCTAAGATCCCTCTAACGGTAAATCGTCGCCGTTTTAGCGCCAGCCGTGGGGCGATCCGAGGGCATCGTGTTATGATAGGTAACTTGCCGGAACGCCCTGTCGGCTGCTGCGTTTTCGTTCGAATCCCGAGCGATTTCTCACGCATTGCAGTAGAGGTTGGCTTGAGCTGGCTGATGGCGAAAACGGCCGCTGCAATTTTCCGCACCACCATTGGGGCGAACGATACCGTTTGCGAATTCTTGGCGTCCCGAGATGGGGTCCCCAAAAGTGTTCCTGCCGACAGCTAGCGGTGCGTTCCTGCAAATCGCTTCAAAATACCCCCAACTTTCCATTCCTCTCACCAAGCACAAGATGTTTTTAGCAACTCGGAAGTTTTCAAAAAAATCAAGTTATCTTTTTGCTGCCTCTCTTCTCGTCGATTGCCCATTTGTTGGGGATACGACGCGGCGTTGGGCCCTCGGTCTGATGTTCGGCTGGGTCGCGCTGCTGTTCTCCCCGGCGCAAGGGTGGGCGATCGATCTACATGTCGCCGCCAATGCACAGCCCGGAGGCAACGGCAGTCAGGCGAAGCCGTTTAAATCGCTTACCGAAGCTCGCGACCGGATTCGTGCAGCGCGGAAATCGGGACAACTGAAACCCGACCAAGCAGTGAACGTTCTGGTCGGGCCAGGGACCTATCGGATCGAGCATTCGTTTAAATTGACCGCCGAGGACAGTGGCAGCGCCGCCGCACCGGTCGTCTATCGCGCGATCCAGCCCGGAACCGCACTGATCAGCGGTGGGCTGACGATCCCTTCGGACAGTTTTGTCGCGGTGTCGGATCCCGAGATTCGGGAACGTTTGGACGAGAGTGTCCGCGATAAGGTGCGCGTCGCCGATTTAACGTCGATGTTTCCTAAAGAGATCTCTCAATGGAAAACGTCGTTTCGCGGAACGCCTGGCGGACCGTGGTTGTATGTCGATGAACAGCCGATGACGCTCGCCCGTTGGCCCAATTTGGACGCCGAAAACGAGGGCTGGGCAGATTTTTCCAAGGCGATCGATTCGGGGTTGGCCGATCCCGATTCGGAGGATCCGGCGCGGCGTAAAGCGCGACCGGGGGCTTTTGAATTTAGGGACCCACGGCCGACGCGCTGGAACCTGGACGAAGGCGTTTGGCTGTTGGGGTTCTGGACGCACGACTGGTCCGACGAAGTGATTCGTATCGGCGCGTACGATGCGGAAAAACAAGTGATCCGACTGGCGGCACCGCACAACTATGGAATCATGGCCGGCACCTGGGGCGGATCGAAACGCCGCTTCTTCGCCTTCAACGTCTTAGAGGAGTTGGACGCCCCGGGCGAATGGTATTTGGATCGCAAGGGTCGCCAGTTGTACTACTATCCGGCGGAGACGGCGTCATCGTCATCGATCGTGTTGGCGACGCTGCCCCAATCGTTGGTCCGCATGGAAAACGCACACCACATCAAGATCGAAGGCTTGCGGTTTGAGTATGGCATCGCCGACGGGATCTCTTTGAAAGAGACAACCGCGGTTGAATTCGCCGGGTGCACGGTCGCCAACGTGTCGCGTGGTGGCATCTCGATCAACGGAACCGAAAACACGATCCGATCCTGCGATCTGTACAATCTGGGGACAGCGGGGATCTCGGTCCGCGGTGGCGATCGCAAGACGCTCACGCCAGCCAAGAACTTGGTGGTCAACAGCCACATCCATGACTACGGCAAATTTCAACGCAGCTATGCGGCGGGGATCAGCGTGAAGGGATGCGGACAGATCGTTCGAAATAACTTGATTCATGACGCCCCGCATAACGCGATCTTGTACGGTGGCAACGAGCATTTGATGGAACGCAACGAGATCTATCGCGTGGTGATGGAGACGGGCGATTCGGGGGCGTTTTACACCGGCCGCGACTGGACCAGCCAAGGGAATGTCCTGCGACACAACTACATCCACGACCTGGGTGGTGGCGATTCGAAGCACGTCAACACGATGGGAGTCTATCTGGACGATTGCGACAGCGGCGACACGATCGAAGGGAACGTCTTTGTTCGCGCTGGTCGAGCGATCATGATCGGCGGCGGCCGCGATAATCGCGTGGTCAATAATCTCGTGATCGATTGCCCGATCGGATTGCATCTCGATTCGCGCGGCATGACTTGGAAGCAGTGGAACAACCCGAAGTATGCCGGTTGGAATCTGGAAGAGAAAGCTGAAGCGATGAATTATCGCAATCCGCCGTGGAGCGATCGCTATCCAAGTCTGGCGGTGATCATGGACGATTCCCCTCGCCAGCCGCTGCACAATGCGATTCTCCGCAACGTGTTTGTCGATTGCTCGAAACAGGTCGGCAGTTTTAGCGGCGGCGTGATGAAGTTGTTGGACAAACTGGATATCGCCGACAACTTGGCGGTTAATACCACCGGTGCCGCCAAAGGGATCGCATCGACGAAGGATATCCAAGGTTTCACCAACATCGCCGGAAGCACCGAAAATCCGGTGCAGGTCGGTGGCAGCGAATTGTCGGACGGATCGTTCACCCGGCTGAAGGACGCTCGTTTAACCGAAGCCTTGTCATCGTTTGAAGAAATTCCGTTTGACAAAATCGGACTCTTTCAAGACAACTATCGCCACACCCTACCTGTAAAATAAGCACCTCCAAAGGAACATCATGAGCTTTGCGAAATCGATAACTTCAATCCACCGATTCACCGCGTTGGCGGTCTGTCTGTCGACGCTGCTGTCGGCGATGCCATCCGCCGCGGCGGAACAGCCCGAATACGCGGCGGTGACCGCGGAATTGGTTCGCCCACGCGATGGGTTGGGTAATGTGTTGGCCAAGTTGCGCGAAGGGAAGCCGGTAAAAATCGGCTACCTTGGCGGTTCCATTACCGCCGCGGCGGGATGGCGTGTGAAGACGCGACAATGGTTCGCCGACGAATTCCCCGAGGCGAAGGTCGAAGAGATTCACGCTGCGATTGGCGGAACGGGAAGCGATCTTGGGGTGTTCCGCGTCGGTCGCGATGCGCTACAACACAAGCCCGACCTGTTGTTCGTCGAATTTGCTGTCAACGATGGTGGTGCGGCCCCCGAACAGATCTGGAAAGCGATGGAGGGAATCGTGCGTCAGACCTGGGCCGATAATCCCCGCACCGACATCTGTTTTGTCTACACGTACCGCGTCGGTTATGAAGGCGATCTGGAAAAGGGACTTTGCCCACGTGCAGCTTCGGCAATGGAGATGTTGGCCGATCACTACGGGATCCCATCGATCAACTTTGCGATGAAAGTTGTCGAACTGCAGCAGGCGGGCAAGCTGATTTACAAGTCGGCCGAGCCAACCGAGCCGGGCGTTGTGCGGTTCTCTAGCGACGGTGTCCATCCGTTGGACGAGGGGCATCAGATTTACGCTGATGTGGTCGCCGACGCGGTTCGCCTGATCGGCGAGACGTCGGCACCGATCGACCACGCCGCCAAGTTGAAGACACCATTTGTCGAAGATCATTGGCAAGCTGCGAAAATGGTCCCGATCACTGCGGAAATGCTCTCGCCCCAATGGGAGCAATTGCCCGCCGATGCTACGCTGGCCAAGCGATTTGGCAATCGCATGGGAACCTTGTTCGAAGCGACCCAACCTGGCAGCAAATTGACATTCAAGTTCCGTGGATCGACCGCCAAACTGTACGATCTACTGGGGCCCGATGGCGGCCAAGTCATCATCACCGTCGACGGCAAGAAGCAGCCTAAACCGCGGCCGCGATTCGACAGCTACTGCACCTACCATCGGATCGCTACGCTGACCGTTGCTGGTGGGTTGGACCCGGCGGAAGTTCACACCGTGACGGTTGAAGTCGATTCGGAACAGCCCGATCGGCAGAGTGTTGCGTTTCGGTTGAAGGATCCCGAGACCGAACTGAAGCAACCAAAGTACCAAGGGACCAACATCCGTGTTGGGCAGATCCTGGTGCTGGGAGATGTCGTTCCTTAGTCGCACGTGTTGCGAAGTGATCGATGCAAAAGCTCGACGCGCATGCCTTGCGATTCTCGTTGCCCGAGAATCGCAAGAGGCAAGCGATTCGAGCTTTTCGCTTGCGCGGGATGGCGTGGGGTGCAGCGGGTTCGTCTTGGGGCGTTGCTTGTCCCGGCCCGATCGGAGCGATAGGATTCAATCGCCGATTCGATCCAGGGCTCTTTGGCGGACGTTGACGAGTCGGTGTCTGTGCAGCGAACAGACGTTTGGACTCTTTGCCCCTACGGAACAATGCAACCAATCAAACCATCCCCGTTGCCGCAGTCGAAGTTGGGGACGGCAACCGCCGACGAAAACGAGGCGGAGTTTCGGCAAGATGTCCTGACCGGACTGTCAAAAAAACAGAAACAACTGCACTGTAAATATTTCTACGACGAGCGTGGATCGCAGTTGTTCGATCAGATCTGTCAGCTCGACAGTTATTATCCGACGCGGACCGAATCGCAGATCATGGTCGACAACGCCGATGCGATCGGACAACGTATCGGATCTGGTGCGGTCTTGGTCGAATATGGCAGCGGCAGCAGCACCAAGACGCGGCATCTGTTGGACCATTTGGAAAATCAGATCGCCTACATTCCTGTCGACATCTCCGAGGACCACTTGTTGTCGACGGCGGAAACGCTGAGGTCCGATTACCCGCATATCGACATCCACCCGATCGTCGCTGATTTTACACAAGGGTTTGAATTGCCCGAGGCGTATCGATCGTCGCCGATCACCGTCTATTTTCCTGGATCGACGATCGGCAATCTGGAGCCCTCCGCGGCGGTCCAGTTGTTGGGCATGATTTCGCGTCAATGCGATTCGCATGGCGGTTTGTTGATCGGGGTCGATCTGGATAAGGATCCGCAGGTTCTATTGGACGCCTACGACGACGAACTGGGGGTGACAGCAGCGTTTAATCTGAACCTGCTGCATCGCATCAATCGCCAGTTGGACGCCGATTTTCAGGTCGATCATTTCAAACATGTTGCGATCTACAATGCCCAGCAATCTCGGATCGAGATCTACATTGAAAGCTGTATCGAGCAAAGGGTTGCGATCGGTGAGACAGCATTCGTGTTCCAACGCGGTGAACGGATTCTTACCGAATATTCGCACAAGTACGATGTCGGCGGCTTTGCGGCGTTGGCCGCCCAGGCTGGATTGAGCGTCGATGAAGTCTGGACCGATCCGGCGACCTATTTTGCCGTGATGCATTTTAGCGCGGTGTGAGCTGTCGACGATTGGCGTCTGCTATGCGATGGCGGCCTGCGTCGCGGACGAGGGGCGTTTGGTAGGCACATCGCGCGGACGTGTGCTTGCGAAACAAGCATCGTGCCGAATCGATAATTCTTGTCGCGGAAAAAAGTGTCCGCGCTTCCGTCGTTCTCTCGACGCGACAGCGGCAGCGCTCTCTCGACGCGTGTCGGCGAGCCCTGTTGGTTCGAACTTCATCCCCTGGTCCATGCCTCTTCACTCGTTGGAGGGCGGCACCGCTGAGGGCCGTTCAGTGTTTGGGTTTAGGCTCTCGTGATAACCCGACGCGTCAGCGAGGCACCGTGTGAATGCCTCGCTGAGGTGTCGGGTTTTCAATCTCTGAGCCGCTCCAGTTTGAAAATGTGCATGGCCCTGCGGCACCGTTGGTGAGAACGCGCACGGCTGGATCGATTGGTTTATAATGGTGCCGATTGTTGTTTGAACAACCACCATCTTGGACGCGAAGCAATTTTGAGGGAATTGTTTGTCCCAAAGTCGATCTATTTCCTGATTCAATCGGCGGAATCCACGGGGTTCGGCAAATTGGCACGCATCTTGCTGCTGATTTGCAAGCAAGTCAACTGTTGGCTGGCGTTCGGACGTTTTGGGGCCGTCGTCAAACCGAACTTTTGGAAACAGGATTCGCTGCTCGTCGGAATCGGTCGCTTTGAAAGCGCCCCGATTGACGTTGGCGCTGAAATTTAGGGCGGAGCACAGCAATGGCTGCAATCATTCAAACCGGACACGAATTTCAACTCACAACCACGCATCAGGACGATATGAGTCTGCTTGAGAAAGAGAATCACCTAAAAATTACTCTGATCAGCCTACATGGGCTGATCCGCGTCAAGGATTCCGAGTTGGGACGCGACGCGGATACCGGCGGACAAGTGAAATACGTTTTGGAGTTGGCCCGCGAACTGGCGGCGCAACCGCATGTTCGCGAAGTCGAAGTGCTGACACGCCAGATCTTGGATCCCAAGGTCGACCCCTGTTACGGCCAGTTGGAGGAGCAGATCGCGGATAACGCCAAACTGATCCGAATCCCATTTGGTCCCAAGCGCTATCTGAAGAAAGAGGGGTTGTGGCCCTACCTGGAATTGTTCATCGACCAGACGCTGGTCCATTTTCGCCGCCATGGATTGCCCGATATCATCCACGGCCACTATGCCGACGCGGGGATGGCTGGGGCGCAATTGGCTCGCTTGCTGCATATCCCGTTCGTCTTTACCGGGCATTCGCTGGGCCGAGTGAAACGCCAACGGTTGTCGTTGGGGAAGACCAGCGAAGAGACGTTGGAGCGACGCTATAAATTTGGGTTGCGAACCGAGGCAGAAGAGATGGCCTTGGAGACCGCTTCGATGGTCGTCACCAGCACCAGCCAAGAGGTCGAACAGCAGTATTCGCTGTATCACCATTATGTTCCCGAGCGGATGGAGGTGATTCCGCCGGGAGTCGATTTGGGGCAATTCTCCCCCCCCGGCGAAGACTGGCAGTCGCCGGAAATCGCCGACGAACTGGGGCGTTTTCTTCGCGATCCGGACAAACCGATGATCCTGACGATGGCGCGTCCCGATGAACGCAAGAACCTTGAGAAATTGGTCGAGGTGTACGGTCGCAGCGAGGAATTGCAAGAGACTGCGAACCTTGTGATGTTGATGGGAACTCGCGATGATCTCGACGATCTGCCCCGCGGCCAACGTCAGGTGATCGATAACGTGTTGCGTTTGATCGATCACTATGACCTGTACGGCAAGGTCGCCTATCCCAAGTCGCATGTGCCCTGCGACGTGCCGGAGTTGTACCGATTGGCGACGGTCGGCAAAGGGGTGTTCATTAATCCGGCGCTGACGGAGCCTTTTGGTTTGACGTTGCTCGAAGCAGGGGCGACGGGGTTGCCGATCGTGGCAACCAACGATGGCGGCCCGCGCGATATCATCGCGAACTGTGAAAACGGTCTGTTGGTCGATCCGATGGATGGCGATGCGATCGAGAAGGCGCTGTTGCGTGTCCTGACCGAACCGGAGCAGTGGCATACATGGTCGCAAGCCGGGATCGAAGGCACGCGAAAGCATTACTCGTGGGGCAACCACGCGCGTCGCTACTTGCGTGATTTAAGTGACATCCTGGAGCACTCGGCCAAACCGGCGTTGGTGCATCGCCCGCGTGCCCGCCGAATCCCCGAATTCGATCGGTTGTTGATCACTGATTTGGATAATTCGTTGACTGGCGACAACGAAGCGCTTCAAGAGTTGGTCGAAGTGATTCGTCAGCACGATAACATTGGGTTTGGGATTGCCACCGGTCGCCATTTGAATAGTGCGATGGAGTTGATCGAAGAGTTGGGGTTGCCACGCCCCGATCTAATGGATACCGATGTCGGGACCCAATTGCATTATGGCCCCAAGTTGACGCCTGATCGAACCTGGCAGAAGCAGATCGGTTACGCATGGCAGCCGGAAGAAATTCACAAGGCATTGGACTCTTTGCCCGGTTTTTACCGGCAAACCGATGACCACCAATCCGAATACAAAGTCAGTTATGAGATCGATCCCGAGTCCTCGCCGTCGGTGACCGAGATCAAAAAGAGGCTTCGCGAGGCGGGCTTGCGTGCTAAAGTTGTGCTGTCATTGGGGATGTATTTAGACATCATCCCGGTTCGCGGCGGCAGCGACCTTTCGATGCGCCATCTGCTTTGGAAATGGGGCTTTTCGCCGGAACATGTGCTTGTCGCCGGCGATTCGGGCAATGATGCGGGCATGCTGTTGGGGCGAACGTTGGGTGTTGTGGTGGGGAATCATGGCCCCGAACTGGAGCGTTTGCGAAACCGACCGCGGATTTATTTCGCGGAAGGGAAGAACGCACGCGGTATCCTTGAAGGCATCGAGTACTACAACTTCCTAGAGAACATCGTCATCCCGAATGATCGTATCGAATCCTAACGGAGCAAATTCGCCTGGACGAAAGTCTGCCAATGCGCCTTACCAATTCGAAGCGGATCTATCGCTGAAGCGTTTGCGCCCGGCGTTGGATGCGGCTTGGGAACGATTGCAAGTCGAACCGGCCGATGTGCATGAATTCGAACTGCGGTTAACGGAACATTGGCGTCCGTTGTTCGCTTTGTTGATGCATCTGTATGGCTCGCGTTATGATTTTTTCTATCATCTAGAACAGATCCTGCTGACCGCGGCGGAAGCGTGGGCGGCACGCTCGCCGGTGCTCCGCGAGCAGGATCATCATCGGATCAACGAGCCCGATTGGTTCTCGTCGCAAAAGGTTGTTGGCGGGGCGTTGTATGTCGATTTGTTCAGTGAGAATCTGGGCAAGCTTCGCCAATACATCGGTTACTTCAAGGAGTTGGGCCTGACCTACCTGCACCTGATGCCGCTGTTTGCTGTGCGGCCAGGCGACAACGACGGTGGGTATGCGATCAGCAATTATCGCAGCGTCGATCCGCGGTTGGGGACGGTGGAGGATTTGCGTCTGCTGGCCGACGAATTGCGGGCGGCGGGAATCGTGTTGGTGTTGGATTTTGTGTTCAACCACACCTCCGAGGATCACCAATGGGCGCTGCAGGCTCAGGCTGGCGATCCGGAGTTTCAACGCTACTACCACATCTATCCCGATCGCGAGATTCCCGACCAGTACGAACGGACGTTGCGAGAGATCTTTCCGACGGTCCGCCGCGGGAACTTCACCTGGCACGACGGCATGCAGCAATGGGTGTGGACGACGTTTAATAGCTTTCAGTGGGATCTGAATTACAGCAATCCGGCGGTCTTTCGGGCGATGCTCGAAGAGATGTTTTTTATCGCCAACACCGGTGTCGATATGTTGCGACTCGACGCGGTCGCGTTCATCTGGAAACAGATGGGGACCGGGTGCGAGAACCTACCCGAAGCGCACATGTTGATCCAGGCGTTCAATCGGCTGTCGAGCATTGCGACGCCGGGCATGTTGTTTAAATCCGAAGCGATCGTGCATCCCGATGACGTCGTGAAATACATCGGCGAGCGGGAATGTCAGGTTTCGTACAACCCAACCTTGATGGCGTTGCTTTGGGAGTCGCTGGCCACGCGCAACGTCGGGCTGTTGTCGCGGTCGTTAAGCCACCGGCATCAATTGCCACCGCGTACCGCGTGGGTGAATTATTTGCGCTGCCATGACGACATCGGTTGGACGTTCGACGATGCCGATGCCGCGGCGGTCGGTATCAACGGGTTTGATCATCGAAATTTTCTGAACCGGTTTTACACGGGGCAGTTCGAAGGTTCCTTCGCTCGCGGTGTGCCGTTCCAGGAGAACCTGCAGACCGGGGACATGCGGATCTCGGGAACGATGGCCTCGTTGGCCGGATTGGAGCAAGCGATCGAGGAGGATTCCGAAGAACTGAAGGAGCTTGCGATTCGGCGGATGCTGTTATTGCAAGGGATCACGCTCAGTATCGGCGGGATTCCGCTGCTGTATCTGGGGGAAGAGTGGGGGATGTTGAACGATTATGATTTCGTCAAAGATCCCGCCAAAGCTGGCGATACGCGTTGGATCCATCGCCCAAAAATGCAATGGCATTATTTGGACGAATTGGATGATCACATCGCTTCGGGCAACGGATCGATTCGGTCGCGGATCTTCTTGTCGTTGCAGCGTTTAATCGCGCTGCGGCAATCGCTTCCCGCGCTGGCTGGCCAGCAGATGAAGTTGGTCGATCTGGGGAACCCGCATGTTTTGTGTTTTGTGCGGATGCATGAAGCCCATCGCTTGATCGTGATCGCCAACTTCAGCGAGTATCCGCAAACGATCGCCGGCAATTTGTTGCGGACCGCGGGGCTGGGGCGGTTTTTTGAAGATGTGATCTCCGGCGACACGATAGCATCCAGCGAGCCGCACGAGATGGAATCGTATCAAATCATGTGGATGCAACGGATCTGATTCCGTTCGCCACATCGTTCGCTGAAAATCAACTTCGCACCAGGAAAGAGCATGCACACGCCGCCAACCGTCTTGGCTACCGATCTCGATGGAACGTTGATCCCCTTGGACGATTGCGAGGGAAACCGCCGCGACCTGTTGCGATTGCGGCAGCACTTTGCTTCGACCGACGCCACGTTGGTCTTCGTCACCGGGCGGCATCTGCAGTCGGCGCAGCAAGCGATCGCTGATTTTGATCTCCCCGCTCCCGACTGGATCATTTGCGATGTCGGCAGCACGATCTGCCAGTCGCTTGGCTCGGGGCGATTTGTGTCGGTTGAAGGATATGAATCGTGTCTGGAGAATCTGTCCGATGGGATCCCGCTGGAAACCGTTCGGCAGACGTTGCAATCGATCGCCGGCTTGCGGTTGCAAGAGCCTGAGAAGCAGGGGCGTTTTAAGCTCAGCTACTACGCCGATCAAGCGGATTTGTCGGCCCTCGCCCAACAGATAGCAGATCGGATCGGCGAGCTACCGTTTTCGATGATCACCAGTGTCGATCCGTTTAACGGGGATGGGTTGATCGATTTGTTGCCGAAAGGAACTTCCAAGGCGTTCGCGCTGCGATGGTGGGCGGAGCATGTGGGCCGCAGTGAAACCGAGCTGATCTTTGCCGGAGATTCGGGAAACGACTTGGCTGCATTGACGGCCGGTTACCGCGCGATCGTCGTGGGGAATGCCGATGCAAGCGTTGTCGAAGCGACGCGTTCGGCTCATCGAGAATCGGGGTGGACCGACCGGCTGGTCGTCACGGATCAGAAGGCGACAAGCGGCGTCTTAGAAGGCTGTCGGTTTTTCGGGTTGATCGACAACTCGTAACAACCGAACCGTGAGATGGGCAGTCGCGATCGAATGCAGGTCGCGGAGAGGGCCGATCAAATTTATGTCGGCGCATAAAAACGCCCGCTCAGGCGGGGCAGGTACCCGAGCGGGCCTAAATCCGGTGAGAACGGGGCAGTAATCTCACCGGAAAGCTCTTTGTTAAGCTTGTGTTGTTTTGATGCCTTCATTCTAAATAGGGCTCTCGGACTGTCAACGGTTGCGACAGGAAAAATGGCAATAAAGTTAAATTTCCATGCAGGTTTCTGTCTTCGATTACGGTCCCCTCGTTTGGGACGCCTGTTCCCGTTTTGATTCGATCCATGCTTGCGGCGCGGCAGTTGCCGCTGGTGTGGTTGTGCAGCGTGAAACGGGCTGCCGTTACCCGGCGGATTCTGCCGTTTAGTGTTCTCTCGTGCGGGGAGAATCTGTTGGTGGGGAGGTCGAGTTCCTCGAAATCCAAGAGCGTGTTATCATTGCCGGAATGAATGAATCTTCCGCTGCCACGAACGATAATTTTTCAGAACTGATCGACAATTTGTCGGTTTTAGTTGTCGACAACGACCGCGCCCATGCGCGGGCGATGACCGAGAGCCTCGAAAAGGTGGGGTACCGATGTCAGGTGGCTGTCAGCGGCCCCGAGGGGTCGAAGCTTATCGAATCGGAGCACTTCGATATCGTGATCACCGACATGGTGATGAACGACATCGACGGGATGGAGATCCTACGGTTGACGCGCAAGCGTTTGCCCGAATGCGAAGTCGTGATGGTCACCGGACATGCGACGGTTCCGACGGCTGTCGAAGCGATGCAGCAAGGGGCGTTTAACTTCTTGGAAAAGCCGATCACGCCCAGTCGCCTGCGGGCGATCACGGCAAAGGCTGTCGAAGCGATCAGCCTGCGGCGGAAGAACACCGAACTGCATCAACGGTTGGACGAAAAGTTCGGGTACGAAGGGATCATTTTTGCAAGTGCGGAGATGCAAGCGGTGATCGATCGCTTGAAGCGGATCGCGCCGACCGATGCGACTGTCTTGATCACGGGAGAGAATGGGACGGGCAAGGAGTTGGTCGCGCAAGCGATCCATCAAAATAGCCCTCGCAAGGCGAAGCGGATCGTGGCGCTTAACACAGGGGCGATCGCGGAGAACTTGGTCGAAAGCGAATTGTTCGGGCATGTCAAAGGATCGTTCACCGATGCGATCGGCGATCGCGTGGGGGCGTTTGAATACGCCAACGGCGGTTCGCTCTTCTTGGACGAAGTCGGCGATATGCCGATGAGCACGCAGATCAAGCTGTTGCGAGTTTTAGAGGAGCACCGGATTACGCGGGTTGGCGACAATAAACCGATCAAGGTGAACGTCCGTTTGGTCAGTGCGACCAATCGCCCGTTGGACGAGATGGTCGACGCGGGAACGTTCCGCAGCGATCTCTATTTCCGGTTGAAAGTTGTTACCGTGCGGATTCCGCCGCTCCGCGAGCGACGCGACGACATCATTCCGTTGATGGATCATTTTCGCAAGCAATTCCTCAAGCGTCACGGCAAACCGGCCGCTAGTTTCTCCCCAGCGGTGACGAAGCGGTTCTTCGCCTACGACTGGCCGGGGAACGTCCGCGAGTTGCGAAATTTTGTCGATACGATGGTCGTCTTAGATACCGATGAGGTCCTGGATTTGGATGACCTGCCCCCCGAATTGGCGGATATCGATGAGCAGGCGGTCTCGGGGCAATTGAGCGGCGATATGAATTTGCTGGGCAAACCGCTGGCCGAGATCGAGCGTTGGGCGATCGAGGAAACGCTGAAATTGACCGGCGGCAATCGCGAAGAGGCGGCGCGGGTGTTGGAGATCGGTGCGCGGACCCTATATCGCCGGTTGGATCAATATCGCGGAAAAGAGGACCAGGCAACGGAATCCGATTCTACCTCTTGAGCGATCCTGGCAATTTTACTCCTATCGCGTTTTGCCGTCGTGCGGTAAACTGCCTGCCAACATCGAGCCTCAAAGAACTGCACGGCTTTGATGGGTCAAGCGAAAGTAGACGTTGACCCCCGCGGATGCCAACGATCATGGTATTCCTATCGCGGCTCGATTAGCGACGAGGTCTTCCATCAAGCAGCCCAAGCCATTTCATTTGGTTCCGGCAGCATTTGCGATGACAGATTGTATGACGCGCCAAGCACCGGCATGATGGGTCTAACCCGCAGCCATTGGCGATCTTTAGTCAACTTCTGTATCGATCGCTCCATCGAAGGTGAAGCAGTGTCGCTTACGTCTAACCCGACTCCGTTGCGACAACTGATTCCTGCCCAAATTCACTCCAATCCGGCAGGATCCGATCCCTCTATGGAAGCCTTATGTCTGAATCTATGCAATCTGAAAACAATCAAGACCAAAACCAAGCTTCGTACGACGAAGCAAACGCTGCATTTAACGACACTTTTGTCTACGAAGCTTCGACGCCAATCGATCCTGCCGTCGAACTTCTGTTGGCTCAATACTCCCAACCGATCACCGATTCGGTCGCTGTTGAATCGCTAGCCTATGATGGCCAAACGCTCGATCCAGCCACTCTCTCCGAAGCCAACGGTGAGTCCATCGAGTCGGTTTGCTTGCCTGAAACTGCTGTAGCTGAAGAAGTCGTAGCTGAAGAAGTTGCGGCTGAAGAAGTCGTGGCTGAAGAAGTCGTGGCTGAAGAAGTCGTGGCTGAAGAAGTCGTGGCTGAAGAAGTCGTGGCTGAAGAAGTTGTGGCTGAAGAAGTCGTGGCTGAAGAAGTCGTGGCTGAAGAAGTCGTGGCTGAAGAAGTCGTGGCTGAAGAAGTCGTGGCTGAAGAAGTTGTGGCTGAAGAAGTTGTGGCTGAAGAAGTTGTGGCTGAAGAAGTTGTGGCTGAAGAAGTTGTGGCTGAAGAAGTTGCGGCTAAAGAAGTTGTGGCTGAAGAAGTTGTGGCTGAAGAAGTTGTGGCTGAAGAAGTTGTGGCTGAAGAAGTTGTGGCTGAAGAAGTTGCGGCTAAAGAAGTTGTGGCTAAAGAAGTTGTGGCTGAAGAAGTTGCGGCTAAAGAAGTTGCGGCTAAAGAAGTTGCGGCTAAAGAAGTTGCGGCCCACGGAAAGCCCGAATCAAAAAATGGCAAGCCACAATCGGACAATGGCAAGCCCGTGCCGGTTGCAGAGCCAGAGAAGCCGCGCGATCCAATGTTTGCTGATCTCGAGCTGAGTGCCGAGGTTCAGGAGGCAGTGGCGTTGTCGGGATATGACAAGCCGACGCCGGTACAGGCCCAGATCATTCCTCATATGTTGCAGGGTCGCGATCTGTTGGCACAATCGCAGACCGGCACCGGCAAGACCGCCGCGTTTGCGTTGCCGATCCTTTCGCAGGTCGATTTGCGCTCGCCCACCCCGCAGGTACTGGTATTGGCACCGACTCGCGAATTGGCGATTCAGGTAGCCAAGTCGTTTTCAACTTATGGTTCGTGCATTCGGGGCTTCGGCGTCTGTGCAATCTATGGCGGCCAGGATTACGAGCCCCAGTTGCGACAGTTGCGTCGGGGAGTGCAGGTTGTGGTTGGTACGCCAGGCCGTGTAATCGATCACATCAACCGCGGCACGTTGAAGCTGGATGGGATCCGGTGTTTGGTGTTGGACGAAGCCGACGAAATGTTGAACATGGGGTTCTTGGAGGACGTGGAATTTGTCCTCAAGCATGCTCCGGCAGAACGGCAGATCGCGTTGTTCTCGGCAACCATGCCAACTCCAATTCGCATGATCGCCGACCGTTACCTGAATGATCCCGCGACGATCACGATCAAGAAGAAGACGATGACCGCCGATTCGATTCGGCAGCGTGCTGTCTTTGTTGCTCAACGCGACAAGGTCGACGCCTTGACTCGCATCTTGGAGGTCGATGAGACCGACGGTGTGATCGTCTTTACGAAAACACGCGATGCGACGATCACGGTCGCCGAAGAATTGACACGTCAGGGGCTGGCGGCGTCGCCAATCAATGGCGACATGCCTCAGAAGGTGCGTGAGCGGACGATCGATCAGCTGAAATCGGGCAAGTTGGATATCTTGGTTGCAACCGATGTCGCGGCACGCGGATTGGATGTTCCACGGATCAGCCACGTCTTCAACTTTGATCTGCCTCACGACAGCGAATCGTATGTGCACCGTATCGGCCGGACCGGGCGAGCGGGCCGCAGCGGCGAAGCGATCATCTTTCTGTCTGGCAACCAGCGCAGCAAGTTGCGAGTGATCGAGCGAGCGACAAAGCAGCAGATCGAAATTATCGATTTGCCTAGCTCCAAGGATATCAACGCGGTGCGTGTCAAGCGATTCAAGGAACGCATCACGGCGATGATCGGCGATCAAGACCTGACGATGTTCCGAGACTTGTTGACCGAATATGCCGAAGAAACCAACAAACCGATGGAGCTGATCGCCGCGGCGTTGGCTCAATTGGCACAGCAAGGGCGTCCGTTCTTGGCCAAGGATCGTCCCAAGAAGGAACGTGCTAGCCGTGGTGAGGAACGGGGGCACCGCGATCGTTTTGACGAAGGTTCGTTCGATCGCTCCGATCGTCCGCGTCGCAACAGTCGCCCAGGGCGTCAGTTGGGCGAGCCCGAACCAGGCATGACTCGCTATCGCATTCAGGTCGGTTGGCAGGATGGTGTAAAACCGGGCAACATTGTCGGCGCGGTCGCCAATGAAGCGGGAATCGCGGGCGATTGCATCGGCCCGATCCAGATCAACGATCGTTACAGCACGATCGATCTGCCCGAAGGGATGCCCAGCGATATCTACCACACGTTGGCCAACACTTGGGTCTCGGGAAAACAATTGCGTCTGCGTTTGGAAAGCGAAGGCGGATTTGAAGGCAACCGCGGCCCACGCAAAGAGTTTGGTAAGGGCAAGTTTAAGGGGAAACGCAATGGTCAGGGTTTTGCCGGTGGCGGCAAGCCCGGTTTTTCCAAGGGGCAAGGTGGTAAGTCGTTTGGCGCCGGTAAAGGCAAGAAACGCAAAGAACGGGCGTAAGCCCCACCCCAGCGCATCTATCATGAATTGAATCGAAAAGGACGCGACGGCGATGGGCCGACGCGTCCTTTTTTTGTTTCCCCGTATCGGCCCAAGCGAATCATATCGCGCCGGTCGAGAGAGGTGGGCGCGGTCTACATGCGGCTTGCGGATGCGGAGGTTCGAAGCGCGAGACGCGAATTTGAATCGCTAGCTGGATGGCGTTGGTTCGGGCGTCGGTTTTTGGCGAGCGATCGCAACGCTGCAGTGGGCGTATCGCAGCACGAAACGAGAAACACTGCCCAACAACATGCGATTCAAGAAGTTGCGATGGTGATCGCCGACGATTATGAGATCGCATTGGTGTCGATCGGCATATTGGACCAACGCTTCACCAACGTGCGCGTTGACGATAACAGCGGTCTTGGACGAAGCGACCGCCCCTTCGGTGGTCTTCTGGATCTCGTGGGCATGTTGTTCGCTGGTCTCGCGTTCCTGTTTCCAGTGCTGATCCATGTGTTCGATCAAGTCCTGGCGATACAGCGTTAGGTCTTCGATGACATGCACCAGATGAAGTTCCGCGTTGGTTGGCCAGCGGATTGATTGTAGGAATTCAACCAATTGTTTGTCGTCTTCGGATCCATCCAATGCGATCATGATTCGCCGCGGCGGTTCTTCGGCAAGTTCCGGTTTCGGTGGGCGAACGACCAGCACGCTGCTGGATGTGTGGGTGGCGACGAAATCGGAAACGCTGCCGAGCACGACCCGCTCCATCATCGATTTTCCGAGCGCTCCCATCACGATCAGATCTGCGTTCCATTTGTCCGCCTCGCTGCGGATTTCATAGCCTGGAGGTCCGACGACCAGGTTCTGTTCGGTCGATTCGGCGCGATTCTCGAATCGTCGACAGACCGAACCCAAGTGCTCGCGAAGCAATGATTCCTCTTCCTGCATCACCGATTGGACGACCGGCGGAAGGCCAGAAAAACCAACCGATGCAGTTACCGGAACGCAGCTTATCGCGTTGAGTGCCATCGGTTCGACAAATTGCAAATGTTCTAAGTAGTCGGTCGCCGAATCCGAAGACTCCGATCGGTCGGTTGCCAGTAATACACGCATCGCTTCACGCCTCAGTGCAGGTTAGGAACTCCAGTTCTTCTGTATTCTCGCATGTTTCAAAACGTCGGGCTAGGCGCGCGTCAATTCGTCCGAGGCAAATCCATTTTGCAAGTCGCAACGGGTAGAGCGTCGACACGTGACTGTGGGCGTTTCCTTGTGATGTTGGCAGGTCGTTGCCGTAGGGCGAGATGTCGCTGCCTAATTTCGCTGCGCCGCAATCTTGCCCCAGTTTGCCTCTCTAAGCGGAGGTGGTCTTGTGGTGTGGCGGTTCTGTCCAGAGGAAGATGGCCGCCAGTTCAGTGCGGTATCGATGCACAGCGAGTTTTCTAGGGGATCCAGGTGAAGAGATTGTTCATCGCCGGTTAAGTTCTGCTACAATCGGAGGGGCGTCGATTTGCACTTTCGAGTCGACGCAATCGATCGACGCGATACCTGTTCCGCAGCTTATATAACCGAGGCATTGGCGATGGAAAATACCCAGCAGTTCAGCGCGGCTACGCCGGCGTCCGACGGAACCGATAGCTTGCCGGTGGCTTCTGGGTTTCGCGGCATGCTGCACGGTTTCGGGGCCACCGGCGTTTCGACTTTGGTTCACATGGTGATCTTGCTGTCGCTGGCTCTGATCACCTTCGAGGATCCGGTCAAAGTGATCTCTCAGATCTTGGTTGTCCCCACGCCGACGGTCGAAGATCCGCCCGTCGAGATCGAATTGGAGCCCGAAGTCGAAATCGTTCAACCCGAAAACGTTGCTTTGTTCACCGCCGCCCCCGCGATGGGAATGACTAGCAACACGCCTGCTGCCGTCAGTAAACCGGCTCTGGACCAGACTTTGGTTGCCAAGGCGAACACCTCGAAAATATCGATCGACGCCCCCACCGTGGCGATGCCCAACAGCATGTCGTTGATCGCTGCGGTTCCCGACGGCGAAGTCAAAGGGGAAGCTCGCGATATCGTCGACAGCTATCAACAAGCGATCGATCGGATCTCTCAAGAATTGATCTGGATGATCGACAAGGGGCCCGTCTTGGCCATTTGGTGTTTCGATCAATCGGGCAGTATGAAAGACGATCAAAAAGAGATCCGCGATCGTATCGACAACGTCTACGAACAACTGGGACTCGACGATCGTGTTGGCTCGGGCAGCGATGCGCTGTTGACCGCGGTGACCAGTTATGGCGAGCGGTTTATCGATCATACCCAGCACAAACCGACAAGCGATCGCAACAAAGTGAGGCAAGCGATCGATGCAGTGCCGGTCGATCAGAGCGGGAAGGAAATGATGTGTGCCGCGGTCGGAACGGCGATCACGACCTATCGCGATCTGGCCCGCCGCGGTCGCCAGATGGCGTTGATCTTGGTTACCGATGAGAGTGGTGATTCGGGCAATAACGACGTCTACATGGAAAAGGCGATCGAAGTCGCCAAGGCAGCCAAGTGCAAAATCTTTGTGCTCGGCCGCGAAGCGGTCTTTGGTTATCCATATGCCTACATCCGATGGAATCACCCGCAAACCAAACGGACTCACTGGTTGCAGGTTGATCGCGGCCCCGAGACCGCCTTTCCGGAACAATTGCAAACCAATGGTTTCCGACGTCGGTACGACGCATTCAGCAGCGGGTTTGGCCCGTACGAACAGTCTCGGATGGCGCGTGAAACCAACGGTGTCTTCTTTATGTTGCCCAGTGTCGAAACGAATCTCGTTGGGACGCAGAAGGAACGATACGAACTAGACGCTTTGCGTCCCTATCGCCCCGATCTGCGAGCGCGGGTCGAAGCGTTTTCGGATCGCAAACAGTTCCCGCTGCGGACGCTGATCTGGCAGGTGATTCAAGATTTGAATCCGCACCAGAAAGGGGCTCAGCAGGCTGTCGAATTGCGCGTCGAATTCTCGACCAAACCGGCCGAATTTGTTCAGCAAGTGCGGCAGGAGCAGGCAAAAGCGAAGATGCATCTGCAGTACATGGCCAAAGCGGAAAAGACGTTGCTCGAGGGCAAGAAGCTCCGCGAACAAGAAGCCGATCCGCGTTGGCAAGCCAACTACGATATCATTCTTGCTCAATTGATCGCCTACCAAGCGCGGGTGTACGAATACGGTGTCGCGTTGGAAGAGTTCCTGAAGAATCCGAAGACGGCCCCGCGAATGAAGGGGGGCAAGGTCTTTGTGCATTGGGATATCTATACCAACAGCAAGGTTCGCACCGAAGACGCCAAGCCGTATATCGATCGGGCTAAGGTGTTGTTTAACGAAGTCGTTTCGACGCATCCCGGTTCGCCTTGGGCGGCGCGGGCGAAATGGGAGCTAGCACGCGGGTTTGGTGTCGATTTGCGGGCCGATTATCACACGCCGATCGTCGACGTGAAGAATCCCAGCCCAGTGCCGAAACTGTAGCGGTGGCGGCGTGTGCTGCCCGGTATCCCACCCATCGGATGACGTTTGCGCCGCTGCGGTCTTGGGGGCCGAATCAGCCGTTGTCCTGGCCAAGTGATTTGCCGCGAGGATTCGCTGAAGTTGTTTACCGCTTGGGTGCAGGTTGATTGCACTCGATGCCCAGGCCGCGATATCATGGGACATTACTTCCCGCTGGTTTGGTCGGTCGATGGTTCCCGGAGACAAGTTTGATGCCGTTGTTTGAAATTGAAACCAATGCCCACATCATCATTACGTGGGCAGCGGATGAGGATGCGGCGCAGGCCGTGGTGGACGATGCCTACCCGACCGATGCGGTGATTCGCATGACCAAACGGCCTCGTGACAGTTGGGTGATTTCCAAGGGAGCCCTCGGGCTGACCACCACGACGACATTGGATCCCTGTGTGACGGCCCGCGATTGTTTGGCAAAATCGTCGGGTGACAAAGTGCATGCGATCCGGTTGTACATGAATCAAACCGGGACCGATCTGGATGCCGCGCGGAAGGTCATCGAATCGAACATGGTGATGGGCTGGTAGGTCGTTCTCGACCTTGCGTCCAAACGCGCCGTCCGCTGCGACGAGGATTCCCATTTGTCGATCATCATACCGCGCCAGTCGCATGGTCAGTGTCGTCTACTGACCTGTTCCGCACTCCGATTCTGGTTGTTGTTGCTGTGTTTTCTTCCCATCGTCGGTTGTGACGGTTGTCGGCGCACCGACGATCTCGACCCACAGGAGAATCCGGCCGAACCCGAGATCGCTGTCGGTATCATGCGGACGATGCCAGGCCACGCAGATTCGCCCCTCAGCTACGTCAAGCCCGCGCATTGGACGGCAGCGTACCAGGATCTTAAAGCGACACGTCAGGATCACCGCGGAGTGCTTGACATCGAACCGCTGGCTGCCGACAGGAGACCGTTGCCCGTTGGCAACACCGATTACAGTTTGGTCTTCTCGCGTCCGGCAGCTCTTGCCAAAGGGCAGCAGAAACGATTCGATTTGCGGCTGTACATGCCGCCTCATTCCGGCGAGGCACAACGCGGCAGCGTGCTGCAGAGTTCGTTTGTTTCCCGCCAGGGGGCGATGTTGGAAGGCATGCAGTCGCGAGTCAATACAATGCCAGCCTATCAGTATTACTTCGTGGTGCTGACATCGCGTCCGGCCGAATTTTCTTATCTCGGTGATGACGACTGGCAACGGATGCGATCGGATGACCTGTCCGATAGCGAGCAAAACGTTCACTATCGAATGGTCGCCCCAGACACCGACGGCGTGATCCCGGTTCCGGACAGCGTTTTGCAATGGACCTCGATCGCGTATGTGTTGTGGGACGATCTGAGTCCGGAAACGCTGACCGCCGATCAACAGCAAGCCTTGCTCGACTGGGTCGCGTGGGGCGGACGTGTGATCGTGAATGGGCCCGCCTCGGCAGCCAGTTTTCGCGGCACGCCACTGCAGACGCTGTTGCCGATCGAAGCGTCCGGCAGCAGCGAATTGAGCGGATCGGAGCTCGCGCCGTTGCTGAAGACCTGGCAGGTGCCTGTCGATTCCGAACGCTCCACGGTCGCCGACACCACGCCTGCGGTGATCGACCAATTGACGGCGGTCGATTCGATGCCGGGGGCTGGCGGCGCGAAGCGAGACGGGGCCCGTGAAGTTGCTGGAACCAACGATCTGGTGGTCGAAAGGAACAGCGGTCGGGGAAACGTCGTGATTACAAGATTCGATCTGACGTCGGGTTGGTTGCGGAAATGGACTGCCGCGTCGGGGTTTTACAATGGAGCATTGTTGCGCCGTCCACCGCGCGATTTCCGGCCGTTGGATTTTGGGGTGCAGACGGTTTTTGCCGACGATCTGGAAAAGCAAACCCGCAATCCGCAATTGGTCTCGGGCCTGCGGATACTCAGCCGCGATCTGAGTCTATTGAGCGACACGGCTGCCGCGATCGAGGGCTCACGAACGACTCGACCTACAAAAACGACTTGGATCAGCGAACGGTTTGATCCGCATGTGCTTGGTGGCATCGGTGCCTGGAACGAAAAAAGCGGCGTCTCGACAGTCGCTCGGGACCACTTGCAGCAAGCAGCGGGGATTTCGATTCCACCGGCTCGTTTTGTCGCCAACAGTTTGATCTGGTATCTGGCGATTTTGGTGCCATTGAATTACACGATCTTCCGTCTGTTGGGCCGGCTGGAGTGGGCTTGGATCGCGGTTCCCGTGATCGCTGCTGGTGGTGCGATTTGGATCGCGCGCCAGGCGCAATTGGACATCGGGTTCGCCCGCAGTCGCAGCGAGATCGCGCTGTTGGAAATCCAAGGGGGACATGATCGCGGGCATTTGACCCGGTATCTTGCGTTGTATAACTCGCTGAGCACAACGTATGAAGCGAATTTCGATACCCGGGAAGCTCTGTTGGCGCCGGTCTCGATGAGCGGTGGCACGCGATCCGACGCAGGACAACAGATTCGCTTTCGGTCGGGATTTAGTGCAGGCGTCCAGGTGCAGGGGATCAACGTGCCTTCGAACAAGACGCAATTGCTGCATACCGAACAGATGGTTGCGTTGGGCGGAGCGATCTCGCTGGATGAGGATCAAGCGACCTTGCGGAACGACACGATCTGGCAGCTGGAGGACGTCACCGTCGTCCGTCGCAGCGATCAGGGCGATCTGGAATCGGCGCCGTTGGGACCGCTGGTGGCTGGCGAGTCGGTGGAACTGAAATTTCAATCGATCTCTGGTGCTGTCGCTTTGGGGGCTGATGTCCCCGAGGAATCGCAGCAACTGATGCGGCTCGTCTTAAGTGAAACGCAGTTTCCGGTAGGCGAAGTGCGGTTGATCGGACGGATCGCTGGTGGTATGTCGGGCTGTGAGATATCGCCACAGGCATCCCAGGTGCAGGCGGAAACCGTGGTCGTTGCAACGCTTCGTTATCCGTCGCTTCCCGCGGCGCGGCGCGACGTGCGAATGCGTCCCGAAGTGCAGGTGCTAGGGGAAGATTTTGGCGAGCCCGCGAAACCGTAGTAATCGCGTTTGGGATCGTTTATAACCGCTTCTTCTCCTCTTTCTGAAACCCTTTCACGCCGAGGCGGATGTGATGAATCGTGCTGCGTTTTCGATCTTCTTTCAATTTTGTTTGCTATCCGGCCTCGGTTCAATCGCCGTCGCACAACCCGCCAGCGATGGCCGGATGTCCAAAGAGTTCATTCCAGGCGAAGCGATCGCGATGATCCAGATCCATCCGCGAGCGATCCTGCAAGATCCCGCGATGCGGTTGGCACCGATCGAAGTCGCATCGGCGGCCGGCATACACTACGTCGGGATCGACCCGATCGATGTACTGACGGTTCGTCTTGTAATTGGCATGCCGGGCCCTGGCGGTCCTGAGTTTGGTGTCGTGGCGACGCTCGACAAACCGATCGCGATCGAAAGCCTGAATCCGAATGTGATCGACCGCGAGAACAAACGCGACGTCGATGGAAAGACTTTTTATACGATCCCCAACTCGCCCCCCAACGCCGTCCTGCATCAAATCAGTCCAACGCAATTGATCTTTGGTACCGAATATTTCGTCACGCAGATGTTGTCGGATCGGATCACCGGCGGCCCGCTGGGGCATCTGGTCAGCCAGACCGTCGACAACGGACAGGCTCAGGCGCTGATCGTGGTCGAACCGATCCGGCCGGTCTTGTCGGGATTTGTGAATCAGGCGTTGCTGCAAGCACCCGAAGAGCTGCAAGATTTGAGCCGATTGCCCGAGCTGCTCGATTCGATCGAACTGCGTTATGCAGCTGAAACAGGTTTCGCCGGCGACATGACACTCAACGCCAGCGACGATGTTTCGGCCGAAGAGATGGAATTGGTGATCGAGCGGACGCGTCTATACGGTCGCGATACGCTACTGCAATCGATTCCACAACTGTTGAATGAAGAGGGCCCGGTGGCCGATTCGATGCGAGCTTATGGTGTCCGCCTGACCAACACGCTGTTCGACATGATCCGCCCCAAAGCCAAGGGCCGCAGTATCGTGATCAACACCTCCGACATTCAGGTCGACGTCGCATCGGCTGGCATGCTGGTCGGGCTGCTGCTGCCCGCGGTCCAAGCGGCTCGCGAAGCGGCCCGGCGAATGTCCTGTTCAAACAATCTGAAGCAGCTTGCGTTAGCGGTTCACAATTATCACGACACGCATAAAAAGCTGCCTTCGAACATCGTCGACAAACAGGGGAAACCGCTGCTCAGCTGGCGCGTGGCGTTGCTGCCGTATCTGGAACAGAACGAATTGTATTCGCAATTCCGGCTCGACGAGCCATGGAACAGTCCGCACAATCTCCCCTTGGCCGAGCGAATGCCCGCCTTGTTTGCTTGCCCTAGCGGCCCTCAGGTTCCTGGCAAAACAGCCTACCAAGTCCCGCTGGGCAAAGGGCTGTCGATGTTGTCCGATAATCCGCTCCGCTTCCGCGACATCATCGATGGAACCAGCAACACCGTGATGTTTGTGGAGACTTCGCCTGAGTTGGCTGTCGATTGGACCGCCCCAGAGGATTGGACCTACGACGCCAACGATCCGCTTGGCGGTTTGGGAGGCCATCATCCCGGCGGCTTTCACGTTGCAATGCTCGATGGATCGGTCCGATTTGTGGCTTTGGAAATCGATCCCGTGCTGTGGTACAAATTGCTGACTCGCGGTGGTCTCGAAGTGGTCGAGCCGTTTTAATTTGAGACGAACAACGAACTGCAGTTTCGTTGTTCGGAGGTTTTCACGGCAAGCTCACCATGCTCATTCGCGATGCGGTCCAATCGGATTTGGATGCCATCTTCGAGATTTTGAATCACGAAATCCTTACCGGCGTCAACACCTTCAAATTGGATCCGCTGTCGCCCGCGCAACAGCAAGCGTGGTGGCAACTGCACACCGCCGACGCGTTTCCCGTCTTGGCAGCGGAAGACCCGGCGGCGGCGTTGATGGGCTGGGCCTCGCTTTCTCCCTGGTCGCTGACCGCCGGCGGATACCACCGCACCAGCGAAGTGTCGGTCTGGATCGGTGAGCCTTTTCGCGGCCAGGGCGTCGGGAAAGCACTGTTTGCCGCGCTGATCGACCGAGCCCATCGGATCGGACACCGCGTGCTGCTGTCGAAAGTCGAAGCCTCCAATCAAGCCAGTCTCGCGTTGCATCACAGGTTTGGGTTCCGCGATGTTGGTATCATGCATGGTGTCGGAGACAAGTTCGACCGCGAATTGGACGTTGCGATCTTGGAACTCGACTTGCGTCAATCAAACTAACTTGTCTCTAAACAATGTCCCCGCCTTCCAGCCCGTCTACTCACAGGAACTCCAGCGCTCGTGACTTCAATCATCCCCACCCCGCTCACCGGAACGCCTCTGCCGCGTCGACTCTTCTCAACACTTGCCCTTGGACTCTGCTGTCTTCTGACGAGCGCGGCTCCTTCATTAGGCGAAGATCCCGCATCGGACAAGGCGTCCCCCGCGGCTGTTGTCCCCAAAGATCCACAGCAGTTCCATCTGTTCCTGCTGGTCGGACAATCGAACATGGCCGGGCGAGGCAAGGTAACCGCTGAGGACCAAAAGACGGACCCGCGAGTGTTGATGTTCGACAAAGCCAACCAATGGGTTCCGGCCAAAGACCCGCTGCATTTTGATAAGCCAGGAATTGCGGGCGTTGGGCTCGGGAAGACCTTTGCGTTGGACTACGCCGCCGATCACCCCGGCGTCACCGTCGGCCTGATCCCTTGCGCCGTCGGCGGATCGTCGATCAACGTCTGGAAACCGGGCGGGTTCCACAAACAGACAAAGTCGCATCCGTGGGACGATTGCCAAGCGCGAACGCAACTGGCGCTCCCAGCGGGAACCTTAAAAGGAATCATGTGGCACCAGGGAGAATCGGATGCGGGAAAATCATCCGCACCGGGCTACCAGGAAAAACTTCACGATCTGATCGCTCGATTCCGCGCCGACCTGCAAGCTCCTGAGGTTCCCTTCCTGGCTGGACAACTCGGCCAGTTTCCCGATCGGCCATGGAGCGATTCGAAGCGATTGGTCGATGCTGCGCATCGAGGTCTGCCCGAATCGGTCCCCTTCACCGCCTTTGTGCCCAGCGATGGGCTGACGCCGAAAAGCGACAACGTCCACTTCGACGCCGCATCGATGCGTGAATTCGGGCATCGTTACTACAAGGCATACCAAGGCTTGCAAGTAAAATAGAAACCGCCGCGGCGCGAGATGCACTCCAACTCGGCTGCCCGATCGACACCGAACCGTCGGTGATGATAGGCAAGTCGTATTGGGTGCGCCCGAGAGTGCATCAGCCGCCACGCGTTCGCGTCCGGTTGCGTGGAGAACCAGACGCTAACGCGTGGCGGCTGATACCTGAAACTGGAAAAAATACGGAACAGCCCTGCGGGGCGAAGATCGGCAAGCGGTGATCGTTCACAGCTTGCGTTACACTGAAAGATGGGATGCGAGTGCCGCCCCCATCACCATTCCTTGAAGGATACAAACAACACGTGCGAGACGAGCAACGAATTGAAAGTTTAGCCAGCGAACGGAGTGTGCTGGTCCGTCTGCTACTGCCTGCCCACAAATCGGAGGTCGATCCGCTGGCCGAGCTGACGGGCTTGGCCACCACGGCCGGAACCGAAGTCGTCGGTGGAATCGTGCAGCGACGCGAGAAGCCCGACCAGAAGACGTTCATCGGAAAGGGAAAGGTCAACGAACTCAAAGGGTTGATCGACCAATTTGAAGCCGACGTGGTGATCTTCGACAACGATCTGTATCCAGGTCAGACACGCAACCTCGAGCAAGCGCTGCATACCAAAGTGATCGACCGAACCGAGTTGATCTTGGATATCTTCGCCTCCAATGCCCAGACCTATGAAGCTCGACTGTCGGTCGAATTGGCTCAGCTGGAATATTCGCTGCCGCGGCTGAAACGGATGTGGACTCACCTGTCGCGTCAATCGATGGGCGTCGGCATGCGTGGCCCGGGTGAAACTCAATTGGAGGTCGACCGCCGATTGGTCGAAACCCGGATCCATGAACTGCGGGAATCGCTGCAGAAGGTCGAACGTCGGCGCGAGCGTCAGGTAGCCGCCCGCAGCGACAACGCCACGGTTTCGTTGGTCGGTTACACCAACGCCGGCAAGAGCACGTTAATGAATGCGTTGACGGGAGCGGATGTCGAAGCGGCCGACAAATTGTTTGCGACGCTCGATACGCGAACCCGACGCTGGCAACTGATCGGCTGGGGCCCGGTTTTGTTGAGCGATACGGTAGGATTCATCCGCGATCTGCCTCACCGCTTGATCGCCAGTTTTAAGGCGACGCTGGAAGAGGCCCGGCAGGCGGAGTTGTTGTTGCACGTAGCCGATGCCAGCAACCCGGCGGTGCTGGATCAAATCCACGCTGTCTACAAGGTGCTCGAAGAGATCGGCATCGAAGAAAAAGATACGCTGCTGGTTCTGAACAAAATCGATGCGATCGAATCGCGACAGCTGCTGGAGCGGATCGTCGATCGGTATCCCAATGCACTGACTTGTAGCGCCAAGGCAGGGATCGGATTAAAAGAACTCTCGCTGGCGGTCGGCGACGCCCTCAGTCGTGAATTTTTGGATTTGCACGTTGACATCGATCCAGCCAATGGCAAACTGCAAGCTTATCTAAGTGCCAAGGGAGAGGTGTTGTCGCGCGAGATGACATCGGAGGTGATCACGGTTCATTGCCGCATGCCGCGGAAGACCTTGGGTGAGATTCGACGCACCGCGTTGCAGGTTCGCAGCGGCGACAGTCGCCCGCTGCCGCCGGAGCCTACCGAAGACGACTTTCGCCCGAGGAAAAAGAACGAGACAATCGAGTCTGAATAAAGGGCTCGCCGCTGAACTTGAGCCATTGGATTTGCCAAATCGGCGGCGGAACTTGCGACTCGATACACCCTAACTATTAAAACCTTGCAAATTGCTGATGAATCACCAAACAACCCGACTGCAATTCTCACAAGCCCCGCTCACTTTGGCCTGTGCCGCCATGATCTTGGCCTGCGTCTCCTGCGCTGGCGCTGGTAGCTCTGTAGGGCCGGGGCCGCGCGATCCCGATGCCCCCACCGATTTCACGAAAACCGAAAGCGGTCTGAAGTATCGGATCTTGCGTGCTGGCGACGGAGCGAAGCCGGTCACAACCGACGAAGTGACAGTCCACTACCGAGGCTGGCTGGACGACCAAACGATCTTCGATAGCTCCTACAAGCGCGGCGCCCCGGCAACCTTCCGCTTGGATCAAGTTGTTCCCGGATGGACCGAGGGTCTGCAGTTGGTCGACGAAGGAGGAATGATCGAATTGACAATTCCTTCGCACCTGGGCTACGGCGAAGCGGGAGCCGGCGGAACAATTCCCGGCGGTGCGACGCTGCACTTCATCGTCGAACTGATCAAAATCAATTGATCTAGCAGACGCGAAACAGCTCGCGGAGTCGTGATTCGGCGGAGATCGATTCGCCGCCATCGGCTTCGTGAGCCGCGAGCTTATCCAGCACGACGTCGAGAGCTTCGGCGGGCGAAAGCTCCGCAGCCTTGGCGGCCAACAAGCCGGCAAAGTCAGCGACGGTGCGGAGTTGTTCCAACTCGGGATCGTCGAATTCGACCATCCATTGCAGCTCTAATTCGACGGCGATGACAGCGATCTTGCTGCACGCGTGCGAAACGTTCAGCGTCTGCTGGATCGAACGGCCCAGCGATTTCAGGGAAAATCCGCAGGCGGTGCACTGAGAGTTCAGCGAGACCAGTTCGCTGATCGGGTAATGTCCTCGATGACCACACTGGCAATCGAAGGGCATCGGATCTTCAAAATACATCGCTCGACCAAGTTCCCTGGGTTTCAATTCGGGCGTTTCCGCGGCTGCTCGTTTCGCGAGCTCACGCTTCGCCGGTTTTCAGTTTTGCGGCCATCAACGTGTTTTGCAACAACATCGCGATCGTCAGCGGACCGACGCCACCGGGAACCGGAGTGATTGCGCTGGCGACGGCACTCGCTTCTTCAAAGTGGACGTCACCGACTAAGCGATCGCCGACGCGATTGATGCCGACATCGATCACGACCGCGCCGGGCTTGAGCCACGATCCGCGAACCATTTCAGGTCGGCCGACGGCAGCGACGATGATATCGCCACTGCGGACGATTCCTTCCAAATCATCGCTCTGCGAATGGGCGATCGTCACTGTTGCATTGGCTGCTTCGGGGCCACAGCTTCCGTCGCGAGCGGCCAACAGCAGCGCCATCGGTTTGCCGACGATATCGCTGCGACCGATCACGACGACATGTTTGCCGGGAACTGGAATCTCGCAACGCTTCAGCAACTGCACGACGCCGTGCGGTGTGCAGGGCAAAAATCGAGGGCGTCCTTGGACCAGCAAACCGACATTTTCGGGACTGAAGGCGTCGACATCTTTCATCGGGGCGACGACGTCGAGAACTTCGCGCTCGTCCAACCCAGCCGGCAGCGGCAACTGGACAAGGATTCCATCGACGTGGGGATCGTTGTTCAAACGCTCGACCACCGCAATCAGTTCGGCCTGCGACGTCGACGCATCCAAGCGATGCAATTGGCTGTCGATACCGGCTCGCTCACACGCCCGCTGCTTGTTCCGAACATAGACCTCGCTAGCGGGGTCTGATCCAACCAAGACGGCGGCCAGACAGGGCTGCTTTCCGCCCTTGGCGATCCAGTCTGCGGTCTGTTGAGCCGTCTCGCCGCGAATCTCCGCAGCGATTGCTTTGCCATCGAGAATTCTTGCTGTCACGGGAGTTTGCTCGCTCGAAAAAATGGATGATTGGAAGGGCTGCAGGCCCTCAGCGCCCAGCAAATCAAAGGGGCTGCGGGTACGCAGTGGCAGCTTAAAGGATGCGACGCACGATCGTCTACTACACTATCGAGATCCTTCTCCGCCAACGGTGGGGCTGCGAACCGGCGTGGTCAAAAAATGTCTAAATCGTTATAGTTGACACAAGTGACACAGTGTCACTTTGAACTCAATCTGAAATCGCTGCCACTTTTGGCATGCAATGAACTGTTATTAAGGATCTCCGCTCAATGTCCACCGATGCTCCCAAGCTGAGCCCCGTCGAAGGTTTTAAGGACGAATCACGTTATCTTCGCGGCACGATCCCCGACGAACTGCAAGCGGACACCGATCACTTTGGCAAAGGCGATTTGCAGTTGTTGAAGTTCCACGGCACGTACCAACAGGACGATCGCGATTCCCGCAAATCGCCGGGCGGGAAAACCTATTCGTTCATGATTCGCACCCGCATCCCGTCGGGCGTGCTCACTTCGGAACAATTCCTCGCTCACTTGGATCTCTGTGACGAATTCGGCAATTCGACGATGAAGCTGACCACGCGTCAGGCGATTCAGTTGCACGGCGTCCCGAAAACCGATCTGAAGACAACGATTGCGCGAATCAACGAGTGTGGTCTGTCGACTCTTGCTGCTTGCGGCGACGTCAATCGTAACGTGATGTGTTGCCCAGCCAAACGCAGCGACAGCATCCACGATCAGATCCAGTCGACCGCGATGGACCTGGCGATGCACTTGGCACCACGCACGATCTCTTACCGCCAATGCTGGTTGGTCGACGATGAAACGGGCGAGAAACAGATGCTGCAGGACGAGAAGTCGCCCGAAGAAGTCGAACCGATCTACGGCAAGACCTATCTACCGCGGAAGTTCAAGATCGGGATCGCACTGCCCGAGGACAACTGTATCGACGTCTATACCCAGGATCTGGGGATGATCGCTGTCGTTCGCGATGGCAAGGTGATCGGATACAACTTCACCGTCGGTGGCGGCATGGGCACAACCCCATCGGCAGCGAAGACCTTCCCGGCGTTGGGAAAACGGATGGCATTTGTCAAAGCCGAAGATGTCCTGAAGGTCGCCGAAGCTGTTGTGATCGTCCAACGCGACAACGGCAACCGGGCCGACCGCAAGGTCGCTCGTCTGAAGTACTTGATCGCCGAGTGGGGAATCGAAAAATTCCGCGACGCTGTCGAGAAGCATCTCGGCGCTCCATTGGACGATTGCACCGAAGACGATGTTCACGGCTTCGACGATCACATCGGCTGGCAAGACCAAGGCGATGGCACGTGGTCCTATGGCCTGAACGTCGAAAACGGCCGTCTGTCCGACGGCCCCGAACGCCAATGGAAGGCTTGCTTCCGCGAAATCTGCAGCGAACTGAAGCCCGAAATTCGTTTGACTTCGCATCAGAGCGCGATCCTCTGCGACATCGCTCCCGAAGACAAACCGAAGCTGACCGAGATCCTCAAGAAGCACGGCATTCCGGTTTCCGAAGAGGTCAGCACGGTTCGCCGCTGGTCGATGGCCTGTGTCGGTCTGCCGACTTGTGGTTTGTCGATCACCGAAAGCGAACGAGCTTTGCCACAAATGATCGACGAACTCGAAGCTCCATTGGCCAAACTGGGACTCGACAAAGACGCCTTCACGATCCGAATGACCGGATGCCCTAACGGATGTGCTCGCCCGTATAACGCCGACATCGGATTGGTCGGTAAAGCGAAAGGTAAGTACACCGTGTTTGTGGGAGGTGCGTTGTTGGGGAACCGATTGAACTTCATCTTCCGCGATTTGGTCCCTACCGAAGAAGTCCCATCGACTTTGGTCAGCGTCTTCACCGCGTACAAGAACTACCGACAAGAGAGCGAAACGCTCGGCGACTTCTGCGCCCGCGTCGGTAAAGATGAGCTCGAGAAGTTGTGCTCGACGCCCGCTTAAACGCGAGCGCCTTGCCCTCTCGATGAACCACATTGCCCAACGTGTCCGCCGCGGATACGTTGGGTTTTTCAATTCCGCAGCCCGATCATCCGATCTCGCTTTTGGCAGTCGGTAGCGCCAACGCCGGCATCGCACTCCCAGCTTCTGTTTCTCCTTTTTCCGCCCCTGCTTCTGGACCGCCCGACATGGATCGCCCCGCAAACCAAATCCGCGAAGTTTCGATCGAACGCCATTACTTAAAGTCGTCCCCCGGGAGCGTCTTGTATCGCTGTGGTGAAACGGTGGTGCTGTGCACCGCGTCGGTCTCGACATCGCTGCCGAAGTGGCGCGAAGGATCGGGCAAGGGCTGGGTGACTGCCGAATACAACATGTTGCCTCACAGCACCTCCTCGCGTAAGCAACGCGATCGGGGTGGCAAAGTCGACGGGCGGACGACCGAGATCCAACGACTGATCGGCCGCAGCCTGCGAGCTGTCGTCGACCTCGAAGCGCTCGGCGAACTGGCGGTGAACATCGATTGCGATGTCCTGCAAGCCGATGGTGGTACGCGAACCGCGTCGATCACCGGCGGATTCATCGCGTTGGTCGATGCCGTCGAATCGGCCCTGCCTGGTTCGCAAATCGGCGATGGCCCGATCCGCGATTACGTCGCGGCGATCAGCTCCGGCGTGATCGACAACACGGTCTACCTGGACCTCGATTACCGCCTGGATTCCGCTGCCGATGTCGACATGAACATCGTGATGACAGGTGCCGGGCGATTTGTTGAACTGCAGGGGACCGGCGAAGAGGCGACCTTCGATAACGACCAACTGACGCAGTTGTTGGCGTCGGGAAAACAAGGGATCGATCAATTGGTCTCGCTGCAAAAGCAAGCGTTGCAAAAATAGTCCCGCCTTACCGCGCCCCTTTTTCTTCATCCCAATGGGTTCCAAGGGGCGTCGGTCTTCACCGCAGCCCGCGCTCGTTTCGGCTGTGCCTACCTCCACCGATCCGCCAAGTGTCTCTTTATCGCTCGCGGAGGGTGGGCCTTCGAGATAATCGATTCAATCCGCAGGGCTGGTCCCCACGCCGCAGATGGCGTCGATCGGATTGCCCGCGATTCTGAAAAATCTTCCTGGAAAGCAAAGTTGATGCAAGTATAGGTGTTCTATGCTTGGGTGTGTTACTGCTAGAGCCGATGTTTGGGCAGTTCGAGTGGGCAAGTGTCGATTGGACAGCCCGGGGGCGAACCCCGGTCTGCGTTGGAGTTCATCGTGTGAATAGGTTGGGCGTTCAGAGGGCGGATTTCGCCGACCACCCAGCTTAGCATGATTTCTCATCCGGATGATCCGTCGATTCTCGATTGCCAGCGCATCGCGTCTAGAAGGCCACGAATCGCAATAGGTTCTGCTGGGGCAGCCGTTGTTTTTTGGGGCACGAGTCGTTCGGCACGTCGGCGGCAACAGAACGTTTAGAAACAGTGAAGCAATGTCCAGGGGCGGCTGGGCGGCGATCCATAGCAAAGAGATGAACGGGAACCGATTTTAGGGGCAAACGATGCGAGTGATGTTTGTGGACGACGAGCCGCAGATCCTGCGGGCGATCAGTCGCATGCTGGACTGTGCCGACGTCGATTGGGACTTTCGAACCGCACCGAGCGGTCGCGAGGCGATCGACGCGTTGCAGGGGGCGTGCGTTGATATTTTAGTGACGGACATGCGGATGCCAGGGATGGATGGAGCGGAGTTGTTGGATCATGTCCGTCGTCACCATCCGGAAACGTCCCGGGTTATTTTGTCGGGGCAGGCCGATCGCGACACGATGTACCGCGCCGTGTTGCCGATGCATCAATTCCTATCCAAACCATGTGATGCGCAAACGCTCCGCGATGTGCTGGCTCGGACCGATTCGATTCGATCGACATACGGCAGTCGCCAAGCGCATCGAATGGTTGGCGAGATTTCTTCTCTGCCCAGCACGCCAGGCATGTTGGAACGGATTGTGGCAGAGGTGAATTCGAAGCATGGTTCGATACAAAAGGTTGGCGGATTGCTCGCTTGCGATCCAGGTTTGACTGCGAAGACGTTGCAGTTAGCGAATTCGGCGATGTTCGGAAACAATGGGAGCGAGTTCAGTGCGACGCAAGCGGCTCGAGCGATCGGGATCGAAGCGATGCAAGCGTTGGTCTCGATGTTGGAGTATTTGACGCCTATTGAAATTCCACAGATCGCGGGGTTTTGTTTCGAGCAATACGTCGACCACGCCCAGCGAGTGGCGCGAATCGGTTGTCAGATCGCCCGGCTGGAGGGATTGAATTTGCAATGCCAGCGGGAATCGTATACCGCCGGGTTGTTGCACGATATCGGCCGACTGGTTTCGGTCAGCCATGTCGATTCGCAGCCCGCGTTGGTCGGCGCCGGATCGAACTCTGGCGGTCGCCATTTTTGGCAACCTAAACCGCAGATCAGCGAGGTAGCAGATGACAACCTCGGTGGGTATTTGCTGGGGTTGTGGGGGCTTCCTCATGAGATCGTTCAAGCGGTGGCGCACCACCGCCGCCCCGCGGAATGTCGCACCGATCACCCGACCACCGCTGCGGTTGTCTGTGCTGCCGATTGTATCGCGCACGAATCTTTCGATCCGTGGTCCGATGCAGAGACCGAACAATGTGAAGCCTTGCTTGCGAAGTTAGGCCTACCAGGAAGATTGAATGCTTGGCGTAGTGCCGTCACTGACAAGGAATAATGCAATGACCTATCGAGTCCTGTTCGTCGATGATAATCAGAAAGTGTTGAACAGTATCGCGCGCCAATTCGACGGGGTGCTCGATTACCAAACGGCCAACGGTCCCCATGAAGCGATGGAATTGTTAGATCCCGAGAATCCGTTTGCGGTCGTCGTGTCCGATATGCGGATGCCTAAAATGAACGGGGCGGAACTGCTGACCCACGTCCGCAAGGTGACCCCAGACACGGTGCGGATCATGCTGTCGGGATATGCCGATCTGCAGGCGACAATCCAAGCGGTCAACGAAGGGAACATCGCCCGGTTTCTGTCGAAGCCCTGTCCGCGGGAACTGCTGGAACGGGCGATTCGCGAGGGCTTGGATCATTACCAATTGGTGACTGGACAACGCGAATTGCTTGAAGGGACGTTGCAAGGGAGCGTCACCGTGCTGTGCGCAATCCTCTCGTTGGTCCATCCGTTGGCTTTTGGGCGGGTTAGCCAAGTGCAACGGATCGCGCTTGCGATCGGCGATCAAATGCAGCTCGAAAGCATCTGGGATTTGAAGATCGCATCGATGCTGTTCCCGCTAGGCTGTGTTTCGCTGTCTGAACGTGCGCTTGAATGTATGCTCGAAGGGAAGCCTGTTCCGGATGAAGAGCGGGGTGCCTACGAACAGCATCCATCGGTTGCCCGCGCGATGTTGCAAGAGATTCCGCGGCTTGAAAACGTCGCCGCCATCGTCGCCTATCAAGAAAAGTGTTTTGATGGCAGCGGACTGCCAAACGACGACATCGCGGGAGCCGACATTCCCATCGGGGCTCGCGTGCTCAAAGCGGCACTCCATTTTGAGATCGCGCTGAAACAGTTGTCCGATCCTGCGGCGGCGCTAGCCAAACTGCAGACCCAATCGGAACTGTACGATCCCGATGTCCTCGAAGCGTTGCATCAGCAGGTTGAATCGGGCTTGTGCCAAAGTGCGCGGCGAACGGTGTCGTTGGAAGAATTGCGGCCAGGTATGGTTCTGGCAGCCGATGTGCGTTTGGAAGGGGGCAAGTTGGTGGTCGCCAGCGGTCAAAAGCTGACCGATTCGATTCGCCGCAACCTGGAGACATTTTGCGAGTTCGGCCAAATCGCTAGCAGCTTTGAAGTCGAAGCGGCCAGTGGTGCAGAGCGGTCCGAACTCGAAGCCATCTGTTAATGCAGGGGGCGCACGATGGGAACCTCTCGATGCGCTCGCGTCGAACGGCTCTCGTTCCCCGGTCGGAGACGACGCGAGCGTATCGCTTTCTTAGGGTGTGAGAACAAATTGGGGCGAGAGGATCGGTTGGAGGCAGGACGAGATGCTTTGGGGCCGCCTGGGGCTGAAAAGCAGGCTTTTTCTGGAGCGCACGGTTCCCACCGGTGCGCGATGTCAGTCCTCGTTGTCCGATTTCACTTGGCTTTCTATACTCAGTGGCTCAAACACTGAGTACTGAAATCGGAAGGGATTGCCATG